>NZ_CAMBTS010000008.1 GCF_945870625.1 Novosphingobium sp. Chol11 | reverse complement strand
CAACTTGTGGGCGATGGCGGTGAACGAGGAAAACGCCGCCGGTGGCCGCGTCGTCACCGCGCCTACCAATGGCGCGGCGGGCATCATCCCGGCGGTGCTGCGCTATTACGAGGTGTGTTACCGCGGCGACAAGGCCGGGCGGCGCACCTTCCTGCTCACCGCCGCCGCCATCGGCGCGCTTTACAAGCGCAATGCTTCGATTTCGGGCGCGGAAGTGGGCTGCCAGGGCGAAGTCGGCGTCGCCTGCTCGATGGCGGCGGCGGGGCTGACCGCGGTCTTGGGCGGCAGCAACGAACAGATCGAAAACGCCGCCGAAATCGGCATGGAGCACAATCTCGGGCTCACCTGCGATCCCGTCGGCGGCCTCGTGCAAATCCCCTGCATCGAACGCAACGCGATGGGCGCGGTCAAAGCCATAGACGCCTCCCGCCTCGCCATGCTGGGCGACGGCCAGCACATGGTCAGCCTCGACAAAGTGATCGAAACCATGCGCCAAACCGGCTTCGACATGCGCGACAAATACAAGGAAACCTCGCAAGGCGGGCTGGCGGTGAATGTGGTGGAGTGCTGAGGGGGGTTAGCGCATCCTTTTGAAACCTGGCCCTAGCCTCTCCCCATAAGCAGGGAGGAGGCTAGGGGCTTTAGCTTAGTTGCTGGTCGCGGGTGCCGCTGGCGCAACAGACGCGGCAGGTGCGGCAGGCGCAATTGGCGCAGAAGGTGCAGCAGGGACCGGCGCGGCTGGCGCAGCGGTCGCAGGCGCGTCTGCAGTTGGAGCGGCAGGTGCGACCGGGGCTGCAGAATCCGGCGCTGGCGCAGCAACAGGCGCAGGCGGCGCAATCGCCACCAACTTCACCGCAACGGGATTGGGTGTCAGGTTGAGGTTGGCGCCCGTGCTGGCGTCAAGACCGAGCCCGACCACGCCGCCGAGCAAGACATTGCCCAAACCAGCCGCGACACCGCCGCCTTTGACTTTACCTTGAACGCGGACTTCGGCCGGCACGAAGCCTGCCTTGGTGACATTCACGACGAAGTCGCTCTTGCGGTCGATCTTGAGCTTGCACGGCGTGGTGCAACTCAGACCGTTGGTCATTTTGACATCGGCGCCCGAAGGCTCCGACGTGACCGCGAATTTCTGCTTGCTGCCGCGCGTGATCGTTGCGCACGCACATAGGCTGGCCGCCGCGACAAGCGCGGTGCACGTTCTAAAGACTGACATTAAAATCCCCCCGAAAAATTCAGATACATATGCAGGCATTGCGCATATTGGTTTTCGGTGGGGAATTTTGGGGCTAGGTTCAAGTTAATGTTCTCCCGAACGCTCGGCGGGATTGCGGGGACAGAGTTACGGTGACAGAATTTACGGTGACAGGTGCAAAAACCCCAAACTTGAACCTGCTTGTCGATCCCCGCGAGACGGATAAGGCGCGCATCCCAACCTCGCCTTGGTCATGCGCACAAAGCCCCCGTCAAAACACCTCCCGTTCCTCGCCCAGCCAGAGCGGGGAGCGGGGCAGGTCAATGAACTTGCGCTCGTCTTCGAGCAGCAGCGCGCCGGCGCGGATCGCTTCGGGGGTGTTTGTGGCGAGGTCTTCGGCGGTGTCCCACCAGAGCTGTGCCACGCCGTCGTAAGGTTCGGGCGCGCCGCGCGCCGCGGCGAAGGGGGCGCCCTCCGTATCGGGCAGCGAGTGTAGCTGGATATAGCGGCGGATTTTCAGCGCCTCGCGCACGCTTGCCACTAGCGGTGCGTGGGTATTGAACCAGTAATCATGAAACTCCGCCCGGCTGAGGTGCGGCAGGCGGTGCAGGCAGAAGGTCAGCTTGATCATCTTGGGTTCTCCCGTTCAGTCCTTGAGCCATGCCATGCCTGGGTTCATGGAATTGCGCTGACAGTGCACGTGTTGATCGGTTTCCAATTGGTCTAACGCCGCCCCGCCAGCCATGATTTTCCTACATGCCGCTGGTCTGGTACAATGAGGCAAAGGCTTTTGCAGTCCAAGCTCTTTGTCATCGTCGACCACGCTCACTGATTGCAAATGCACAAGTGTAACCTGTAAGTGATTTCAATTTTTAAATAGCAATATCATATACTTGATGGACAAAACAAAAGTTGACACGGTGTCAACTCTGTCAACTTTCTTGCAGAGGATTTCGCGCAAATTCACGGGATGCAAGGGCAATGGCCCTTGCCCGCCGGAGGCAAACAGCCGCATGGCACCATCCGCCGCGCGTGTGGCCAGCGGGACCCCGGCTCAAGGCCGGGGTGACGAACTTGGGAGTGTGCGCCGACCCTCCCGAAAACACTGGGTGACGCATCGCGCGAAGCGTGGTTAGCGCGTTGGCGATCAATCGAGGAGCGAAGTGATGACCGAACGTGCCCTAGCCATTGCTGACAAGGTGGAGGCGTTCGTTCGCTCCGAGATCATTCCTTACGAGAAGGACCCCCGCGCGCGCGGAGATGGGCATGGGCCCAGCGACGAGCTGGTGCTGGAAATGAAGGACAAGGCGCGCGCGGCGGGGGTGCTGACGCCGCATATTCTGGCCGATGGCAGCCATTTGACGCAGCGCGAGACGGCCACGGTGCTGATCCGTTCGGGGCTGTCGCCGCTGGGGCCGCTGGCGGTGAACACGATGGCGCCGGATGAGGGCAACATGTACCTGCTGGGCCATGTCGGCACGCCCGAGCAGAAGGCGCATTTCCTGGCGCCGCTGGTCGAGGGGCGCGCGCGCTCATCGTTTTTGATGACCGAGCCTGCGGCAGAGGGCGGCGCGGGGTCGGACCCTTCGATGATGCAGACGACGTGTCATCAGGATGGCAATCACTGGGTGATCAATGGCCGCAAGGCATTCATCACCGGGTATCAGGGCGCGAGCGTCGGCATTGTCATGGCCAAGTCGGCGGAAGGCGCGTGCCTTTTCCTCGTCGATTTGCCTGATCCCGCGATCCGCATCGATCATGTGCCGCATACCATCGACAGCTCGATGCCCGGCGGCCACGCTACCCTCACCATCGACAATCTGCGTGTGCCGGCCGATCAGATGCTGGGGCAATCGGGCGAGGGCTTCAAATATGCGCAGATCCGCCTTTCGCCTGCTCGCCTATCGCATTGCATGCGCTGGCTGGGCTGCTGCATCCGTTCGCACGAGATCGCCAGCGACTATGCCAACCGCCGTATGGCGTTCGGCAAGCCGCTGATCGATCATGAGGGCGTGGGTTTCATGCTGGCGGAGAACATGATCGAGCTCAAACAGAGCGAGCTGATGATCGATTGGTGCGCCGATGTGCTTGATACCGGCGCTCTGGGCACGGTCGAAAGCTCGATGGCCAAAGTCGCGGTGTCGGAGCATTTGCAGCGCATTGCCGATCGCTGTGTGCAGGTGATGGGCGGCACGGGCGTGACCGACGATACGATTGTCGAGCAGATCTACCGCGAAATCCGCGCGTTCCGCATCTATGACGGCCCCACCGAAGTGCACAAATGGAGCCTGGCCAAGAAGATCAAGCGCGACTGGAAGCACGCGCAGGCGGGGTAAGGCGCGGCTGATAAGCGGGCCGCCCAAGGTCCGTCGCTTGGCGCCGCCTGTTTGATTGGGTGGTTGCAGCAGGTCCGGCTTTATGGAAACGCCCCTTGCACTAAGAGAGGACCGCAACGCCATGACCGCCGCATCGCATGAACAAAGCTTTCCCGATCTGCGCGAGGGCGTGCGCCGCCTCTGCGCCGGGTTCCCGGGAGCTTACTGGCAGGAACTGGACCGCGATCGGCGCTATCCGACCGAGTTTGTGACGACGCTGGCCAGCGAAGGCTGGTTGTCGGTGTTGATCCCCGAGGAGTACGGCGGCTCGGGCCTGGGGCTGGCGGCGGCGACGGCGGTTCTGGAGGAAGTGCACCGTTCCGGCTGCAACGGCGGCGCAGCGCATGCGCAGATGTATACCATGGGCACGCTGCTGCGCCACGGATCGGCGGCGCAGAAAGCGCAATATCTGCCTGCTGTGGCCAGCGGCGCGCTGCGGCTGCAGGCGTTTGGCGTGACCGAGCCGACCAGCGGCACCGACACCACGCGCATCCGCACCTTCGCGCGGCGCGAGGGCGATCACTATGTGGTCAATGGCCAGAAGATCTGGATCAGCCGCGCCGAACATTCCGATCTCATGGTGCTGCTGGTCCGCACCACTGCGCGCGAAGACTGCGCAAAAAGCACCGACGGGATCAGCGTGCTGATGGTCGACATGCGCGAAGCGCTTGGCAATGGCCTGACCATCCGCCCGATCCGCACGATGCTCAATCATGCGACAACCGAGCTGTTTTTCGATGACCTGCGCGTTCCTGCGGCCAACCTGATCGGCGAGGAGGGGAAGGGCTTTCGCTATATCCTCTCAGGCATGAATGCCGAGCGCATCCTGATTGCCGCCGAATGCATCGGCGACGCGCGCTTTTTCATCGACCGCGCCAGCGCTTACGCGGGGACGCGCGAAGTCTTTGGCCGGCCGATCGGGCAAAACCAAGGCGTGCAGTTTCCGATCGCGCGCGCTTATGTGCAGACGACAGCGGCGGCGCTCGCGGTTGATCATGCGGCGCGGCTGTTTGACGAAGGCGATCCGGCGGGGACCGAGGCGAACATGGCCAAGATGCTGGCGTCGGAGGCCTCATGGTATGCCGCCGACATGTGTGTGCAGACGCACGGCGGGTTCGGCTTTGCCGAGGAATACGACATCGAGCGCAAGTTTCGCGAGACCCGGCTTTATCAAGTCGCGCCGATTTCGACCAACCTGATCCTGAGCCATGTGGCGACGCACGTGCTGGGCCTGCCCAAGAGCTTCTGAGCGCTTTAGGATTAGACAGGGAAAAATGCGCCTGATAGCAAACTGGACAAGGGTTCAGAATTGGGGGTTGATGACATGAACATGCGCCGGATCGTTGCAGGGCTTGCGGTGAGTGCTGCCATCGCCGGGCTGGCCGCGCCGGTTGCCGCAAAAGAGCAGGCCGATCTCATCCTGCACAATGCGCAAGTGCTGACGGTCGATCCGGCGTTTTCGGTGCGAACGGCGGTGGCCGTGCGCGGCGAGAAAATCCTCGCGGTGGGCGGCGAAGATCTGCTGGAGGCCTTTACCGCCGCCAAGGTGATCGATCTCAAGGGCCGCACCTTGATGCCCGGGTTCAACGATACGCACGTTCATCCCAAGCCCGTCTCGCCCAATGACATTGCCGTCGAAGCCGCCACGAGCATCGCCGAGGTGCAGGCCATGCTGCGCGCCAAGGCGAAAGAGCTTGGGCCGGGCAAGTGGATCACCGGCTATGGCTGGCAGGAATCGAACTTTTCCGAAAAGCGCAATCTTTCGCGCGCCGACCTTGATGCCGCCGCACCGAACAACCCGGTCGCCCTGCTGCGCGCAGGCTCGCACTCGGCGGCTTACAATTCTGCCGCGTTTCGCATTGCCAAAGTGGATAAGAGCACGCCCGAGCCAGCCACGGGCCTGATCGAGCGGGACGCGGGCGGCGAGCCCAGCGGGATTATCCGCGAGCGCATGGACGTGGTCTCAAAGTTCATTCCCGATCCGGGCTGGGAGGCGATGCGCGGGCCCACGATCACCTGGCTCAAGGAGATGCTGGCGCTGGGCATCACCAGCCTGCACGATGCCAGCGGCACCATCGATGACGAGCCTCTGGGCAAGGGCGGCACCGACAGCAAAGATCTCGATCCGCTGTGGGGCGGTTCGAACATGACGTGGAAGCGCGCGCGCGAAATCTATGCCACGATGGGCGATCAACTGCCGCGCATCACGATGTATATCATTCATCCCGGCGCGGCGCGGCTGAAGGCATTTCCCTATCACACTGGCTATGGTGACACCCGTCTGCGGCTCGGCGCAATCGGCGAGAATGCGGTGGATGGCGGCTTTACCGGGCCAACGGCATGGCTGCTGACCGACTATAAAGGCCAGCCCGGCTTTCGCGGCAAGGGGCGCTTTACCGATGCCGAGCTGCAAGAGCTGGTCGACAGTGCCGCCAAGCTTGGCTGGCAGATGGGCATACACTGCATTGGCGATGCCGCGATTGTGCAGACGATCAAGGCCTATCATCATGCGTTGACGACCATTCCCGATCCGGCTCATGCCCCGGCCGATCGGCGCTGGTTCACGGATCACTTTACGATCATGCCGCCCGAGGAGACGATGACGACGATGGCGCAGGATCATGTGATGATCTCGCAGCAGCCCAACTTCCTCTACAATCTCGATGATCGCTATGCCGCGCTGCTCGACGACTGGCGGTTGGCGCACAACAACGCGATTGCCACGCCGGTGAAGAAGTTCGGCCTGTTCATGGCCTTCAGCAGCGACAACCTGCCGATCGGGCCGATGGTCGGGCTCTATGCCGCGTTTACGCGCAAGGGGCCGAGCGGCGCGGTGCGCGGGCCCGAAGAAGCGGTGTCGCGCAGCGAGGCGATCCGGATGTACACCGCCAATGGCGCCTATCTCTCGTGGGAAGAGAAGATCAAGGGCACGATCGAGCCGGGCAAGCTGGCCGACATGGTGGTGCTGCCGTTCGATCCGCTCACCGCGCCGGAGGAGATGTTTCTGAAGGGCAAGGTCGATATGACCATCCTCGGCGGCAAGGTCGTCTATGAGCGGCCGAAGTCCTGATCGGCTAACGGCGGGCGAGCTGCGCCTCGGCTTTGGCGAGGTCTGCGGGATAATCGATATCGAGCGCTTCGGCGGCGGAGATGGCGATGGATGGCGCTCCGGCCAACAAACTGGCCGCGCCTCTGTCTCCCGAAAGCTTGCCAAGCGCGGGGAAGTAAGAGGCGGCAAAGATCGCCGGCGGCATCGGGCGGCCCGCTGCGCTGCTGGCGATCAGTTTGCCATCGAAGCTGGCGACAAGAGCTTCAATGTGCCCGGACGTTACCAGAGGCATATCCGCCAGCGCGACCAGCACCGCGCGCGCGTCCATCGCCTGCGCGGCGCCGACCCCGATCGCGAGCGAGCGCGATTGCGGCGCGCCGGACGGTTCGAGCATCAGCGCGCCAAATCCCAGCGCGCCAAGATCGGGCGTGTGCGGGCTGACCACCGCAAACCGGGCGGCGAAGGGGAGCGCGCCGAGCATGGCCGCAGCGTGGCGTGCGACCGGCTCCCCCGCCAGCGGCGCTGCCAGCTTGCCTCCGCCAAAGCGCGTGCCTTGTCCGGCGGCTAGCAGAACCAGCGCTATTCCCGAAAAATCGGCGGACGCCAAAGCGTCAGCGACTTTCAGGCGTGTTCACCGCGAGGTTCCACTGCGGCGCGGCGGCGCAGGCCTGATAATCCTGCACCAGTTCGCCCAGAATCGAGAGCGCGAGCGTGGCGGGATCGCGTGTGGCCGGAATGAGGCCGATCGAGCCGCGCAGGCGCTCGATCCGTTCTGCAGGCACGTTTGCCGAACGGAGCGAGGTGATGCGCGCGCGGTGTGTGCGCGCGCTGCCGACCGCGCCGTGGTAAAAGCCGGGAAGCGCGAGGGCTTGCGGCAGCAGCGCTTCTTCCCAATCGGCATCGTGGAACAGGAACACGAACGCGGTCCAAGGGTCGCTGGTGAGGGCGGGTAGCGATGTGGGGGTCGCGAGCGGCGCAATTCCGTCTGCGCCGTGCGCGTGAATGTCGCCGCTGGGGGCAAAGGCAAGCACATCGATGCCGAACGCCCGCGCCAGACGGGTCAGCGCGACGAGGTCCTCGCCGTGGCCCAGTGCGATCAGGCGCAGCGGCGGAACATAATCGCGGATCACATCGCCATCGATCCGCAGCTGCGCAGGTTCGCGCCGCGCCAGCCGATCGAGCATGTCGGCCAGCGTGCCGGGATCGGGCCGCGGGCAGAAAGTGAGGTCGATGCCCCCGCCGCAGGGCAGGCGGATATCGATATAGGGCGAGCCTGAGCCGAAGCGGACCGTGCGCGCCCTGCCCGCAGCGAGCGCGTCCTGCGCCTCGGCAATCACCGCGCCTTCGATGCAGCCGCCCGAGAACGAACCGAGGTGGCGTCCATCCTCCAGCACCGCCATCTGTGTGCCGATCCCGCGCGACGATGCGCCGGTAATGCCGGTCAGCGTGATCAGCGTGCCGGCTGTTCCCGCGCGCGCGCCATCGAGCAGAAACTGGAGAATCGCGGCGGGTGTCGGGGCGATCATTTCGGGCCGTGCGGGTATTGCAGGCTGAGCGAGGCAGGCGCACGACATTTGCGGATCACCTCTTTGACCAGCCGTGTCCGCTCCGCCTTCAGACCGGGGCCGATCAGCGCAAACTGGCGTTCATGGGCAAGTTCGGGGCCGGTAAATGGCTTGGCTCCGGCGGGCACGCTATCGCCGCCCAGCTCGAACACCACGAAATTCATGAGGTCTGCGAGTGCTTCGTTGTCGGTGATGCGGCTGTGCGCGACATTGGGCAGGCGCAGCAGATAGGCCCGTGCTTCGGGTGTGCACATAAACCAGCCGACCCGGTCCTTGAGTTCGGGCAGATTGGCGGGAATCGATGAACCCGCCACCCCATGGCAGCCCGCGCAATGTTCGACATAGCTACTGCGCGCGAATTCAGGATCCTGCATCTTTTCAGGATGATGGATCGCAGGAAGCGCCTGTGCGGCTATCGGCACAGGCTGCGCACGAAGCACCGCCGCCGATAGCGCGGCGGCAGCGCCAATGCCCAGAAATACGCGAAATCCCATACCCATGTATTGCATCATATCGCGTTTATCCGCGCGCGAACAGCCGATCAGGCTGACCCGATCAGAACCGCTGTCGAGCAATGATATTCCATGCTGGTGGTGCCGAAGCACCAGATGATATCATTGTTGAGCTGCGGCACGTAAAGCTGGGTTTCGCGGTCGGTGCCGTCGCAGCCGCACTGCCCGCACATCGACTTGCCGCAGCAATCGCGGTAGGCGATCAGATAGGCGCGGCCATCCTCGGGATTGATGCAAGTGCCGACCCATGACACGGGCGAATGCTCGGCCCCCGGCGGGCAGCTGTGGAGCCCGCCGCCGCAGCAGCTGCAGAGCGAACCGTCGATCGCGCAATAGCGCCAATAGGTGCACTTGGTGTCGTCGGTGGTCTGGGCGTTGCGGGCAAACGCCGTCTTCGCCTCGGGCGAGCGATCAGGCTTGGCCGCCTCTGCCCGGCTGACCGGCAGCAACGGAAACACGGGCGCCGCGACCAGCGCCACGCCAAGCCGCGCTAGGATGCCGCGGCGCGAGGTGCCGCCCGCGAAGCGGCGGAGGAACTTTTCGCCCATGGCATCAGGATCGAACATCTTCATGAACTTGTCCCCTGTAACTCAATTAAATTGCCGATAACTGGATAACGCTGTGGTTGCTTGGTCGAGGCGCTTCAGGCCCCGACAGCCTTCAATTTTCCGATGTAGTCCTGAACCGAGCGCAGGCCCATTTCATGCGCAATGACAAGACTTTCGAGATGCTCGCGGCTGTTCACGAGCCCCTTTGACAAGATCATGCCGTCCTCGCCCATCAGCACCGCATAAGGCAACTTGCCGACCTCGTAAGCCTGCCCCACATCAGGGCCATTGACGAAGGGATAGGCGCTCAAGCCATGCTGTGCGATCATCGCCTTTTGCACGGCCGGCTCGTCGTCGCCGATGAAAATAAGCTGCACACGCTCGTCGTTTGCAAACGATTTTGCCATCGGGATCAGCGCCTTGCACATCGGGCAAGATGCGGAAACGAACATCAGCAGCCGCAGCGGGGTGCCGTGGGCATGACCACCGATGGTGATCTTGGCGCCGTCAAGCGTGGTCGCCGGCAGCGCGGTGCTGGCACTGCCGACAGCCGGGCCGCCCGCTGTGGTGAGCGCGCCCGCCGGTGCCACGCGCATGTGGAGCACGCCGACCTGTCGCGCCAACGCCAGCATGGCGACGCCGAGCAGGAGGATGACAACCCAGGCGACGATATTGGAAACGAGGAGCGTGGCAAGCATGGTGGGTTATCTCCGCCGGGCGGTGAGTGCGCCCGAAACGGGGCCGGGAGCTGGACCTGAAATTGGCGACGCGGCCAGCGCGCCGATCGCATTGAACAGCATGGTGATCGTAAACAGGCCGACGCCGCCGGCCAGCGCCAGCCCCAAATCAAGCGCTGAACTGGTCGGTGCAGGGAGCAATCGGGGCAAGAGCATCGCCGCGAGCACGAGGTTGCGGGCGACGAGCAGCCAGCTAAGCGGCTGGCGCAGCTGCGAGCGGCCGCAGCCGCAATCGATCTGCCTTCGCCCGCGCGCGATATTGACCGCCATCGCGGCGGCAAACGCACAGAGCAGCAAGGCCGCTGGCAATATCGCAAGGGGTTGCCCCCCCGCAAGCAACGCCAGCCCGATGACGAGCTCAGCCCAAGGAAGCACCACCGCCACTGGCGCGATCCATGATCCGGGCAGAAGGCGGTAGTTTGCCAGCACGCCGGGAAAAAGATCGCGGTGGCGCAGTTTGGCAATCGCGGCCTGAACGAACACGAGACCCACCGCCACCGCCGCCACCTGACCAAACATGGCCAAGCCGCCCGCAATGCTGGGCAAGGTCTCCATGCCGGTCATGCCGCCCCAGATCATGAAGGCCCGACCGTGCGGAGCACGCCGTTGCCAGCGCTCTTGATCTTGAACTTCTCTTCACCGGTCTTGGCATCGAGGATGACCAACGCACCGTCTTCACCGGAAACGATGATCTTCGGCGCGGCTTCCTGGGTAATGGCGATGTTTGCGAACGACCGTTCCAGAACCATGCGGCGGACCACTTTCTTCGCGGCCAGATCGACTTCCCAGATCTCGTTACATTCAGCTTTGTGGGTCCAGTATTCGCCCATGTGCATCAGCACGAACGCATGACCGGTCGCAGCATGGACGGCCAGTTGCTGACGCGCGCCGGGATACCAATTAATATCCAGCGGCTTGGTGTCGCCCTTGCGGACCCCAGCGGCCTCTTGAATCGAAAATGGCTCGGCGATCTTTGGATTCGCCCCCAGCGACGCTGTGTAGATCAGGCCAGTATAGGTGAGGAACACAGCCTCCTTCTTGGCCTTGTCGACCACGAAGTTATCGAAGATCGGGTCGTCGGTGGCGGCAAAGAAGGGCGCGCTGCGGGTGATCACCGGCTTTGCCCCGGCTGTGGAAACCGTGGCCATCGAACCATCAGAGCACAGCGCAGAGAAGCCAACGCCGGGATTGGAAATCAAACTGGCGCAACCGGGCAACTCGATGTTGCGCACAAACTTACGCTTGGCCAGATCAACCACATTGACCGATGAAGCCGGGCTGAGATTGTAGACATAACCGGTCGAGCCATCGTCGCTGACCACGAAATTCTTCAGTCGCGAGCCGACCAGGATGCGGCCCGGCATGGCGATCTCGGTCTGCAGTTTGAGCGACGCACCATCATAGACCGTGACCATGTCTTGCCGGGTGCCGCGAAAGCCCTTCGACCAGAAGGTTTCAGCGACATAATACGCCTTGCCCGCCGGATCGATCTCCATGTCGGCAAGCCAGCTGCCCTCGATCAGACCGAGCATCTTGCCTGTGGCGGTATCCCAAATCGAAAAACCCGGCGTGCCGAAGCCGCGGTTGACATAGACCCAGCTCGGCTTTGGCGCCGGGATGGTGGCCGGTGGAGCTTCGACATCAGGCTCAAGTGGCGGCGCGGCCGAGGCCGCGCCGGGTGCAGACGCGATCACCAGCGCCATAGCAGAAAGGAAAGATCGCCGGATCACGGCGCTGCGCTTGGACTTGGCTAAGAACGTCATTTTGCCGGGCCCCCAATATGCTTAAACCAGAAGTGAAACCAATTTGCCGCGCGTTTCATAACGCACATGCGAAGACTCGCTCGCAGCCAAGGTTTGACGGACGTCCAGTTTTAGTCAAGCGCTTTTTTGCAAGCTTATGAACTTGCCGCGACATGCGCGCGCAGGCCCGCGATTTCGGCAGGGGTAATCGTCTTGGCAAGACCGATCAGCGCATGCGATGCCAGCCTGATGATGGCGGGCATCTTTGCCTCCCATGGCTTTTCAAAGCCAAGAAACGGGGTGGCCCCTTCCATCGACGCGCTGATGTAAAGCGCGACAGTGTGGACATCGTCGGGCGACAGCGCGGGATTGAGCGCGGCGACGATCTCGCCGATGAAGTCGTGAATACGCTGATAAAATGCATGAACCCGGCCAGCGATGAACCCGTTGTGATTGGCCAAAGCCCAAAGCTCGGTAAATAACCGCGTCGTACGCTTGCCTGAAATATCTTCAAGACAGATGACGATGATCAGCCGCAAGCGCTCCTCGTCGCTCAGATCCGGCTGGCGGACGCGAGTTTCCAGAATTTTGTCGTAATTATCCAGCATCTCGTCGAGCAGGATCTGGACCAGCATTTCCTTACGCGGGAAATGATAGCTCACATTGCCGACTTTCATGCCGCTCGCCGCCGCAATTCGCCGCAAGGTAAACGCGCTTGCCCCTTCTTCGATCAAGACGGTGTGCGCGGCATTGAGGATGGCATCGACGGTCTCGGTTCCGCGCGCATATGTGCCCGGCCGCAAGTTTCCGCTATGTTGCGTTGCTACTTCCATTGCAGCACATTTAACACAGGGCCTTCACCCCCGCCATACCTCTCGCTCGGAAAGGTACTTTAGCGCTGTCAATGCGCAGAACAGCGCTTGACCGGGCCTCCCGTGATGCACACGATATTGCGTTGCAGCGCGGTTACCGCAGTTTGGGCGTATCTGGGGGCTTATGTGGGGGCCATGATAAGGGCGTTGGCGGCGATGGCCGCTCTGGTTGCGCCGCAAGCTGCATGGGCGACCGGCCAGCAGACATTTGCCGCGCAATTTTCGATGTGCCATCAAACGGCAGGCGCGGGGCTGCCCGGCCAATTTCCCCGCCTTGCCGGCCGAGTGCCCCAGATCGCTTCATCGCCGGACGGGCGGCGCTATCTCGCGATGGTCTTGATCAACGGACTCTACGGTCCGATCATCGTCGACCGCAAGCCGATCAACGGGATGATGCCGGCGGTGGCTTCGCTATCCGATCAGGCGATTGCCGATGTACTCAATCATGCCATGACCTTTCCCGGCTACGCGCGGAAAGTCGCGCCGTTCGCCGCCAGCGAGATCGCGGGAGTGCGCGCCAGCGGCCGCAAAAGCGGAAATGTTGTCGCCGCCGAAAGATCACGGCTGGTGGCGGCCAAATTGATACCGTAGAATGCCACGCGAACGGGGACTGGCGCGGACGCCCGGCCCGGACCGGAAATAGGGGATGCACCATGCCGATCACGCTGACGGTGAACCGCACGCCGCGGACAATAGAGACCGATGCCGACAAGCCGCTGCTGTGGGTTCTGCGCGAGGAGCTGGCCTTGGTGGGAACCAAGTTCGGTTGCGGGGCGGGCCTGTGCGGCGCGTGCACCGTGCTGCTTGATGGCGAGGCGGTGCGTGCTTGCCAGACCCCGATCGCGGACGCTGCGGGCAAGGCGATCGTGACGATTGAGGATGTTGCCAGCTTGCCGGTGGGCAAAAAGGTTGTTGCCGCATGGACCGCGCTCGACGTGCCGCAGTGCGGATATTGCCAGGCGGGGCAGATCATGTCGGCCACCGCGCTGCTCAGCCGCACACCGAAGCCGAGCGCTGATGATATCACCGCCGGGATGAGCGGCAATATCTGCCGCTGCGCGACCTATCTGCGCATTCGCAAGGCGATCCTCGAAGCAGCGGGAGAAGCGGCATGAGCACGGTTTCCCTCAATCGCCGGTCGTTCATTGCAGCCACCATCGCGGGCGGCGCGGCGCTCACGTTCGAAGCGCGGCTGACGCTGGCCCGCGCGGCGGCGGGCACTGGCGAACCAGCGCTGCTCGGCGCGTTCATCCACATCGCGCCGGACAATACCTTCATCATCGAGGCCAAGAATCCCGAGATCGGGCAGGGCATCAAGACGATGCTGCCGATGCTGATCGCCGAGGAGCTCGACGTTTCGTGGAGCCAGATTCGGATTCGCCAGGCTGATACCAACGAGAAGCTCTATGGCATGCAGATTGCCGGTGGCAGCTGGGCAACGCCGTTCAACTGGATGCCCGCGCGGCAGGCCGGCGCGGGAGCGCGGCAAATGCTTGTTTTAGCAGCGGAAAAACTGTGGGGGGTGCCCGCCGCTAGCCTGACGACCGAGGCGGGGGAAGTGATCCACAAAGCCAGCGGGCGGCGCGCAACCTATGCGTCGCTTGCGCCTGAGGCGGTCAAGATCGCGGCCCCTGATCTTGAGAAGGTTCCGCTCAAATCCCCGGAAACCTTTCGTATCATTGGAAAATCGCAGCCCGGCGTGGATACGCCCGCGATCGTGCGCGGCGCGCCGCTGTTTGGCATCGATACGCGGCTGCCCGGCATGGTCTATGCCGCGATGGTCAAATGCCCGGTGCAAGGTGGCACAATAAGACAGTTTAGTGACGCATTAGTGCGGCAACAGCGCGGCATTAGCGCGGTGGTACCCGTGAACAGCGGCGAAGTCCCGGCGGGCAAGCACGACGCGGTGCTGATCGTGGCCGACAGCTGGTGGCGCGCGAACAAGGTGCGCGAGAAGCTGACGGTCGAGTGGGACAGCGCGGCGCAAGCCGGCTTCTCGACCGCAGGCTATGCCAAGCAGGCTGCAGCGCTGCTGGGCAGTGCGCCGCAAAGCTCGCTATTCAAGGCGGGCAATGCCGATGCGGCGCTGGCGCGCGCGGCCAAAACGATCACGGCGGACTATGCCTATCCGATCCTGTCGCACGCGACGCTGGAGCCGCAGAACTGCACCGCGCTCATGCACGCCGACGGCAAACTCGAGATCTGGGCACCGTCGCAGTGGCCGGCAGAAGGGATCAAGGACGTCGCCCGCGTGATGAGCATCGCGCCCGAGGCGATTACCGTGCACTTGACACGCATCGGCGGCGGCTTCGGGCGGCGGTTGATGAACGATTACATGGTGATGGTGGCGCAGGCCGCCAAAGCCATGCCGGGCCGGCCGGTCCAGCTGATCTTTGATCGCACGGATGATATGCGCAATGATTACTATCGCCCGGGCGGCTGGCACCGCCTCATCGCAGGGATAGATGCCAGCGGCGCGATGATCGCGCTCAAGGACCATTTCATCACCTTTGGCGCGGGCGGCAAGCCGATCCGCGCCGCCGAGATGAACGCGCACGAGTTTCCGGGGCCGGTGATCGCCGATGTCGATTATGGCATGTCGTTCATCGCCACCAACCTGGCAACCGGCTGGCTGCGCGCGCCGACCTCCAATGCCATGGCGTTCGTGTTTCAAGGCTTCCTGGCCGAAGTGGCGGCGGCCGCCGGGCTCGATCTGCCCGAGCTGATGCGCCGCACGCTGGGGGGGCCCAAGATGCTGCCACGCGCCGAAGAGGGCGAGCCCGAATTCAGCACAGCGCGCGCGCGCGGCGTGATCGATGCGGTGTGCAAGTTCGCCAGCTGGACCGGCAAGCCGTCCACCGTGAAGGGCAAGGGCCGGGGCTTTGGCTTCTATTTCAGTCACCGCGGCTATTTTGCCGAAGTGGTTGATGTGACCGTGGCGGACGGCGCGGTGAAGGTCGACAAAGTGTGGGTCGCGGGCGACATCGGCGCGCAAGTGATCAACCCGCTCAACGCTGAGCACCAGATGCAGGGCGCGGCGATCGATGGCATCGCGCAGGCGCTGGTCTGGCAACCGATCGTGCAGGAAGCAGGCGCGGTGGCTCAGGAGAACTTCTTGGACTTTCCGATGATGCGGATCGAGATGGCGCCGGAAGACGTGGCGATCACCTGGGTCAAGACCGACAATCCGCCCACCGGGCTTGGCGAGCCGGCGCTGCCGCCAGTGATCCCCGCGATTGCCAATGCGATCCATGATGCCACGGGCAAGCGTTTGCGGACATTGCCGTTGCAGATGAGCTGAGGGGCGGGGGCTTCGCGCCTGGCGCTGGAGCAAGGCGTGCTCAAGCGCCTCTCCAGATAACAAAAAAACCCTCCGCAGCCTGAACTGCGGAGGGCTTTTTTATGTCAGAGGTGTTCGGCTCAGTAGCGGTAGCCGACCTTGAGGCCGAAGAACTGCGGCCGGATGATGAACGTACGGGTTGAGTCACTGCAGAACTGGATCGAGCAGAAGGTGTTCCTGGTCAATTGTCCGCGCCGGTCAAACGCGTTCTGGATAAACAGGTCCATCGTCCAGTTTTCTTTGCGGACCCCTGCTGAGAAATCGAAGCTGACGAAGCCCGGCGTGTTGCCAAACAGCGCGTTGTTTGCGACGTTCAGATCCTGCGTCGCGCCGGTCTGATAGAGTACCGCGCCTTGGACGTAGGCGCGATACGAGCCGAGATCGGTATCGTAGCGGATCGTTGTCGTGCCCTTGAACTTGGGCTGACGTGGCAGACGGGTCCCGTTGGCGGCCGCAACAGTGGGGGTGCCAATGTTGGTGCCGGAGTTCGGATCGCCGGTCACGATGACGCCATTGGTATCGACGAAGGTATTGGCCGAGCAGGCAGAAAGTTGCGCGATCGTCTGAGCTGCGCGGTCGGCGACAAAGTTGCAGAAGTCGCCCTTCAACTTGCCGTCGTTGTAAGCACCGCTGGTGGTGACGGTAAATTTGCCAAGCCGCAGGTCCGCGTCAAATTCAAAGCCCTTGACTTCGGCTTGACCCGCATTGCCGGTGTAGCCAGCGCCCTGCGCACCCGCGACGACCACGCCATACTGGATATTGTTCCATTTTTCGAAGTAAATCGCTCCGTTGAAGCGGAAGATGTTGTTCCAGGTGGTTTTGAAGCCGAGTTCGAAGTTGGTGAGCGTTTCAGACTTGAACCCAGGCGCGGCAACAACCACTGCCGGCAGGGTAGTGGTAGCGCGAATGCGCAGCGGGCGGTTGAAGCCGCCAGGCCGGAAGCCGGTCGAATAGTTGAAGTAGACCAGCTTGTCGGGCGTAATCGACCAATCGACCACGACCTTGTGGGTTTGACCCTGTTCCTTGTAACGCCCGACGCTGAGCGGATCGAGCCGGTTGACATTGCGGCATTCAAGCCGCGCGCCGGTGAGGGGCAGGGGGCAGCCGATGCCGCCGGTCGGCGTGAAGATCGTCGGCGCGTTCAGGGCCGAGCTTGCCACACCGGCAAAACCGGTGATTTCGAAGTCGGTCCAGAAATAGCGGACACCGCCGGTAAGCTTGATCTCGGGCGTGACGTTGTAGTGCGCTTCGGCGAAGACTGCCGTATCGTGATAAAGCGTATCATTCTCGGTGATGTAGAACCCGTCTTCACGCACGGCGGGCGTGCCGAGGATCATCGTGCCGCCCTGTGCCTGGGGAATGCCGAAGCCTGCAGGATTGTTGTCGCCGCCACCACCTTCGGTGTAGCCAACGATCTGGTCGAGCCCGCGAATCGAGTAGAAGTTGTTTGTCTGGTTCGATTGCCGCTGGTAAAATCCACCAAGGGTAACGTCGAATGGCCACGTCTTCGGCGTGGTCAGGCGCAGTTCCTGCGTGAACTTCTGGTTGCCGTTATTGTTTCTGAAGTACTGGGTCGGATTGATCAGGGTGTTGCACCGCAGTGTCGCACCCGAACCCGAACAGCCTGCGCGATCAAAGAATTGCAGGTAGCTTTCGTATCCTGCGCCAAAGCTGTCGTAAGTGACAGTGTAGTAGGTGTAGTCGTTGTTGGTCTTGCGGTTGCGGCTGAAATAGCCCGTTGCCGAAACCAAATCGAAGTCGCCGATGTGGCCGTGGATGGTGAGCGCGGCCTGATACCATTTGTCGTCCTGGCGGGTCAGGTCGAAGTCATGAACCTGCAAATCGCCGAGTCGCGGATCGAAGCCGAAGTAGCCATAAGAGATCTGGCGCTGCGCGGTGATCGATGGCGTAATGTCCCAGCCATCGGCAATATCCCACAACAGCGATACGCGCCCGCCGTACTCGTAAACCGGGTTGTAGTCCTTTTTGGCGATGGCAGCGTTGTTGAGCGTGAACGAGGTGGCGGGATTGTTGTCGCCAAGACCCAGAACCAAAGGCTGGCCTCTGTTGTTCAGGCCATTGTTGGGCACGTTGTCGATATAGCCGCCTTCCTTGCGGTAGTAGGCCATCGCGCGCACCGCGATTGTATCGCTGATCGGAACGTTGATGAACGACTTGATCGTGCTACCAACTGCGCCCTTGCCGAACTTGTTGATCTCGGTGTCTGCGCCGAATTCAAACTTGCCCATCTTGGGCTTGGCGGTGATGATGCGGATCACGCCGGCGAGCGAGCCTGCGCCAAACAGCGTGCCTTGCGGCCCGCCCAGCGCTTCGATGCGATCTACGTCGTAAGCAAAGATGTCCGGAACTTCGGCACCGGTGATGGGGATTTCATCGAGATAGTAACCGCTTGAGGCATAAGCGCCGCCCGCTGGAACGATGCCGCGGAAGTAAACTTCATTACGGCCAGGCCCGATGCCCGCGAATGAGACCGAAGGAAGCAACGCGGCGAAATCGGAAAGCCCTTTCACCTGACGGTTGGCGAGGAAGTCCGAGCCCAAAGCCTGAATGGCGATCGGCACTTTCTGAACGTTTTCAGCCTTGCGCTGCGCGGTCACGATGATCTCTTCAAAGCCGCTTGTCGGCGCCTCTTCGGCGGGCTGCGGCGCAGCATCTTGCGCAAAAACCGACGTTGGTGCGGCGATGCCGGCCAGAACGGTCGAAAGACTGAGAGCGGCAATGATTTTCGAACGGCTACGTACTTGCTTTTTCACGATACAGAACCCCCATTGGTCGAAACAAAAGACTGGCTTTTCCCCTGCGTTTCGAAACTGCGGCTCCCGCTTTGCGGGTTTGCCGCGCCGAACCAACTGACAAAAATGCCGCGCTGCCCATCAAAATTGACGGAATCCGCTGCAAAAGCAACAGTTTGGTTCAACTGCATTCATAGGGCCTCTGTGCATCTTGACAGATTTCCTAGAGTCAAAATGCCGCATTGCAAAAAGGAGTCAATACGCGTTCTGCGAAGCCCTGCCACAACATGCATGGCGCTGCGCCGCCAGTTCGAAAGCCGGTTGCGCCGCACGGCGATTGGTTTCAGGATAGTCCAAAGACAGACACAGTGGGATTTTTGATGGAAGCTGCCTCGCCCAAAACGAGCCCAAATAGCGGGACGGCGCCTGCAAATCAGCCGATCAGGCAGGCGCTGGAGCAGGCCGAGCTCCTGCTCGATACGCAACCGCAAGCGGCGCTGGCGCAGGCCGAGACTATCCTTGCGCAGATGCCGGGGCTGCCGCCTGCGGAGTTGCTGGCCTGTCAGGCGCTGCGCAAGCTGGGCCAGCCGGGGGCGGCGCTGCCGCGGCTCGCGGTGCTGGCTCGCAGCCAGCCGCGCGTGCCCATCCTGCTCTGGGAACTGGCGCAAGCAGCGAGCGAGGCAGGCGACAGAACGCAGGCGATTGCCGCGCTGGAGAACCTGACCCGCCAGCAACCGGACGTGGCCAGCGGGTGGTTCAAGCTGGCAGGGCAACTGCGCGCGGAGGGCCGGAGCGAAGAGGCGTGGCGCGCCGATCTTTCCGGGGTGCGCGCCGCTTCCCGCGATCCCGAATTGCTGAAGGCGGCGGCCGATATGCAAAGCGGCGCGCTGGAGGAAAGCGCGGCATTGCTGGATGCCAGGCTGGCGACGATGCCGGACGATCCAGTGGGCACGCGGCTGCTCGGCGAAGTGCAATGGCGGCGCGGCGATATGGATAAGGCGCTGGAGCATGTCGGGCGGGCGCTGGAGCTGGCGCCCGGGTTTGATATGGCGCGCGACTTTATGGTGCGCTTGTTGCTGCAGACCAACCGGCTGTCCGAAACACTGACGCATGCTGAGATTCTGGCTGCCAGTCCGGCCAAATCGCCGGGCCATAATCTGCTTTTGGCTTCGGTCTTGGTGCGGCTTGGCGAGCAGGATCGGGCCCGCACGATCTATGAAAAGTTGCTCGAAGCAGAGCCCGATCATCCGCAGGTCTGGCAGAATCTGGGCCATGTGCTGAAGACATTGGGCGTGCAGGACGAGGCGATTGCCGCCTATCGCGAGGCGGCGACCCGCAATCCGGCGATGGGCGAGGCATGGTGGAGCCTGGCCAACCTCAAGACAGTGAAGCTTGGCACCGATGACATCGCGCAGATGACGGCGGCGCTTGCCTCTCTGGATGGCAGCGATGAGGCCCGGCGCGAGGATGTGTTCCACCTCCATTTTTCGCTCGGCAAGGCCTATGAGGATGCGAAGGACTATCCCGCATCGTTCGCGCATTACGAGCAGGGCAACCGGCTGCGGCGCGCGCTGTTGCAGTATGATCCTGACGTGTTCAGCGCCGAAGTGGCGGCTACGGCGCAGACATTTACCGCAGCGTTTCTGGCAGGGATGGGCGAGGGCGGGGCCGCCGCACCGGACCCGATCTTCATCGTCGGCCTGCCGCGGTCGGGCTCCACGCTGGTCGAACAGATCCTGTCGAGCCACAGCCAGATCGAAGGCACAATGGAGCTGGCCGAGATGATGATGATCGCCAGCCGCCTGCAATCGCGGGTCGATGACGGCGAATTTGCCGATTTTGGCGCGATGGCCGCCTCGCTCACGCCCGACCACCGGCGGCAACTGGGCGAGGAATATCTGGAGCGCACGCGGGTGCACCGCCAGACAGACAAGCCGCGCTTTATCGATAAGATGCCCAACAATTGGCAGCATGTCGGGCTGATCAAGCTGATCCTGCCGAATGCGGCGATCATCGACGCGCGCCGCCATCCGCTAGGCTGCTGCTTTTCAGCGTGGAAGCAGCATTTTGCGCGGGGGCAGGTGTTTACTTATGATCTGGCCGACGTGGGCCGTTATTATGCGGAATACGTGGCGCTGATGGCTTCATTCGATCGCGCCGCGCCGGGGGCAGTGCACCAGGTGATCTATGAGCAGATGGTCGCCGATACGCCGGGCGAGGTGAACTGTCTGCTGGCGCATCTCGGCCTGCCGTTCGAGGAGGCATGCCTCTCGTTCTGGGAAACCAAGCGGGCGGTGCGCACGGCCAGTTCGGAGCAGGTGCGCCAGCCGATCTTCAGCGACGCGGTGGAGCACTGGAAGAATTATGCGCAGTGGCTGGGGCCGCTGGAGGCGGCGCTGGGCGATGTGGCGCTGCATTACCCTGCGCTTCCGCCGTCGCTGGCCTGACGCAATCTGCCTAACGAAGGGCGACGCGGACACCGGCCCAGAGAGTGCGGGGGGTCCCAAGGTCGATCGAACCGCCTGAATTGCGCGTGACGACTGCCGCGTCGGTCAGGTTCTCAGCGCGCAGGATAAGGCTGAGAGGCCCGGCCAGCAGCACTTGCGCAAAGGCGTTGAACACCGTCACCGGCGGCAGCGCGGTGGTTTCGAGGTCGTCCTCGAACTGGGTGCCGGTGTGGCGCGCGGTGAAGGCCAGTGTCAGATCGGCGCGCGGACGCCAGGCGGCGGTTGCGCTGACCGCCCAACGCGGGGTTTGTGCCGGGCGCTTGCCATTGAGCGCATTGCCGGGCGCTTCGACTTTGGCTTCGGTATAGCTGGCCGAGGCGATGAGCGAGAACGCCCCGGACTTGGCCTCGCCGGAAAATTCCAGCCCGCGCGCCGCGACCGCGCCGACATTGCGGCGCTCGCGCGTGGTAGCGTCGATCGTGACATTGGCGATGGCATCGCGGACCTTGTTGTCGAACGCGGTGGCCGAGAACGTGACGGCGGGGACCGGGTGCCAGTCGAACCCGCCCTCGAACCCGCGCAGCCGCTCGTTCTTGAGCGCGGCGTTGGCGCGGGTGGTGATCGGAAACACGGTGAAGCTGCGGTAAAGCTCGTTCAGCGTGGGCTGGCGCAGGCCGGTATAGGCCGAGGCGCGCAAGGCCAGCGTGCTGCTCACGTTGAACACCGCGCCGCCGCGAAAGCTGCCGTTCCATCCGGCGCGATTGGGAAAAGCGATGGCAGAGCGGACGACGCCGGTGGTGGTCAGGTCCTCGAACGCGCCATTGCGGACGGTCCAGCGGTCGGCGCGCGCGCCTGCGGTCAGCACCAAAGCGCCCAGCGTCCAGTCGTCTTCGGCATAGAAGCCGACATCGCTGTTGGTGCCGCCCGCGCTGCGGTATCCAGAAATGCGCCCGTTCGTGTAAGGGCTTTCCTCGGTGCGACCCTCCGCGCTGCGCCAGTCTGCGCCAATGCGCAGTACGTGCGCGGTGCCGACTGGCGGGCGCAATTCGATCTTGCCGCCAAGGCCGGTGGCGGGGGTGGCGCGCTGGTCGAGCGTGGGGAGGAAGGTGCGCGCGCTGATCACCACGTTATGAAAATCGCGCTTCTGGATATAGCCCAGCACATCGAACTGCCACGGTCCGCGCCTAACCAGTCGCACGCTGGCATCCTCGCCGCGCGCGCCGGTGTCTGCGCCGGCAAAGCGCAAGGTGCGCTCGTCGCGGAACAACTGCACGCGCGCCTGCAATTCGATATCGGGGGTGAGCGGCGCGACCGCGCGCACGCCGACCGACCAGCTTTCATAGCGGGCGCGCACGGTGGCGGGCACGCGCTCGCTGGCAGGCGTGGTGAAAAAGCCGCGCCCACGATCCCAGCGGCCCGAAATGACCGCGAAGCCAGCGCCAATTTTGGGCGCGAGCGTGCCCGAAAGCTCGGTCTCGCCGCGATCATCGACCAGCGCGGTGCCACCAAACAGGCCGAGCTGGTCGGCATCCGCGCTGGCAAGGTCGATCGTTCCCGCCACCGCGCCTGCGCCAAATGCGCCCGAGCCGCCGCCGCGCTGCACGCGCGCGCTGGCCAATTGCTCGGGCGGGATGGCGCTGAACGGGATGAAGCCGAAGAACGGATCGGCCTGCGGCACGCCATCGAGCAGCACCAGCGTGCGGCTGGTGGCGTTGCCGCCGAGCGCACGCAGGGTGATACCCTGCGCCGAAGGATTGGAGGAGCGGCTGTCTGAGCGGCGGAATTGCTGAAACCCGGCGACCGAGGCCAGCGCATCTTCCAAGCGGCCCGAGGCGGTGATCAGCAATTGCTCGCGGGCGATGGTCTGCACCGAATAGGCCGGGTCTGCGGGGGCGGTATCGAGGCCGCGCCCGGTGACGATGATCGGCTCCGGCACCGCCTCTTGCGCCTGCGCTGATGAAGCGCATGCAAGCGCGGCCATCAGGGCGAGGGGGGACAGACCCGCAGCGTTTTTTGGCGACATTATGGCATGAATCCCAAGCTTCGTTCTTGCTTGCGCAAGCGCACATGGCGGCACGGCTGTCAATGCAGCCCGAATATCGCCCGCCTGACTGCCTGCAACGCTGACCGCCTGCCACGCTGACTGTCTGTAACGTTTGGCGGGTGCGCCGCGAACTCGGTATGACCCATCCCGATAGAAGCCCCACGGATACTCCTATGAACGCTCCGCATTCTCCCATCCGCATCTTGCTGGCTCTGGCGGCGCCTGTTCTGGTGGCAGGCGGGCTTGCGCTGGCAGGCTATTCGCTCTCGGCTGCGGCCAATCCAATGCGCGCCGCTGCGCCCGCATTGCACGCCGCGCCAGCCGCGCCGGTGCTGGTGGAACTTTACCAGAGCGAAGGCTGCTCCAGCTGCCCGCCCGCCGAGGCATGGCTGAACGGCGTGGCCGACCGCCCGGGCCTCATCGCGCTCTCGTTCGAGGTTACATATTGGGATTATCTCGGATGGAAAGACCGCTTTGCCAGCCCCGAATTCACTCAGCGCCAGCGCGATTATGCCGCGCGCAACGCCAGCCGCGAGGTCTATACCCCGCAATTCTGGATCAATGGACAGCGCACGATTGTCGGTGCCAAAGGCGCAGAACTGGAAAGCGCCATCGCTTCGGTGCGCGCCGCCGCGCCGGTTCCGGTAGTCGGCGCGGGCGATGTGACCGTGGCCAAGGGCAATGCCCCGGCTCGCCCTGCGCAAGTGTGGCTCGCGCGCTATGATCCGCGCCTGATCCGTATCCCGGTCAAGGCGGGCGAGAACAATGGTCGGACTTTGCCGCACCGCAATCTGGTGCGCGAACTCGTGCTGCTGGGCGAATGGAAGGGGCAGAGCGCGAGCTATCGCTTCAAGCCCTCGACCACCGGGCTGCGCAGTGCGGTGTTTCTGCAGGATGGCCGGGGCGGCAGCGTGCTGAGCGTTGGGAGTGACGCACTCTAAATCAGGCGCTGAGCAGCCCGGCCTGCGTCAGGCGCTCGTTCTTGGTGAGGCGCAGCACCAGCCCGGCGCGCCCGGTTCGCGCGATCAGGCGCGCGAGGCTGTATTGCTCGATGTCGAGCGCGGATTGCAGGTCGTGCGGGCGGATCGGCGCTTTGCGCTTCCTTAGGAAATCGCCGCTAAGCTGGCTGCTATGCCGATGATGCACACCATAAACATGCTGGGACTGTTTGGCGCGTCATCGTATGTGGCGGCGCGAATGGCGCGCGCCTCAGGGCTCGCTGCGTTTCATCGCTATGCAATCTTGGCGCAGCCGCGTGCGGGGTTGCCCTCGATGCCGCGCGGCCACCAGGTGACACAGCTGAATCCGGCCGAGCTGTCGGGTTATGCCGTAGACGCATCTCCGGCGGTGCAGGCCCTGCGATTTGGGGCCGGGCTGTCCTGTCTTGGCGTATTCGATCCAAAGGACAAGCTCACCGGTCTGGTCTGGCTGGGCACTGGCTCCTACCGCGAGGACGAGGTGGAAGTCTGCTTCCGGCTCCCGCCAGAAGGCTGCTGGGATACGGGCTTGTGGATTGCCCCTCAGCATCGGCTCGGCCGCAGTTTTGCCGCGCTGTGGGCGGGTGTCGGGTTATGGATGGAACAGCGCGGATATACCCACTCGTTCAGCCGCATCGCAGACTACAATTTGCCTGCGCTGAACGCACACCGCCGGATGGGCGGCGTGGTTGTCGCACATCACAGCTTCATGCAGGCCGGCGCCTGGCAATGGTCACTGACAACCCGCCCGCGCCTGATCCGCCTTGGCAGCCCTCGCGGCGTTGCCGAGCTCGATCTGGGCGGACTTTTGCCGGCGCCAGCCCCATCAGCAGACTTGAGGCGGGACGACTTCCTGCGGGCTGCATAGCTGCCAAGCCGCCGAATTAAGCGCGAATGGGCGGTTCACTTAAAAGTTGCCGTTTGCGCATCGACCGGGGAATGGTTTGACATGGGCTGCCTGCGGCTAGTCAACGCGTGAGAGCGCCAGCCTAAACCAGCCGCTGCAACAATCCGGCCAGCGTTAGCCGTTCGTCTTCGGTGAGGCGCGTGCCCAGCGCCTGCTCGATCGCCGCGCCGTAGACCGGCCACATGGCGGCGCGCATCGCGGTGCCGGCTTCGGTCAGTTCGAGCGTGTGGCCCCGGGCATCGCCGGGGCAGGGGCGGCGCAGCACCAGACCGGCGCGCACGGTTCGCGCGATCAGGCGTGAGAGGCTGTATTGCTCGGCGTGCAGCGGGCCTTGCAGATCGCGCGGGCGGATCGGTGTTTTGTGCTGGAGTTCGGCGAGCAGCTCGTACCATTCGAGCGGCGGCAAACCGGCTTGTTTGAGCGCAAGTTCGGCAGTGTTCAGCGCTTTGGCGCTGGCGCGGACTAAGCGCGCCCAAGTAAGAATGGTGACGGCGGAGGGCATGGTCATTGGCGCAGGATGGCCGATCCATGCAATCGCATCAATCAGGGCTGCTACTCAATGCATTTGCATGAAACGGTCGATGCAGATGCATTGAGAATCTGGGAAGATCTGGGGATGGCCGAGACCCATGGGCGTTTCTGCAACATCAGCCCGGCTCGCCACCTGCCATTTGCGGTTCCGGTCCGCCCATAATCTGGTCACCCCCTGAGCGCATCTCGCCGGTTTCGATCTGCCGTTCGAGCCGCTGACGGTCGCGCGTGCGGAAGAGGTCTTCGGCCCGGTTAATCGCTTCGTTGCTGAGCCCAGCCTGATCGAGTGCGGCGCGCGCCATCACGATGGCGGACTCGAAAGTTTCGCGCACGACCAGCGCGGCGGGAGCATCGCGCAGGCTTACCACCACCCTGCGATCGAACGCGCGCACATAAAGCGCGGCGCGAGGAAATGTTTCGTGCACGGCCGCGAGCATGGCGGTGTCGATCTGATCTCCATCGATGCAGAAGAGGATCATTTCAGCTTCGGCTGCGCCTGCCTGCCGCAGCATATCGATCCGCGTGCCATCGCCGAAGTAGACTTTGGCGCCGAACGTCCCGGCGACATCGATCGTTTCCACATCGGTATCGATCAGCGTGACTGAGATCCCGCTGGCTTGGAGAACCTGCGCGGCGGCCTGACCAAACCGCCCGAAGCCCACGATCAGCGCGCTGGCGCCGTCGCTGCGCGGGCCCTCGCGGGTTTCGGCGGCCTTGACCGGTTCGGCGCGGAAGCGGCGGGTGATGGTCATCAGGAACGGGGTCGTGGACATCGACAACGTGACGACCGCGCCAAACAGGCTGGCGGCTTCAGGCGCGATGAGCAGGGCATGCTGGGCCTGCGCAAACAGCACGAAGCCGAACTCGCC
Source organism: Novosphingobium sp. Chol11 (assembly GCF_945870625.1). GTDB lineage: Bacteria > Pseudomonadota > Alphaproteobacteria > Sphingomonadales > Sphingomonadaceae > Novosphingobium. The sequence continues at coordinate 30,698 of NZ_CAMBTS010000008.1, read as the reverse complement.
GCCCTGGCTGAGCAGCAGGCCCAGCGCGAGCGCGCCGCGCCACGGAACGCCGAACAAGCGCGCGATGATGAACATGACGGCAGCCTTGATCGCGATCACGCCGAGCGCCACCGAGACCACGAACAGCGGGTTTTGCGCGATGGCGGAAAGATCGAGCTTCATGCCGACCGAGAGGAAGAACAGGCCGAGCAGCAGCGAGCGGAATGGCTCGACATCGGCCTCCAGCTCATGGCGATAAGGGGAGTCGGCGAGCATCACGCCCGCGATGAATGCGCCGAGCGCCGCCGAGAGCCCGACCAGCTCCATCACGGCGGCCGACGCCATGACGGTGAACAGCGCGGCGACGACGAACATCTCGCGCTCACCCAGATTGCCGATCAGGCGGAATAGCGGGCGGATGAGAAAGCGCCCTGCCGCGACCAGCCCGGTGATGGCCAGCGCGGTATAGATCACCAGCAGCCAGCCCGGCGGGCCGCCGGCATCGGCGGGATTGCGGCTGAGCGCGGTGATGATCGTGATCAGCGGAATGATCGAAAGATCCTGAAACAGCAGGATCGAAAAAGCGCGCTCGCCAAAGCGCGTGCGCAGGCGGCCCGAGGATTGCAGCATCGGCAGGACTTGCGCGGTGGACGAAAGCGCCAGCGGCAGACCCAGCGCGAGCGAGGCGGCGGGAGAGAACCCGGCGAAGGCCCAGATCGCGGCGGCCAGCGCAAGGCCGCAGGCGGTGACTTGCAGAAGACCAAGCCCGACGATGTCGCGCTTCATCCGCCATAGCCGCGCGGGATCAAGCTCAAGCCCGACGAGAAACAGCAGCAAGGTGATGCCGATCTCGGCAAAGCCCAGCTTCTGCTCGCCATCGCTGACCATCTGGAGAACTTGCGGGCCGACGACGGCGCCGGCCAGCAGATAGCCGAGCGTGGCACCAAGGCCGAGCCGCCGGAACAGCAGCACGAACACCAGCGCAAAGCCGAGCAGCACGAAGCCGTCATGCAGAATCGATGGTGCTTCGGCGGCGTTCATGCGCGCAGGCTCCCCGCAGCCGACCGGAAGGGCCGGGGCTGCGCGTCTTCTTCAAAGGTTTGCAGCGATGCGTCAAGATTTCTGCCGGACTGCAATGCTATTGACATTGATGTAGGCAAAAACCAGTCTCGCGCTTTAACAAGACTGCACCACCAAGGAGAGAACGATGTCTGTTTCCGGTACATACGCATGCGTGATCAAATCGCCGCTGGGCGAGCAGAAGATGACTCTCACCGTCAACGCCGATGGCGACACGTTCACCGGCAGCAGCGCTGGCGATCAGGGCAATTCCGCGATCACCGACGGCAAAGTGGATGGCAACAGCATCACCTGGTCGAGCGAGATCACCGTGCCGATGCCGATGAAGCTGGATTGCGCGGCTACAATTGATGGCGATACGGTGACTGGCTCGGTCACTGCCGGAATGTTCGGCACATTTCCGTTGAACGGCACGCGCACAGCCTGACGGCGCGGGCGATCTGCCGGGAGGATGCCGGTTGCGGCATGCTCCCCGCAGCTAATGCGACGAAGGCGGCGGGGTGCGCTTGATCGTGCCCGAGAACGAGAGGATGCGGCGCGTTCCAGCGGTGATGACCCCGCGCGCGAACGCCAGACTGCGCCCGCCGCCCAGCAATTCCCCGCGCGCTTCGAGCAGCACGCCCGGCTCTGCCGCGCCGATGAACTCGCTGTTCATCGCGACGGTGACGCCGCCAACCTGGTGCCCATCGGCGGCGGCGAACATGAACAGCGAATAATCGGCAAACGTCATCAGGCAGCCGCCATGCACGATGCCGTGGCTATTGAGATTGGCGGGGCCGGGCATGAACCCGGTGACGATCCCGTGCTCATCCCGGCGCAGATAAAACGGCCCGATGGCATCCTCGAACGGATCGGTGCCGGCCCAGCTGTACCAGCCCGCCCATGGGCCGGTTTCGACGGGAACCAGGCCGCTGGCGAAGGGCAACAGGAAAGGTTTTTCCAAAGGTAAGGCTCCTCGCGTGGTGCGAATTGGCATCCCGTTGCACAGTCGCCAGACCTGCGTCAACGCGGGAGCAGCGCGGGATGCTTGCGGTTAATGTGCGATATGGCTCGATAATTTGATGAAGCTGTGCTAGGCCGCGCTGGCTGACGTCGCATTAGACGGATATCGGGCCTGCTTAGGCTCATCCCTGTGTCCTAAAATAGCCTCACGAAGCCGGGATGCGCAAAGGTTGCGCATGCCCGTCAATATTTCTGGACAAGGAATTCCCAGATGATCACCGGTACTGTCAAATTCTTCAACGCCGACAAGGGTTATGGTTTTATTGCGCCTGAAGGCGGCGGCGGCGATGCTTTCGTTCACATTTCGGCCGTGGAACGCGCCGGCATGAGCACGCTCGATAAGGACCAGCGCATTTCGTATGAGCTGGAAACCGATCGTCGCGGCAAGACTTCGGCTGTCAACCTCCAGCAGGCCTGATCTTCAGGTTGGGCCGGGGCGCCGATCGCGGCGCCCCGGCCCATTCTTTTTCAGGCCCTATTCTTTTAATACCAACAAAGGACGAGCAAGGCCACAATGGCAGGATACAAGGAACCCGGATTTCAGGATCGCACCGCCGCCGCCGCCAAGGCGCGCGAGGCCGCACTTGCCAAGCTGAAGTCAAAACCGCCGGTCGACCCGGAAGAACAAGCGCGCAAAATGGCCGAAGCCGAAGCCCGCGAGGCGGCAAAAGTTGCCAAGCGCGAAGCCGCCAAAGCCGCCAAGATTGCCGAGGCACTGGCCGCCGCAAAAGCGCTGCGCGCGCTGGCTGAGGCCCAAGCCGCTGCTGAACGCGCCGCAGCCGAAGCAGAAGCCGCCAATGCAGAGCAGACCGAGGCCGAGAAAAAGGCCGCGCGCGATGCCCGCTATGCCGCGCGCAAGAGCCGCAAGGGCCGCTGATCTATGATGAACTGGCGCACCTCTTGATCGCCCGCGAGCTGGTCGGCACTGCGCCGATTCCAGCGGGTGAGGAATTGCGCCTGTTTCGCCATGGCCGCGACTACATGATCGCGCTGGGCGGCAACGAGCTGATGACCACGCGCATGAGCGGTTCGGAAGAAGCGCTGGCGACGATGACCTGCACGCGGATTGCCGCGCGCAAGGCGCCGCATCTGCTGGTGGGCGGATACGGCATGGGTTTTACGCTGCGCGCCGCGCTCGGCGTGCTGGGCAGCGCCGCCCGCGTGACGGTGGTCGAACTGATCCCCGAGATCATCGACTGGGCGCGCGGGCCTATGGCCGACCTTACCGCCGGTTGCCTCGACGACCCGCGCGTTACGCTGATTGAGGACGATGTGGTTGCGGTGATCGAGCGATCGCGCGGCGAATTCGATGCGATCCTGCTCGATGTCGACAATGGCCCCGACGGGCTGACCCGGCCCACAAATTCAAAGCTTTATTCCAAGCGCGGCCTGCAAAATGCGCGGATCGCGATGAAGCCCGGCGGCGTATTGGCGGTATGGTCCGCCGCGCGCGATCCCGCGTTCACGCGGCGGCTGACCGATACCCGCTATGCCGTTGACGAGGTGCCGGTGCGCGCCCGCAGCAATGGCAAGGGCGCTCACCACACGATCTGGTTCGCCGCAGCGCCCTGAGCGCGCCTTCGCGAATCCACTACCTGCTGTTCCGGGCAATGATGCCCGGTCCGGCCACTCCAGGAGCACAAGCGATGTCAGACCCCAAAAGCCGCCCTTTCCTGATCAACAAGGACGAAGAGGGCAATTTCCGCCTGACCGTGCGCGATACCTATTACAATTCGCAAGGGTACATGCTGGTCAAGGCGGTGATGCACGACGAGTTGTTCAAAACCGCCGCTGCTGCAAAGACCTTTGCCCAGGCGAATTTTGACGCCAAGCCCGGCCAGTACGCGACCAAGTGAGAGCAGGCGTGCGCTTAGCGCGGCAATAGCGCCGTGTTAGCAGGGAAATGGCGCGCCCTGCAGGATTCGAACCTGCGGCCACCGGCTTAGAAGGCCGGTGCTCTATCCAGCTGAGCTAAGGGCGCCTGCTGCGCTTCATAAGGTGGCTTTGCGGCTTGCGCAAATGACGATAGGCATCGTGCCCATGAATCAGCACAATCCTGTTCGCATCGATGGCACCGACGGCGCGCGCCGCCATTTTCGCTATTTCGACTTCATGATGGCCTCGTTCGTAGGCATCCTGTTGTTGTCGAACCTGATTGGTGCGTCAAAGCTGGCGACTGTCGGCGGCTGGACCTTCGGGGCGGGGATCCTGTTTTTCCCGGTGTCGTATGTGCTGGGCGATGTGCTGACCGAGGTTTACGGCTATGCCAACGCGCGGCGCTGCGTGTGGATGGGCTTTTTCGCGCTGCTGTTCATGGCGCTGATGAGCACGGTTGTAGTCGCCATGCCGCCTTCGCCCGATTGGGGCTGCGCCTCCAGCGCCAACCCGCTGTTTGCCGATCTGGTGAAGCAATCATCCGCAGGCGCGATCTGCCAGACGACTTATGACTCGGTCTTTGGCAGCACGTATCGGATCGTCATCGCGTCGATCACCGCGTTCTGGGCGGGCGAGTTTGTCAACAGTTTCGTGTTGGCGCGGATGAAGGTGCTGACCGGGGGCAAATACCTTTGGACCCGCACGATCGGCTCGACGTTCTTTGGCCAAGCGGTCGATAGCGCGCTTTTTTATCCCATTGCGTTTCTTGGCGTCTGGACCACGCAATCGCTGCTGACGGTCATGCTGGTCAACTGGGCGATGAAAGTGGCGTGGGAAGTGCTCCTGACCCCGGTGACTTATGCTGTGATCGGATTTCTCAAGCGGCGCGAGGGGTATGACGTGTTTGACACGAAGACCAATTTCTCGCCGTTTGCAGGCGGCGAGCACTAGCCATTGCCACCAGGTGGTGCTCTCTGCGCGGCGGAGAGCGCCCCCGGTTGCGCTCAATCGGCGATCAGGCCGATGGCGAGATAGATCAGGATCAGCGAGCCGAAGCCGACCAGCGTGCCGATCACCCAGGCGACGCGGACGAGGGTGACGTCGAGCCCGGTCGCATTGGCGATCCCGGCGCAGACGCCCATGAGTTTGGCCCGGTCCTTGCCGAGACGGAAGCCTTGGCGGGCAGGGCGGGGCGAGGGGTCCTCAAAACGCAAGTCGCTCATGCCACGTCTGCCACGGTGGCGGCCGTTGCGGGGGCTGCGGCAAGGGCAAGTTTTGCGGCGGCGGCCGGCGTCGACACTGTGTTGCTGATCGCCAAGAATGACAAAGTGAGTGCGGCTGCGGCGCTGATGATCGGGGTGGTGAAATTGCGGAAAGTGGCCATAACGGAGGTTCCTTGCGGTTGGTTTGGGACTGCGCGGTGTCTGGTCCGGCAGATGCGCACCGCATTGCACGGGGCGTGCCAATTTGAGAAAGCCATGGAAAACCGGCATTTTCGGCCCTGATTACGCGAAGACACCCTGACCCCGAAGCCAAAATTTGGCAAAATATGCCAACTATGGGTAATCCGCGACCTTTAACATTCCAAATTTTTCGCGGTTGGCACCTGCGCCGATTTACGGCATAATCTAATCGGGTTCCACCGCCGGGAGTCGGCCGCCGTGAACAACAACGTCTTTTCGTTCCCCGCGCTTGCCATCATCGCTCTCGCGCTGAGCGCAGCCACGATCAGCAACGCCGCCCGCCCGGCCGACGACATTGCGCGCGATGCCGCCCGCAAGCCAGCCGCGATGATCACCTTCGCCAAAGTCAAACCGGGCAAGACGGTTGTCGATATGCTGCCTGGCGGCGGCTATTTTACGCGCATATTCTCGAAAGCCGTGGGGCCCAAGGGCCATGTGATCGCGCTGGTGCCAGACCAGTTCGCCAAAGCTTATCCGAAGGCGGCGGCGGCGGTTACGGCTTTGGGCGCGGAGCCTGCCTACAAGAATGTCGAGGTTGCGATTCGCGCGCTTACCGATGTGGCCCCGGCCGGCACCGCCGACGTGGTGTGGACCGCGCAGAATTATCATGACCTGCACAGCGCCAAGCTGCCGCCGCAGACGATCGCTGCGGTCAATGCCGCAGTTTTTGCCGCGCTCAAGCCGGGCGGATTTTACATCATTCTCGATCACAGCGCCGCGGCGGGTTCGGGCATGCGCGATGTCGATACATTGCACCGGATCGACGCCGAGGCGCTGAAAGCCGAAGTAATCGCCGCAGGTTTCACCTTTGACGGGGAGAGCAAGGTGCTGGCCAACGCGGCGGACGATCGCAGCAAGAATGTGTTTGATCCCGCCATTCGCGGCAAGTCCGACCAGTTTGTCTACCGCTTCATGAAGCCAAAGAGCTGACATCAAAAGCTGCGGGAATAGTGGCAGGCGCGATTAGCCGCTGCCTTTTCGCTTGCGTTTTTCAAATGCCGCGCCTAACTGGCAAACGTTCCTGACATTGTGCAAGCGGAGTCTGGGCTGGTCCTCGCAAGGACCGGCACGATAACGCTTTCTCTATCGAATGTTTTGATATCGGCTCGTTTGATAGCGACTGGCGGGAACGGCAGGTTTGCCCAGCGGAGCATGCATGACGCAAATGGCGCAGATTATCGAGATTGTGGAGGAAGAGGTCGCCAGCCTCGGTCTCGACCTCGTGCGCGTGCGTCTTTATGGCAAGGGCGAAGTGGGCGATGAAGAGCACACGTTGCAGATCATGGCAGAGCGCCCGGAAACAGGGCAACTGGTGATCGCGGACTGTGCTGAACTGTCGCACCGCATTTCCGACCGGATCGATGCGCTGGAAGAACAGGGCGTGACGCTGATCGAAGAGGCCTACCGACTTGAAGTGAGCTCGCCCGGGATCGACCGTCCGCTGACCCGGCCCAAGGATTTCGAGAACTGGACCGGGCAGGAAGCGCGGATCGAACTGGCCGAGCTGCATGAGGGGCGCAAGCGCTATCGCGGGTTTCTGGCGGGCTTCGATGCCGCGACCGCAACGATTTCGATCGAGGACGAAGGTGTGCTGTATGCGGTGCCCTTCGCGCTCGTGACCAATGCGAAGCTTTTCCTGACGGATAAGCTGATCGCCGCTACCCGCCCGCTCGATACTTCTGGTGTAGATGAAGAAGTGTTGGACGGAACCGACGACACCGTTGAGGAACAGGAAGACTAACCCATGGCCAGTGCGATTTCTGCCAACCGCGCCGAGCTTCTCGCGATCGCCAACGCGGTCGCCACCGAGAAGATGATCGACAAGTCGATCGTGATCGAAGCGATGGAAGAAGCGATCCAGAAATCGGCGCGCAACCGCTATGGCGCGGAGAACGATATCCGCGCCAAGCTCGATCCGCGCACTGGCGATCTGCGCCTGTGGCGCGTGGTCGAAGTGGTCGAAGAAGTTGAAGACTATTTCAAGCAGATCGACCTCAAAGCCGCCGAAAAGCTGCAGCCGGGCGCGAAAGTCGGCGATTTTATCGTCGATCCGCTGCCGCCTGTTGATTTGGGCCGCATCGATGCGCAATCGGCCAAGCAGGTGATTTTTCAAAAGGTTCGCGATGCCGAGCGCGATCGACAGTATGAGGAATTCAAGGACCGCGCGGGCGAAGTGATCACTGGTGTGATCAAGTCGGTCGAATTCGGCCATGTCATCGTCAATCTGGGCCGCGCCGAGGGCGTGATCCGCCGCGATCAGCAGATCCCGCGCGAAGTGCCGCGCGTGGGCGAGCGGGTGCGGGCGTGGATCATGAAGGTCGAGCGCCAGAACCGTGGGCCGCAGATTTTCCTCAGCCGCGCGCATCCCGAATTCATGAAGAAGCTGTTCGCGCAGGAAGTGCCCGAAATCTATGACGGCATTATCGAGATCAAGGCCGCCGCGCGCGACCCGGGATCGCGCGCCAAGATCGGCGTGATCAGCCGCGACAGCGGGATCGATCCGGTTGGTGCCTGCGTCGGCATGAAGGGCAGCCGCGTTCAGGCGGTGGTGCAGGAACTGCAGGGCGAGAAGATCGACATCATCCCGTGGAGCGAGGACACCGCGACGTTTGTTGTCAATGCGCTCCAGCCCGCGACCGTCAGCCGCGTGGTGATCGACGAGGAAGAGAGCCGCATCGAGGTCGTCGTGCCAGATGATCAGTTGTCGCTCGCCATCGGGCGGCGCGGCCAGAATGTGCGGCTTGCCTCCTCGCTGACCTGCTCTGCCATCGACATTCTGACCGAGGCGGAATCATCGGAGAAGCGCCAGCGCGAATTTACCGAACGCTCGAAGATGTTCGAGGAAGAGCTCGATGTGGACGAGACGCTCTCGCAGCTGCTCGTGGCCGAAGGGTTCAGCGAGCTTGAAGAAGTGGCGTTTATCGACATGGCCGAATTGGCCGCGATCGAAGGCTTTGACGAGGAGCTGGGTCAGGAACTGCAAAGCCGCGCCACCGAAGCGCTTGAGCGGCGCGAGGATGGCCAGCGTGAAGAGCGCCGCGGCCTTGGCGTCGAAGATGCGCTCGCCGAGATGCCGCACCTGACCGAAGCGATGCTGGTAACATTGGGCAAAGCGGGCATTTTGACGCTGGACGATCTGGCCGATCTGGCCACCGATGAACTGATCGCCAAGAAGCGCGGGGGCGAGCAGCGCCGCCGCAGCACATCGCAGACCGATCCGCGCCGCGAGCGCTCGGAGCGCGCCGAAGACAAGGGCGGCGTGCTGGGTGAATACGGTTTGACCGAAGAACAGGGCAACGAGATCATCATGGCCGCCCGCGCCCATTGGTTCGAAGATGAACCCGCAGCAGACTCAACGTCTGCAACCGAGGAGGCCGCCCATGCGGAATCCTCACAATGAGCCGCTAACGTCCGACATCCAGAGCGCGGCGGCGGGTGTTCCTGAAAAGGAGGCCCAGCCGGAGCGCAAATGTGTGCTCACCGGCCGCCATGATGCGCGCGGCGCGTTGGTGCGGCTGGCGATTTCGAGCGAAGGTAAGGTGATGCCCGATGCTTTGGCGCGCGCGCCCGGGCGCGGCGCATGGATCGGTGTGACCCGCGCCGCGCTGGAAACCGCGCTGGCCAATGGCAAGCTTAAGGGCGCACTGGTGCGCGGCTTCAAAGGCGCGCGCATCGACATTCCGCCAGATCTGGGTGCGCGCACCGAAGCCGCGCTGACCCGCGCGCTGACCGACCGGCTGGGCATCGAGCTGCGCGCCGGAACGTTGCTGATGGGCACCGAGCGCATTGCGCAGGCGGCGCGGGCGGGCACGGTGCTGTGGCTGGCACATGCCAGCGATGCCGGAAGCGATGGCCCCAACAAGCTCGCGCAGGCATGGCGGGTGGGCCAAATGGCGGAAGGCACCGGACTTAAGGGATTTATCTTGCCGCTGGACCGTGCAGCGTTGTCTGTGGCATTGGGCCGCGACAATGTTGTCCACCTGGCGCTGACTGACGCTGCTGCGGTCCGCAGGATCGAGGCGCCGCTCGGCCGCCTCGTTCATTTCCTGGGCCGCGATGATGGATTGAACGAGGCCGCTGTGGGGGAAGCCCCCGGGGCGGCCGATGTTGATAATGTGACGAAGGGCGAATAAGTTCGATGAGCGATGACAAGAAGCCGACCTTGGGCCGCAGGCCGCTGGGCCTCAAGACCTCGGTAGAGGCCGGTGAGGTAAAGCAGACCTTCAGCCATGGCCGCACCAACAAGGTGGTGGTCGAGGTTAAGCGGCGCAAATTGATGCCGCGTCCGGGCAGCGGAGACGCGCCGGTTGCGGCCCCTGCCGATGTCGCGCCAGCGCCCGCGCCGGTCGTTGCAGCAGCGCCGCCGCCGCCGCCGCCTCCGCCATTTACCGCGGCATCGCGCGAATCGCGCCAGGAGATGCAGACTCGCTTGCTGCGCGAGGCAGAGGAAGCACGCCTGCAGTCGCAGGAAGCTGCCTATCGCCGCGAGCAGGAAGAACGCCAGCGCGCGATCGAAGAAGCGAACAACCCGAAAGCCGCCGCACCCGCTGCGGTCGCGGCAGAAACGCCTGCCCCTGTCGCTGCGGCGACACCAGAGCCCGATGCTGCCCCGGCAGCGCCGCTTGAGGTGCCTGTTGCTGAGACCGCCGCTGTTGCCGAGCCGGCCGCCGCTGTCAGCACTCCAGACACTGTTAGCGCAGAAGAGACCAAGAGTGACGTTTCCAGCGAGCCTGTGACCACCGCGCCGCGACGGTTTACGCCCGTGGCGCCGATCAAGCGGCCCGAACCTGTCGTGAAGAAGCCGGTGCAATCCCCCCGTGACAAGGGCGCGGTGGATCGGCGGCAGGCGGGCAAACTCACCGTCAGCAAGGCGCTCAACGAAGACGAAGGCGCGCGGGCACGCAGCCTCGCCGCGCTAAAACGCGCGCGAGAGAAAGAGAAGCGCGCGCATTTTGCCGGCAAATCGCAGCCGCGCGAAAAGCAGATCCGCGATGTTGTGGTGCCCGAGGGCATCACGGTGCAGGAACTGGCCAACCGCATGGCCGAAAAGGCCGCCGATCTGGTCAAGGCACTGTTCAAGATGGGCATGATGGTCACCATCAACCAGTCGATCGATCAGGATACCGCCGAGTTGCTGGTCGAGGAATTCGGCCACAATATCAAGCGTGTGTCGGATAGCGATGTCGATATCGACAGCGCCGACGACGTCGATATCGACGAGTCGATGGTGCCGCGCCCGCCAGTGGTGACGATCATGGGCCATGTCGATCACGGCAAGACCTCGCTGCTCGATGCGCTGCGCGGAACCGATGTGGTGCGCGGCGAAGCTGGCGGCATTACGCAGCATATCGGCGCGTATCAGATCAAGACCAAGGGCGGCGATCTGATCACCTTCCTCGATACGCCGGGCCACGAAGCCTTCACCGAAATGCGCATGCGCGGCGCGAACGTCACCGATATCGTGATCCTCGTGGTCGCCGCTGACGATGGGATTATGCCGCAGACGATCGAGGCGATCAATCACACCAAGGCGGCCGGCGTGCCGATGATCGTGGCGATCACCAAGGCCGACAAGCACGAGGCCAACGCGCAGAAGATCCGCGAACGTCTGCTCGAACACGAAGTGGTGGTCGAGGAAATGTCGGGCGATGTGCAGGACGTCGAGGTTTCGGCCAAGACCGGGGCGGGGATGGACGAGCTGATCGAGAAGATCCTGCTCCAGGCCGAACTGCTCGAACTGCGCGCCAATCCGGATCGTTTCGCCGATGCCACGGTGATCGAGGCAAAGCTTGACAAGGGCAAGGGCCCGCTCGCCACGGTGCTGATCAATCGCGGCACGCTCAAAGTGGGCGATGTCTTGGTGGTGGGCACCCAATCGGGCCGCGTGCGCGCGATGCTGGATGACAAGGGCCGCCAGATCAAGGAAGCCGGGCCATCGTTGCCGGTCGAGGTGCTCGGCCTTGGCGGGGTGCCGATGGCAGGCGACGCGCTGACCGTGGTCGAAAACGAAGCGCGCGCGCGCGAAGTGGCGGCTTATCGCCAGGAGAAGGCGACCGCCAAGCGCACCACGCAGGAACCCGCCAGCCTTGAGAACATGTTCTCTGCGCTCGCTGCCAAGAAGGCGGTGATCGAATATGCTGTGGTGGTGAAGGCCGACGTGCAGGGCTCGACCGAAGCCATCGTCAATGCGCTGAACCGCATTTCGACCGACGAGATCAAGGTGCGCATCCTCAATTCGGGCGTGGGCGCGATCACCGAGAGCGATGTGACACTGGCGCAGGCCAGCGGCGCACCGATCATCGGCTTCAACGTGCGCCCCAATGCCAAGGCGCGCGAGCTTATCGAGCGCTTCAAGGTGCGGATGAAGTACCACGATGTGATCTATCAGCTGACCGACGATGTGCGCCTTGAAATGGCGGGCGAACTGGGGCCGGAGCGGATCGAGACCGTGGTTGGCCGCGCCGAGGTCAAAGAGGTGTTCCCGGCGGGCAAGAAGGACAAGGCGGCCGGTTTGCTGGTCGTCGAAGGCTTCATCCGCAAGGGCATCAATGCGCGCCTTACGCGGCAGGATGTCATCATCTCGCAGACGTTCATCCAGTCGCTGCGGCGCTTCAAGGACGACGTTGCCGAAGTGCGCGGCGGCCTCGAATGCGGTGTGTTGTTGCAAGACACGAACGACATCAAGCCGGGCGACCAGCTTGAAGTGTTCGAGGTCGAGGAACGCGTGCGCACGCTGTGAGATGTCTTGGGAGCTGACGCGTTTTGGGTAAGCTGCCGGATTTGATGAGTGTGCCTCGTTTCAGGCGAATGGATTGCATTCCTTCGCCTGAGACAGGCGTTTACGCGCTCTTTTTAAATCCCGGCTCTGAGAGCTTTGGTCTTACCCCAGTTGGTGACGGCCTAATCTACATCGGGAAAGCGGAAGGGGCGCAGGGTTTTGCAGATCGATGCCATTTTGACGGGCGGACAATAAATCATTCTCCGCGCAAGAGTTTGGCTGTCCTTGTAAGCGAACACTTGAAACTCGACTTTCAAGGGCATCCACCCTCTAAGTGGGGGCTCACAGCAGCTTCCGACATTGCGCTATCTGCGTGGATGAAGGCAAATTTGCTAGTAACCTATTGGCCCTCCAATGAAGCGACATCGCTCGAAGAATCTCTGATACGGGCCCATGCGCCGCCGCTAAATCTAACAATCTGCAACCAAGGTGCTGATCAAGCTCGCATCCGACGACTTAGATCGATTGCTAAGGCTCAGGCTCTCAAACTTGCAGCATTACCAATCATGAGAAAAGCGGAACTTTCAAATGTTATCGGCTCGATCCGCGTCAGGAGCGACGATAGTGCGCCGTCTATTGCGGAGCGATATGGGCTTAACCCAAAGAGTTTCAGAGCGGCGCTTCGACGGCAGAAGTTCGCTTGGCACGACCACGGAGCGAGTTGGGACGTTGCTCGCAAAAGTGCCGATTGGAATCGGATGATTGAAGTTGCGATAGCTATGTCTGGTCGCGACCTTGGGGAACTTGAATAGAATGACCCGCTACGTCGCCCTCCTTGGCTCCATCAATGTTGGCGGCAACCGGCTGACGATGGCGGAATTGCGCGCGGCGTTCGAGAGCGAGGATCTTTCCAATATCGCGACGGTGGTGGCGAGCGGCAATGTGCTGTTCGATCATGAAGAGCGACCGACGCAGGGGCTGGAGGAAAAGCTGGAACGGCTGGTCCGCGCCAAGTTCGATATGCGCAGCGTGGTCGCGGTCCGCAGCGCGGATGAGGTGCGCACCGCCATTGAGGACAATCCGTTTACCGGGCACGGCGCTGACGCCCATGTCCACACGATGTTCCTTGATGGCGACGCGGATCCTGCGCAGTTCGCGGTGCTCAAAGCCGATCAGGCCGAACGCGGCCCTGAAAGGCTCGCATTGGGACCTCGCGCGCTCTATATCGACTATGTTGAAGGCGTTGCGGCCAGCCGGATGACCGCCGTTTTCCTCGAGCGCCGCCTCGCTCGGCGCGGCACGGCGCGCAATGTGCGCTCGCTGGCGCGGATTCTGGCGAAGATGAGCTGAAGGACAAGATTGGTAGCGTGGTCAAAGCAACGGCAACCCCTGAAACGCGCTCGGTCCGCCTGCTCAAGGTGGGAGAACAGGTGCGCCATATCCTGTCCGAGCTGCTGACCCGGCAGGAAGTGCACGATGAAGTGCTGACCGCGCATACCGTGTCGGTCACCGAAGTGCGCATGTCGCCCGATTTGCGCCATGCCACTGCCTTCATCAAATCGCTGCTCGGCGCGGATGAGGAGGCGGTGCTGAAGGCGCTGCGGACCAACACGGCCTATTTCCAGAAGGAAGTGGCGCAGCGGCTAAGGCTGCGGTTTGCCGCGAAGATCAAGTTTCTGGCGGACGAAAGCTTTGATGTCGCCAGCCACATCGACACGTTGCTGGCGCATCCGCGCGTGGTGCGCGATCTTGGCGAGGATGATGCGTCCACATGAGCGATGATCTGCTTTATGTACGGCTTGAAGACGGCGATCTATCGCTTGAGCCGCTGGCCGAAGCGCACCGCGAAGGCTTGCGTGCCGCTTGCGCGCAGGATCAGGAGATCTGGACGATCTATCCGTTCTGCTATGTAGGGGACCACTTCGATCCGCAGTTTGACAGCTTGCTCGGCGGCGCGCCGGCGCGGCAATGCTATGCGGTGCTGCGCGGGGGCGAAGTGGCGGGCATGACCGCGTGGATCGAGCATGGCAAGCCCGGCTGGTCGATCGAGATCGGCAACAGCTTTATCGTGCCCGCGCTGCGCGGCAGCGGGTTCAATTCGCGGCTGAAGCGGCTGATGCTGGATCATGCCTTCGCGTGCGGCTTAGCGCGGGTCGCGTTCAAGGTTGACGCGATCAACACGCGCAGCCGCGCCGCGGTTTTGAAACTCGGCGCACGCGAGGAGGGCATGCTGCGCCATGAGCGGCAGACCTGGACCGGGCGGGTGCGCGATACCATGTGCTACAGCATCCTGCGCGATGAGTGGCTGGCCGCAAACAGATGAACGATACCCTTTATCAGGCAGCCACGCTGGTGCTGCCGCTTATCTTTGCCATCGTGTTTCACGAGGTGGCGCATGGCTGGATGGCACGGGCGCTGGGCGATTCCACCGCGCATGAGCTGAACCGGCTGAGCCTCAATCCGCTGCGCCATGTCGATCCGGTGGGCACGATCCTGCTCCCCGGCGCGCTCAAGCTGATGGGCTTGCCGGTGTTCGGCTGGGCCAAGCCGGTCCCGGTCGTTTACGCCCGCCTGCGCAATCCCCAGCGCGACATGGCGTTCGTTGCAGCGGCAGGACCTGCGACAAACTTCATCCTTGCAGCCATCGCCGCGGTCGCTTTCGGATTGATCCTGCGCAATGCCGATCCGCAGATCGCGCCCGCGCCGTGGGTAGTGTTTCTTGCCGACAATCTCAGGAATTTCTTGTTGATCAACGTGTTCCTGGGCACATTTAATCTCATTCCGCTGCCGCCGTTCGATGGCTCGCGCATCCTGCGCGGGATATTGCCGATGAGCGGCGCGCGGCTGCTCGACCGGATCGAGCCGCTGGGCATTCCATTTTTCATCATCATCTTCGTCCTTGTGCCGCAGCTGATGCCCGGCCTCCGTATAGTTGACCAGATTGTCGAACCGCCGATGACGTGGATGCTTAACCAGTATCAGCAGCTGATCACGCTGGTCGCGGGGCCCGAGCTCGATTGATCAGCGGCTGGATTATCCTCGACAAACCGCTGGGCCTCGGCTCGACGCAAGCGGTGGCGGCTGTGAAGCGCAACTTGCGTCAGGCGGGCTACGGCAAGGTCAAGGTCGGCCACGGCGGCACGCTCGATCCCTTGGCGACGGGCGTGCTGCCGATTGCGGTGGGCGAGGCAACCAAGCTGGCCGGGCGGATGCTCGATGCGAGCAAGGAATATGCGTTCACCGTGTGCTTTGGCGCGGAAACCGACACGCTCGATCTTGAAGGCAAGGTCATTGCGATGAGCGATGTGCGGCCGTCGTGGGCAGATATTGAGGCTGTGCTGGCGCGCTTCACCGGGCCTATCGAGCAAGTTCCGCCTGCTTATTCGGCGCTGAAAGTGGACGGCGCGCGGGCATATGATTTGGCGCGGGCGGGGGAAGCGGTCGCGCTAAAATCGCGCGCAGTGACGGTGCACAGCTTAACTCCCGGCCCAAGCCTTGTGGCGGGAGGAGCGGGGCTGCTTGCCGAGATTACCTTCATCGCGCTTGTCTCCAAAGGTACCTATATCCGCAGCCTTGCCCGCGATATCGCCCATGCGCTGGGCACGGTTGGCCATGTCACCATGCTGCGCCGCCTGCGTGCCGGGCCGTTCGGCTTGGCCCAAGCGATTTCGCTGGACAAATTGAACGAACTGGGCAAGGCCGAAAAACTTGAACATGTACTCTTGCCGTTGGAGGTAGGGCTGGTCGATATCCCGGCTCTTGATCTCGAACCCGAACAGGCAAGGGCGGTCCGTCAGGGCCGCGTTCTAACCGGGTTGCCCCATCCCGACGGGCTTTACTGGGTGCGCCATGGTGATGTGCCATTGGCCTTGGTTGAGCTTTCAGGCACTGTCCTGATTGTCGCGCGGGGGTTCAATATCCCTGATGTCGCGGAGTAAGCATAATGTCGGTTACCGCAGAAAAGAAGCAGGAAATCATCAAGGACAACGCGCGCGCAGCCGGTGATACCGGTTCGCCCGAAGTTCAGGTGGCAATCATCACCAGCCGCATCAACACGCTGACGAGCCACTTCAAGGCTCATCACAAGGACAATCATTCGCGCCGCGGCCTGCTGATGATGGTCAACAAGCGTCGCACGCTGCTCGACTATCTGAAGAGGAAAGATGTCGACCGGTATAACGCGCTTATTCAGAAGCTTGGTCTGCGCAAATAACCAACGCAAAAGCGGCCCCCTGTTGGGCCGCTTTTCGTATCTGGAACCTGCCCGCAATTCGGCAGGCAGGTTCGCAACCCGGGGCCGATAGCGCCTCACACCGGACCGGGACGGATCTCCCCGGCAGCAAAAACCCGCGCGCAATAGGGCATGCGGGCTGAAGGAAAATCAATGTTCGACGTCAAAACCGTATCGCTGGAATGGGGCGGCAAAACCCTCACTCTGGAAACCGGCCGTGTAGCCCGTCAGGCTGACGGCGCGGTCATCGCCACTTATGGCGAAACTGTTGTGCTCTGCGCGGTTACCGCCGCCAAGAAGGTCAAGGAAGGCCAGGATTTCTTCCCGCTGACCGTTCACTATCAGGAAAAATTCTCGGCCGCCGGGCGCATCCCGGGCGGCTTCTTCAAGCGCGAGCGCGGCGCGACCGAAAAGGAAACGCTGGTTTCCCGCCTGATCGACCGCCCGCTGCGCCCGCTGTTTCCCGAAGGTTTCTACAACGAAATCAACGTCATCGCTCAAGTTCTGAGCTATGACGGTGAGACTGAGCCAGACATGGTGGCGATGATCGCAGCCTCTGCCGCGCTGACCATTTCGGGCCTGCCGTTCATGGGCCCGATCGGCGCGGCGCGCGTCGGCTTCAAGGACGGCGAATACAGCCTCAACCCGTCGATGGCCCAAGTGGCTGAAGGCCGCCTCGACCTCGTCGTGGCCGCCACCGACAGCGCGGTGATGATGGTCGAATCCGAGGCCAAAGAGCTGACCGAGGACGAAATGCTCGGCGCTGTAGTCTATGCGCACGACGAGATCCGCAAGGTGATCGGCGCGATTATCGCGCTGGCCGAGAAGGCCGCCAAGGAGCCTTGGGAAATCGATCTCACCGACAACACGGCTGACATCAAGAAGAAGCTGAAAGAGATCGTCGGCGAAGATGTGGCTGCGGCCTACAAGATCATCGACAAGTCGGCGCGCTCGAACGCGCTGAACGAGGCGCGGGCCAAGGCCAAGGACGCCTTTGCCGCTGAAGGCGCCCAGACGCAGATGGTCGCGATGAAGACGATGAAGAAGGTCGAGGCCGATATCGTGCGCGGCGCCATCCTTAAGGACGGCCAGCGCATCGACGGACGCACCACCACGCAGATCCGCCCGATCGAAGCGATGGTCGGCTTCCTGCCGCGCACGCATGGCTCCTCGCTGTTTACCCGCGGCGAAACGCAGGCGATCTGCACGACCACCTTGGGCACCAAGGACGCCGAGCAGATGATCGACGGGCTCGACGGCCTGTCGTACACCCGCTTCATGCTGCACTACAACTTCCCGCCCTATTCGGTGGGCGAGGTCGGCCGCTTTGGCGCGCCGGGCCGCCGCGAAGTGGGCCATGGCAAGCTGGCATGGCGCGCGCTTAACCCGGTATTGCCGAGCAAGGACGAGTTTCCCTACACCATCCGCGTGCTGTCAGACATCACCGAGTCCAATGGTTCCTCTTCGATGGCCACGGTCTGTGGCGGGTGCCTTTCGATGATGGACGCGGGCGTGCCGATCGCGCGCCCGGTTTCGGGCATCGCGATGGGGCTGATCCTCGAAGGCGATGAGTTCGCGGTGCTTTCGGATATTCTCGGCGACGAGGATCATCTGGGCGACATGGACTTCAAGGTGGCCGGGACCAGCGCAGGCATCACCACGATGCAGATGGACATCAAGATCGCCGGGATCACCCGCGAGATCATGGCCAAGGCACTGTCGCAGGCCAGCGAAGGCCGCGCGCACATCCTTGCCGAGATGACCAAGGCACTGGGCAGCGCACGCAGCGAGCTTTCGGCGCATGCACCGCGCATCGAATCGATCCAGATCGACAAGGCGAAGATCCGCGAAGTGATCGGCACCGGCGGCAAGGTGATCCGCGAGATCGTGGCCGAGACGGGCGCGAAAGTGGATATCGACGATGAAGGCCTGATCAAGATCAGCTCTTCCGATCCGGCACAGATCGAAGCGGCCAAGGCTTGGATTCTGGGCATCGTGATGGAGGCCGAAGTCGGCAAGATCTACGACGGCAAAGTGGTCAACATCGTTGATTTCGGTGCGTTCGTGAATTTCATGGGCGGCAAGGACGGCCTTGTCCACGTTTCCGAGATGCGCAACGAGCGGGTCGAGAAGCCGACCGACGTGGTCAAGGAAGGCCAGGCCGTGAAGGTCAAGGTGCTCGAGATTGATCCGCGCGGCAAAGTGCGCTTGTCGATGCGCGTTGTCGATCAGGAAACCGGCGAACCGCTGGAGGATACGCGCCCGCCACGTGAAGCGCGCCCGGAGCGCAGCGGCGGCGGCAGTGATCGCGGTGGGGATCGCGGCGATCGCCGTGGCCCCGGCGGCCCGCGCGGTGATCGTGGCCCGCGCCGTGAGGGCGGTGACCGCGATCGCGGTCCGCGCCGCGACCGTGACGATGGCCCGGCACCGGACCATATCCCGGCGTTCCTCAAGTCTGACGACTGACCCAGACTACAAAAGCCAAGAAAGGGGGCTCGCGGCAACGCGGGCCCTTTTTTCTTGCTTTGCGAGGGCGAGAGAAGGACCATGCCGCGAGCAGGCAGGAGGCGCGGATGGGCAGGAAAACGATCAAGAACGCGATGATGGCGGTGCTGCTCGCCACATCGGGCGCGGCGCTGGCCTGCGCAGACGCTGGTTGCTATCCGTCGTGGAACTTGTTTGGCGGCAACAGCGCGTGCCATAGCCGCGCAGTGATTGCACCCGGCAATGATACGCGGGTGAACCTTTACGCGCTGGTGCGCGATGCAGCGGGGCAGGGGCTTGGCGGCACGATCAAGCCGCCGCCCGGATACCAAGCAGAAGCATTTGGCCAGACCTTCCTCAATTGGAACGAGCTGAAGCAAAGCCTGTTTCCCGCCGATGCGCAGGCAAGCTTTGACAACTAAGGCGATGCGCGCGGTAAGGGGCTGGCCGCAGCAGCGTCGGCGTTTGCCGCTGCGATGAGCGCCAACAAGGCGCTTCCCGCCCCCGAGCGCGGCTTGTTGAGCGCGGCGCGCGCGCGGCTTTTGCAGACCCACAATGGCCCGGCGGCGGGCGAAGCGGCGATTCCCTGGCCGACCGGCATCGCGAGTGCGGCGGGCAAGGAATATCTGGCCTATCTGCAGGCCGCCGACGCATTTTATGCGGCCCGCTGGGATGAAGCGCGGCAGGGCTTTGCCGGTCTTGCCCGCGCCGCTGATCCGTGGGTGGCAGAAACTGCGGCGTACATGCAAGTGCGCACCGAGCTCGCCGCAGCAATGGCACGCAGCATTGATGAATATGGCTTCTTTCAGGGCCTCAAATCGGTTGACAAGGCGGCGGCAGGGCGCGGCCGCGCTGCGCTGGCCGCCTATCTCAAGGCGTGGCCGAAAGGGCGCTATGCCGCCTCGGCACGAGGGCTTGAGCGGCGCGCGCTATGGCTCTCGGCGGATTTCGGCGGGCTGGCGCAGCGCTACGAGCAATTGCTCGCCGCTGTTCCCGCATCATCCGAGGAGATGGTTACACTGGTTCAAGAAATCGACAACAAGCTGTTGTTTGATAGCGAAAATACCTCGCCACGCGCCGATGGTCCGCTGCTGCTTGCGACGATCGATCTGATGCAGCTGCGCGTCGCCGATCCGGCGGACAAGGACAGCGGTGTGAAGCCGGGGATCGATGCCGCCGCCCTTGCCGGGCAACAGGCCGAATTCATGCGCGCGCCCGATCTCTACAGCTTCGTGCTGGCCAATCATGCGTTTTATGTGGCCAAGGATTACGCGCGCGTTCTTTCGCTGATCCCCGATGATGCGCGCCGCCGCTCTTATGGCCCACTTGCCTTCAGTCGGCAGGTCTTGCGCGGACAGGCGCTGGCGGCGCGGGGCGATCGCAACGAAGCGGGCTTCTGGCGCGAGTTGCTGGGCGGGGCCGAAGCGATCTGGCAGCGCCCCACGGTCGAGCTTGCGCTGGCGATGAACCTTGAGCGGCATGGCGAGGTGGCTGCGGTGTTTGCCAAGGACTCGCCGATCACCGACCGCCAGACCCGCGCGATCCTGCTCGCCCACAGCGCCGGGCCAGACCTGCTGCGCAGCGCCGCGCAAAGCAGCGCGTCGCCCCGGCAGGAGCGCGATGAAGCGCTATTCATTCTGCTTTATAAGCAGCTCGCCCGGGGGCGCTATGCCGGGTTCCTCGCCAATCGCGCGCTCTTGCCCGCCGACGCGCAGATGGAAGGCAAGTTCAGCTTTGCGCCGTATCAGGCGCTCGGGCTGGGTGTTTTTGCCAAAGGGCGCACGATGGAAGCTGGGTTTGCTTGCCCCGCGCTCGCCGCCACCGCGCAGACGCTTGCTGCTGATCCGCGCAATGTTCGCGCGCAATTGTGCCTTGGCGAGTTCTGGCGGCTCAATGGCTTTGATGACTTCACCGCGCTCGATATCGCGCCGCCGGCAAGCCAGCTTGGCGGCGCCGTTAGCGGTTTTCCCGGCCTGCCAAACCGGCGCGGGGGTTTTTACGAGGCGGCCATCGCCGATCCGCGCGCCGCGTCTGTAGACAAGGCCTATGCGCTGTACCGGCTGGTCCGGTGCTATGCGCCGAGCGGCTTCAGTTCGTGCGGGGGGGGCGATGCGCCCAAAGCGCAGCGCAAAGCCTGGTTCGACCAACTTCACCGCGAATTTCCCAAGAGCGCGTGGGCGCAAAAGCTGCGCGTTTATTGGTGAGGCGGCGCAGCGCGAAGGTGCTGGCCGCGCTGCTCGCGGCGTCTTGCGCGCCGCCTGCGTCCGGACCGGTCGATCCGGCGCGCTACGATCAGTTTTTCCTGTGGGCCGGGGTGCCGCCGCCGCCCGCAGTGGCCCATGCCAAAGTGCTCTACATCCTTGGCGGCGAAGTTCGCCGGGGCGGGCCGCCGCGCTTTGTCTCGCTACGCGCAGCAACGCCGCGCGGGCTGCGCAGCGCGCTCTGGCTGACTGTGCGCAGCGAGCGTCTGGATTGGGATGAGCGCACGTGGGAGGCCGCCCTGCGCATGCTGGCGCAGTGGCACAATGCCGGGAACCGCGTGGAGGGCCTGCAGATCGATTTTGACGCGGCGACTTCGGGGCTTGGCCGTTATGCTGCTTTTCTGCGCGAGGTCCGCCGCCGATTGCCGCCGCGCGCCAAGCTTTCGGTGACCGGGTTGCTCGATTGGAGCGCCAATGGCGATCCGGGCGCGCTTGCTGCGCTGTCTGGCGTGGTCGACGAGGCGGTGATCCAGACGTATCAGGGGCGCAGCACGATCCCGGGCTATGCCGCCTATTTTCGCCATATCGACATGCTGCCGCTGCGCCACAAGATTGCGCTGGTTGAAGGCGGCGCGTGGACACCGCCGCCTGCGCTGGCGCGCGACAAGCGTTTTGCAGGGTACGTCGTGTTCTTGCTCAGGCCGCCTGTTCGGCCGGTTCGGGCAGCGAGCCTGCGGTAAGGACGCGGTTGCGCCCGGAACCTTTCGCGGCATAAAGCGCTTCGTCGGCGGCTTTCAGCGCGGCGCTCTGATCGGTATAGTCGAACACATTCGCGATACCGGCCGAAAACGTGATCTGGCCAAACGGCGTGTCGTTGCCGCGATTGACCAGACGCCGCTCGGCAATATCCTCCCTCGCACCATCGAGCTTGTCAAAAGCCTGTTCGAGGGTGTGGTTGCGAAACAGTACCGCAAACTCTTCGCCGCCGTGGCGCGCGACATGGCACCGGGAATCCGAAATGCGGTTCAGCGTATCGGCGACAACTTTGAGCACACGGTCTCCGGCGGGGTGGCCGTGGGTGTCGTTGATGCGTTTGAAATGATCGATATCGCAAAATGCGACTGCGAGCGGTACGCCAGCCAGGCTTGCTTCGCGCACATCGCGTTCGAGGCGCTTTTCAAAAGCGCGGCGATTGGGCAGGCCGGTCAGATGGTCCATGTCGGCAACGCGGCGGGTTTCCTCAAGGTTGCCCTGTAAGGCCTCGATGCGCTGCTCGCTGGCGGCCAGATTGTGCTCGATCGCGCGGGTGCGGTCCATCATTGCGCGGGTCAGTGCCGCCAGTTCGGAGATGACCTCGCCCGCTTTGTTGACCTGCTGGAGATCGTCGACGTGGCGCTGCATGGCCGAGTTGTATTCGCTGGTCGCGGTTCGTGCGCCGCTCATGGTCGAGGAGAACTCGGTGAGGCTCTCCTCGATGCGGCCCATCAGCAGCACCAGCGGTCCGTCGTTGCCCGCACCGGAAGTGCCCTTGGCGTCCTCGAGCCATTTGAGCGAGATCGGCAAACCCTTGTCGGCGCGCTCAAGGATGAGCTGGGCAAGGCGCGGATCGGCCCCGGTGACGCAATCATAAGCGACTGCCAGCGTGGCGGGAAGCACTTCGAGATCGTGATCGATCAAGAAATCGGCCACTTTGCCCAGCATCCGCCGCTTGGCAGGCAGCCATATTTCCCGCGCTGTTGGCTCATGCGCGATGGCTGCGGCGGCGAGCGGCGTCTGGCCTTGCTCGGTATCCCCATCAGCGTCCTCGCCCGAGAACCAGTTCCACCACTTCCCGCGCCGGGAGCCTTCATCTGATGCGTGCTGTGTCATGCCTTTCAGAACGACCGAAGCAGGGCGATTTTAACCACGACTCGCGCATTTTTTTGCCCGGTGCAATCGTTTGCCGGATCAGCGTACCCGCGGTCCGCCAAATGGCATAGGCGGCGGCGGTCGGCGGTGGCCGCGCGGCAGCTGCGCCTGATAGGCGCGGCCGCAATGCGGCACGCAATAAGGAAAGCCGGGGTTCACTTTTTCGCCGCAGAAATGAAAATCGGCCTCGCCCGGATGGCCCATCGGCCAGCGGCAGATGCGGTCGTTGAGATCGAGCAGGCTGGTCTTCTCAGCAATGACCGGGCTGGGCCGCGCGGGCACAAGGCGGCGCGGCGGGGCAGGCGGGATCGGCGGCTGATGATCACCCGGGCCTTGCCGCAGGAACCCGCCCGGGCCGACCGAAACAATGCGCGGCGTTGGCGGCAGCGGCGGCGGCAACACGGCATCGGCGAGCACTGGCGGCGGCGGCGCTTCGGCGGAGAGGGGTGCTGGCATCGCCGCCGCCGGAGCGGGCGCAGGGACCTGCGCTTGCGGCGCGGCGCGCGGCGCGGCGATGCGCGGTTCTGGCGCGGGCACCGCTGGGGGCGGGGCTTCCTCGGCGGGCTTGGTCGCCTTGGGTGCATCGTCTGTCGGCTTTTCGTTGGGCTTTACCGGCGAAGGCCGAGCTTTCAGACCCAGACGGTGGGCTTTGCCGATCACGGCATTGCGGCTCACTCCGCCCAATTCTTCTGCGATCTGGCTGGCGGTCGCGCCGCCTTCCCACATCTTGGTCAGCTTTTCGATCCGCTCGTCGGTCCAACTCATGCCTTGAAAAATCCTTCAAAAAAACTTGTCCGGAGCAAGCGCTCGTTCGCCAGCGCCAGTCCTTGCCTTTGGCCGCGCCGCACGATACCGCAGCACACATGGCCGATCAACCGATGCCCGTCAGCGGGCCCGCACCCCAATCAACGCGCCAGCTTGCCGACGGTCAGCGGCCTCGCCATTTCATGAAACCGGGGCAGCCGCTGTTTCGCAGCACCAACTGGCTCGGGCTGTGGACCTTGTATATGAAGGAAGTGCGCCGGTTCTTCAAGGTGCATACCCAAACGATCTGGGCTCCGGCGATCACTACCTTGCTCTATCTGGTGATTTTTACGCTGGCGCTGGGCGGCGGCGGGCGCATGGTGCTGGGCGTGCCCTTTGCCACATTCCTCGCGCCGGGGCTGATAGCGATGGGCATGATCAACAATGCCTTTGCCAATGCCAGCTTTGGCTTGCTGATCGGCAAGATCCAAGGAACAGTGATCGATTACCTGATGCCGCCGATTTCGGCGGGCGAATTGCTGTCTGCGCTCGTGGCGGCGGCAGTGACGCGGGCGGTGCTGGTCGGGCTTGCCGTGGCCGGCGCGATGATCCTCTGGCCGGGCGTCAATTTGGTGGTGCACCATGCCTGGGCGGTGGTGTGGTTTGGGCTGATGGGCTCGGTCTTGCTGGCGCTGATCGGGGTGCTGACCTCGCTTTGGGCCGAAAAATTCGATCATAATGCCGCAATCACCAACTTTGTGATCACGCCGATGTCGATGCTATCGGGAACCTTTTATGCGATCGATAACCTCGCGCCCGCGTTTCAGACGGTCAGCCGGTTCAACCCGATCTTTTATGTCATCTCGGGATTTCGCTATGGCTTCCTCGGCCGAAGCGATATCGGCAATACCGACGTGGCGGTGATTTACGGCGCGGCGGGGCTGGGCATGCTCAACCTCGCCCTTGCCGTCGCAACTTATGCGCTGCTGCGCTCGGGCTGGAAGCTCAAGAACTGACGGCCAGCGCGCCAGATTGAGCGCGCCTTGTTACGCCCGAATCAGTGCGACAGCCCGCGGCGCAGCCGGTAACGCCCGTCGCGAAACGCCTCGAACATGCCCTCGACCGAGGGATGGTCGACCGGGCCAGCGTCTGCATCAGACAGCAGGTTTTGCTGGCTGACATACGCGACGTAGCTGTTTTCGTCATTTTCGGCGAGCAAGTGATAGAACGGCTGTTCGCGCGGTGGCCGCATTTCGGACGGGATCGATTCGTACCATTCTTCGCTGTTGGCAAAGACCGGGTCGATATCGAAAATAACCCCGCGGAAATCAAACAGTTTGTGGCGGACCACATCGCCGATCGCAAAGCGTGCTCTGGCAACATGGGGGGCATCGATCTGCCGACCGGCCTGAGGGGAGAAGAACGTCGCTCGATCCATGGGGGCAATATAGGTTTCTGGAACGCCGGAGACAAGCCGGACCTTGCGGATTGTCCAGAGCCGTCGCCCCCGCAATGCGAATCCGCATCATCCGCTCACCTTTCTTCTTGGCAAGTGCAAACCCATGCGCTAACCGCGCGCTTCCTTAGACCGGGAGAGGCCCCGCCTCGCTCACGACACTTCGCGGAGAGGTGGCAGAGTGGTCGAATGCACCGCACTCGAAATGCGGCATACCCGCGAGGGTATCCAGGGTTCGAATCCCTGCCTCTCCGCCATCGCCCCTCGCCACAAATCTCTCTGTGGGCCGGGCGGTGTCAGAAAATCCCGTTGTATTACAGGGTTTCGCCGAACCGGCTCCGCACTGGGTTTCCAGGAAACTGGCTGATTTTCTCTCCGAAAGCCCGGATAGTCTCCAGACCTCCGCACCGTGGCGATTTGGTGTGGAGCTAAAAACTACAAGCCTTTTCAGTTAGATATCGGCTAAGGGAGCTGAGTGGTTTTTGGAGCGCCTCGGCAACCGGAACCGACCCCTAGCGAACCAGCAAACTCCAAGCCGTGCGGCAGTGGATCAAAATCCCACCGATCGTCGAACAACTGATCTCGGAAAACACGGGGCGGTTCAGAGGGCAGGAGACGGCAATCCGCTTACCGTTTGCCTGATAACGCCTCGATCAGTCCGATCTTAGGGCTAGTGGGTTCCTCCGCCGGCTCCCGCGGGCGCCGGCGCTGGGATGTAATCATGTGCGGCCCGATCACAGCGCCGCTCTTCAAAACGTAACCCTCGACCTGCTGTGCGCCCCAACGATGGTCCCACAGGGTCGAGAAGGACCAGATCGTGCTCTCGGCGGTCACGCTCTCCAGAAGTTTGCGCCAGACCGGGTTGAGGTGCCCGAACGGCAGGCGCGGGGCCCCCCCCAATGGATCGTCTACAAGCTCCCGGCTTTCGATCTCGGCAACGGAAAGTTGCTCGATCAGGCCGGCTTCGGGAACCGTGAACTGTTCTTCGACTGGCTCAGCGTCTTTTCGTTTCAGCCAGTTCCACACGAGTAGAACAAGCAGCACCGGCCACAAAAGAAGCACCGAACCGACGATGCCGATGATGCCGACAACCACTCCAATAACCTCAGCAGGGTCTCGACCTGCTCGCCGTACCTTGCCCCGGCTCTCCAGCATGCCCCATGCCCAAAAAGCCACGGCGACGGGCCAGAAAAGGGCCATGAAACAGACGATGCCGACGAAGCCGAGGACCGCAGCAAAGATCTCACCGGGGTCCCATCTTAGTGGCCACACACCGTCCCCTTGGCCGATGACCCACACCAGCGTCGAAACGGCTAGCAGCAGCCCAATCAGAACATAGGCGTATGCCGCGATCATGGCTCCCCAGCCTCGGGGGGCGGCCCAATGGGGTCCGGTGCAGTCCTGCCGTAATAGAGGCCTGACCCCCCCGCTGATCCTTGCACCTCTTCGATCAGCTCGTCGGCTGGTACGTTGCGTATGAGCCTGGTTGTGACCAGCACGCCCTTTTCAAGGTGAAGGAAGAGGTCCGCCTGAAACTGGCTCTGGTAGCCCTGGTGGACGTATTTGGTCACCCGCCCCTGCGGCACGCGGAGTTCTCCCATATACCAGTGGGCGAAGACGCGGTCAGGGTAGCCGGGGAATAGCGTATCCAGGGTCACCCTGGTCCCGTCCTCAAGCTGAGCCTGGATACCGATCAGATACAGCCGACCTTCGCGGACCTCCCAGGTTCCGACATAGCCGCGCCAGAGGGCGGTTGATGGCTCCTGAAAGCGTGGCCAGTGGCCCCTTAGAGAAAAGTAGTCGCCCAATGGGTTGCCCATCATCGAGAGCTTCTGGCCCTCGTAGTGAAGGACCTCGGACATCTGGGCTGTCAAATCGCTCTCCTTCGGTCAACCATCCACCGGTTAGGCGCCCTGTCTAAAGATCAAATGCCTTCGCCGACACCGCAGCAGTTCAGGGTGATCCAGACCGTGAAACGCGTCATTTTTCAGAGGCGAGTGCTACCTTTAGATCGAGCAGATGTGTGCGAGTAAAGTAGATGCTCTCATCAGCCCCGGCCAGAATGATGTCGAGGGTGTCACCATCGCAGTCCATAAGCATCTCCTTCACGAGGTCCTTCGATCCGTGCGCGTGTTGCATCATCGCGGCGTGGTTGGGGCAGAGTGCCAAGTAATTCTGATGGTGGCGTCGGACCACGTCGGCAATAAACTCGACTTTCTCCACGTAGTGTCGCCCGTCAGGAAGCCGAAATGGCAAAGGCCCCTTGCATACTTGGCAAATCATATCTCCGTCGAGGTTCGTATATTGTTGCCGGAGGTATTGCTCTGCCTCCTGCTTGACTGCCTGGAGCCCGACGGACACCGATCTCGGCCGCTCTTCGGTCGCCCGGTCTGGCGCCTGGGCGGCAGCATCGAGCACCCTTTCGGCTCGACGCTCCGGGTTACCTGGTTCGCTTTCGGGCAGGGAGAAGATTCTCCTGTTCTCTACCTGCTGCTTGAAGTCTAGGCGCTCAGCGGGATCGAGGCCGGCAAACCACTGTGCGTCCTCTAATGCGGCCCCGTCCTCGAAACCGAGTTGCTTTGCGATGGACTGCTTTTGCCTGGCTTCATCCGAACGCTTCGCAAAAGCCTCGCCGAAGCCGATGGCTTTCAGCCACCTCTTCCCTGGATCGTACGGGAAGCCCGGCGGCAAAAGGTCTGCTCGCGCCTCGGCAGGCACTACAAAGCGGCCGTCCGACTGCGGCACCCAAGCCGCTTCTCGCATCTGGCAGACCCACTGGGAATCCGCAAAGTGTGCACCGTGTTGCCGGTTGATCTGGTAGGTGGCTCGCAGGAATCTAGAGTTGGCAAAATCAGCTGTGCGCCAAAGCAATGTGGAAAGCGCGACGGTTGGTGATGCCGTTGCCGCCTCAAACCCTTCGAGGGAAAAATCCGTGTCGATAGAATTTGATGTCCATCGCTCACCTCCGACGCTGAGGAGATAGGGCCACTTCGGATTTTTGTTGCAGCTGCATGCAGTTACCTCGAGCGCGGTTTTTACGCCAGTGGCCTCCGCGAACTTCAGGAACCCTTTGAGGGAGGCGCCGTCGCCGAAGTAGCGGTCGGCCAAGCCTACCGGTCCGGCCTTGCCTCCAACCTCGGTATAGAAGGCGCGGAGTCCCGTTTCCTTCAGCGGCGAATCCAGGAGGCAGTCGCGCGGCCTCTCGCGCAAGGACTACCACACCCAATACGAGCCCCTCTGGTACGGCTGGAACGAGGACGGCCCGCGCATCATGCAGGTGCCGGATCGCAAGCAGTCGGACATCTGGAACATCGCCCGGCCAAGGGTCTCCGATCTTCACCCAACCACCAAACCGACGCTCCTGATCGAGCGCGCCTTGCTGAACTCCTCAGCGCGCGGTGCCCTGGTGGTCGATCTCTTCGGCGGCTCGGGCTCGACCCTGATCGCCTGCGAGCAGCAGGGCCGGCGTTGCCGGTTGATGGAGCTCGACCCCAAATACGCCGACGTCATCGTCAAGCGCTGGCAGGACTTTACCGGCAAGGCCGCCACGCTCGAGGGCGATGGACGGAGTTTTAATGAGATCGCCGGAATGCGAGCCGGCACTGAAGCTGAAGCGGCCTGAGCGCCTTAGGCTGCGACGAGAACCTTATCGACGACGATGTCATCGGCACGGGCCCTAGCCTGAGCCATGTCATAGGTCGTCTGCATGCGCATCAGCGTATCGGCCTTGACGCCAAAAGCCTTCTCGAACCGGATCGCCATATCGGCCGAAAGAGCAGTGTGGCCATTGAACAGGTTGCTAAGGGTCTGGCGGGTCACATGGAAGGCGGCTGCAAGGCGGTTGATGCTCACACCATGGGGCTCGACGACTTCGCTCTTCAGCCAGTCACCGGGATGAACCGCCAGCGAGGGATGCATGGTCATAGCCATCAGTGATAATCCTCCAGGTCCAGGTCGGCGATTGTCGTTTCGTCGATCTTGACGAAGGTCAGCCGCCAGTTCTTCGTCACCGTCATTGACCAGCGCCCGGCCTTGTCTCCAACCAACTCGTGCAGCCCGTAATTGGGCGGCACGGCCAGTTCCTCGAAACTGCCTGCAGCATCGATGAATGCCAGCATCTTGCGGATACGAGCCGCAACACCCACCAGGCCTTTTGCGTTTCCGGTCTCGAAAAACCGCCGCAGCCCTTTGTGGGAGATGCTGTCGATATCCATAACGCCTTATGTCAAATGGGGTTTGACATGTCAACCAACGTTTGACGCGCAGCGGGCTGCGTCCTTCCTCCAACTCAGACCAGCGTCAGCAGCGGTGGTTGCGCCAGTAGCGGTCCCATCGCAGAGCCCAGCCACCCCTGACCATGGCGCAGGACAGGTCTCCCGAGCGAGGCGAGACGCACCAGGCCGCCGTTCGGTTGCCCCCGGCGCTGCCTTCAGACCGACAGGTCAAGGCGGGACCGCGCACCAGGATGTGTCCCTGAGAATGGACGCCAACGCGCTGGCCTATCAGCCTGACGAGGGCATCACGGGCCTGGACCGCAGAGGTAGACGGACAGGGATGTCCGCGACTGCAGCTGCCATCCATCTCCCGGGTCGCAATCCCGGCCAGACGAATACGCGGTCCTTCGGCGCACCAGATCGGACCGTCGCCATCCCACACCCGGGTAGGCGTGCAGGTGAAGGTCTCGCCCACCCGCGGCGGCGCTCGCACGGTGGCGAGCGATCATCCGCTCTACCGCATCCTTCACGACAGCCCCAATGCCGACCAGACGGCGCTGGATTTCTGGGAGTTCGTCTGCGCCTCGCTAGAGCTGCACGGCAATGCCTATGCCGAGGTGGTGCGGGCCCGTAATGGCCGGATCATCGCGCTCGGCGTGCCGATCACGCCCGAACTGGTCACGGTCCGCCGCCTCGATACCGGGGCTCTGGAATATGAGTGGGTCGATCAGGGTCGGCGTATCATCGCAGGCCAGGACCGGGTGCTGCACATCCGCGGCTTTGGCGGCAATCCGCTGGGCGGGCTCTCAACCTTGAGCGCCGGCCGCCAGAGTTTTGGTCTGGCACAGGCTATCGAACGCGCCTCGGGCGACACCTTCCGCAACGGGGTGCGTCCGTCGGGGCTGTTGAAGACCGCCGACACCCTGACCATCGACCAGAGAAAACAGGCCGAGGAGCTGCTGCAGGAGAAGTTCGCAGGCGCGATCAACGCTGGGCGGCCCATGCTGCTCGACCGGGGCATGGACTGGGTCCAGCTCTCGATTAGCCCCGAAGACGCCCAGATGCTGCAAAGCCGGGCCTTCTCGGTGGAAGAGGTCTGCCGCTTCTTCGGCGTGCCGCCCTTCATGGTCGGCCATACCGAAAAGACCACCAGCTGGGGCACCGGGCTCGAACAACAAACCCTGGGGTTCCAGAAGTTCACCCTGCGCCGACGTCTCAAACGCATCGAACAGGCGCTTGAAAAGCAGCTCCTTTCGGTCGCCGACCGGCTGGCCGGGATAACCATCGAGTTCAATCTCGAAGGCCTGCTGCGCGCTGATAGCGCCGCCCGGGCCAGCTTCTAC
>NZ_CAMBTS010000007.1 GCF_945870625.1 Novosphingobium sp. Chol11 | reverse complement strand
AAACAACGTGAAAGGATCAAGCGACAAACCATCGAGCATCGGCGCTTGCAACACCGCAAGCTCGCCGCCTAAAACCCAACCCCAGACGAGGCCCGCACTCCGCTAATTTACGCCGCGAGTTGTGCCAAATGTTCTGACGACGGACAGCGATTCGGTGATGTTCTGATCGGGGAACTTGCCGATATCTTCAGGCGTGATCGATTCGAGGATCAGGTTGGAGGCCTTTTTGGCGTTCAGCGCGGTGGCAAGCGATTGCCGAAAACCGGTGACGACAATCGCCTGCTCTTCGGCTTCAGCAGCAGCGGCTTGCGGCGATGAGGCTGCTTGAGGTGCGGCCGCGTCTTGCGCGCGGGCGATCGAGGCCGTGCCAAGGGCCAGCGCGGATGCCGCGATGCTCAGCGCGATTCGGGTGTGATGGCGATCGGAAATCATGTCTGCTTCTCCCTTAGACCAGCGGCGGTTGCTCCGCCTTATGCAACATGCAGAGCGCCTCGCTCGGTGCATGACAACGTTGACAAGATAGGGCTTGCCTGTCAACGTTGTCAAACAATAAATCGATCAATAACGGGAGCGGCCTTTGACCGTCAGTTTTTGCAGGGCTTCGGGTTTCGCCGGATCCCTTGTTGCCATCATAGCGTTTGTTAGCAGCGTCTCTGCGCAGGCGCCGCAGCAACCCGAGGCAGCGACCGTCCATCCGCAGCAGTGGCCGCGCGCACAATGGCCGGTGCGTTCAAGCCGGGCGGACGAGGCGAAAATCCACCGTTTGCTCGCCGCCATGACGATCGAACAGAAGGTCGGCCAGATCATCCAGGCCGATATCGCCAGCATCGCGCCGGGCGATGTCCGCCGCTACCACCTTGGCTCGGTGTTGAACGGCGGGAACTCCGCACCTGGCGGTGATGAATTTGCATCGCCCGACAAATGGCTGGCGCTTGCCGATGCGCTTTATCTCGAGTCGGTCGACCTGCGGGACGGCAATGCCGGCATCCCGATCATCTGGGGCACCGATGCCGTGCACGGCCATAGCAACATTGTGGGGGCGACGCTGTTTCCCCACAATATCGGGCTGGGCGCGGCGCATGATCCGGCGCTGATCGAGCGCATCGGCCGCGCGACGGCCCTCGAAGTGCGCGCGACCGGTCTGGACTGGACATTTGCGCCAACCATCACCGTGCCGCAGGACTATCGCTGGGGCCGCGCCTATGAAGGGTATTCTTCAGACCCTGCGCTGGTGACCGCCTATGCTCAGCGGATGATCGCGGGGCTGCAGGGGATCAGCGGCAAGACCCGCATTCTATCCGGGCCGCATGTGCTGGCCAGCACCAAGCATTTTATTGCCGATGGCGCGACCGACGAGGGCGCCGATCAGGGCAATGCCAGCATTGATGAAACCACGCTGCGCAAAGTGCACGGCGCACCATATTTGGCCGCCATCGATGCGGGCGTGGCCACGATCATGGCCAGCTTTTCCAGCTGGCAGGGCACCAAGATCGCCGGCAACAAGGGGCTGCTGACCGATGTGCTCAAGCGCCGCATGGGTTTTGGCGGGTTCGTCGTCACAGACTGGAACGCGCATGGGCAGATCAAAGGCTGCACCAATGACAGTTGCCCTGCAGCGATCAACGCCGGGGTCGACATGTATATGGCGCCTGATAGCTGGAAGCCGCTTTATCACAGCCTCGTTGCGCAAGTCCGCAGCGGGATCGTTCCGCTTGCCCGGCTCGATGATGCGGTTGCGCGGATCTTGCGCGCCAAGCTGCGACTCGGGTTGTTCGAGGCGGGCACGCCGTCTTCGCGGCCCTTTTCCGGGCGCTTCGATCTGCTCGGCAGCGCCGCGCATAGGGAGATCGCCCGCGAGGCCGTGCGCAAATCGCTGGTACTGCTCAAGGCAAACGGGGGCGTCTTGCCGATCAGGCCCGGTGCCAAAGTGCTCGTTGCGGGCGACGGTGCCGATGACATCGGCCGGCAATCCGGCGGCTGGACGATCACCTGGCAGGGCACCGGCGTCGCCAACAAGGATTTCCCCGGCGGCACTTCGATCTGGCGCGGGCTGGAGGCGGCGGTGCGGGCCACTGGCGGGCAGGCCGAACTCGCGCCCGATGGCCAATTCAATCAGCGCCCCGATGTCGCGATTGTCGTCTTCGGCGAAATGCCTTATGCCGAACTTCAGGGCGATTTGAAGACGTTGCAGCTTCGTTTAGAGCTGCGGGCGCCTTATGCGACGATGCAGCGGCTCAAGGCGCAAGGCATCCCGGTCGTCGCGGTGATGATTACCGGGCGGCCGCTGTTCGTGAACCCTGAGCTTAATCTGGCCGATGCCTTTGTCGTCGCCTGGCTACCCGGATCCGAAGGCCAGGGCGTTGCTGATATGCTCGTGCAGGGCGGCACTCGGCCTCGCTACGACTTTTCGGGCACGCTTCCGACAGCGTGGCCGGCGACCGCGCGGCATGAAGGCCCGGCCTTGTTCAAGCGCGGCTTTGGCCGGACCATGGCGCAGCCCGGCGCGGGCTGGCAGCGGCTGAACGAAGACCCGGGCGTGGTCGAGGGAGACAAGCCGGGCGTGTTCCTCGATAAGGGCGCGCCAACGCCCTCGTGGTCGCTGGTGGTGAGCGACGGCGGCGCGGATGCGACGCGGGTCACCATGCTGCCGGCGATCGTGCTGGGTGGTCGCGGGCAGGTGGCGGCAACCGACCATCTGGTTCAGGAAGGCGCGCGCCAGTTTACCTTTACCGGCGATGGGCGCGAGACTGTCGAACTCGTCACCCAAGCCCCGATCGACATATCGCGCGAAACCAACGGCGATGTGATGCTGCTGGTGACGGCGCGGATCGATGCCGCTCCGGCAACTGGGTTCACTATCGCGGTCGGCTGCGGGCCAAGCTGCAGCGGCGCGGTGGCGGTGCCTCAATTCGCCGCGAACGCCATCGGCCAGTGGCAGACCATCGGCGTTCCGCTCAAATGCTTTGCGCAGGCCGGGGCGGACATGACGCGGCTGGCCGCCCCGTTCCAGCTTTCCACGGCCGGGGCGGCGCGCTTCAGCCTGGCGCGGGTAGCGCTGGGAA
Source organism: Novosphingobium sp. Chol11 (assembly GCF_945870625.1). Classification (GTDB taxonomy): domain Bacteria; phylum Pseudomonadota; class Alphaproteobacteria; order Sphingomonadales; family Sphingomonadaceae; genus Novosphingobium. The sequence goes on along the minus strand of NZ_CAMBTS010000007.1, from coordinate 54,433 downwards.
CGGTTGCAGATCAGGTCGCTGAGTGCCCGCATTAGCGTCAGGCCAGCGGAGCCCGCAGCAATGCTGGGCTCCATGGATCATGACTTTTTACACGCGCAGATAACGGCACATTTTTCTGATAAGGTTATCAGGGTTTCGCAAAGCACCATTCAGGGTGCTGTCAGGGGATGACAGGATGATCGGATCGCGGTTTGCTTGGCTGGTTCTTGCCGCGCTGCTTGCGCCGACCGCTTCGGCGCAGACGCCGCTGGTCAATGGCGGCCCTTACAACGCCCGCTTTCTCGAAGGCGGGATTGGGATCGACCGGGCCTTGCCCGCTGGCGCGCCGCTTCTCGCAGCCGGCGCGGCCTTCAGCTATAGCACATGGCTCCGCCCGGCCGCGCGGCAGCCGGGTTTTGTCCCGCTGATCGCGGTCGGCGAGCCGACACCTGCCGGTTGCCGCTGTCTGGGTCTCGATGATGGCCGTCTTGCCTTTGCGATGGGTGAGACCCTCGTCCGCGCGGGCCAAGGCACCATCGCCGAAGGGCGCTGGACCCATGTCGCGGCGGTCAGCGACGGCGCATCGCTGCGTCTTTATGTCGATGGCCGCGAAGTGGCGCATCGCCGCCTCGCCGCGATTGCCGCAGCCCCGCTGATTGCCATCGCCCCGGCGCGCACCACCTTGCCCCGCCTTCAGCACTTTGGCGGCGCGATGGTCGGCGCGCTTGTGGCCCCTGTCCTGCTGACACCGGCCAGCATCGCGGCCGCAGCAAAGCGCCCGCCTGATTTCGATCTTGTCCAGATGCTTGACGTCGGCGTGGGCTGGGTCTGGCAGAAGCAGGCGAACATCGGCCTGTTTGCGCAGCAGGATGCATGGACGCTGCCTCAGGGCAAGGGCGGCTTTTCATCCCCGGTGGCCACGCCGCCGCCAGCGGTGCCCCTGCTCGATACGCTCGCCCCGGGGCGCTGGCGGCTCAATGGCTGGCGGCTGATCGAGGCACCGCGCGTCACGGCAACGGGTGCCGAGCTTTCAAGCCCCGGCGCCGATGTCATGCGCTGGTATCCGGCCACGGTCCCGGGCACGGTGCTGACCACGCTGATCGATCGCGGCGTATATCCCGATCCCTATTATGGCCTCAATAACCTCGCCATCCCGGAGAAGCTCGCGCGACAGGACTATTGGTACCGCGCCAGCTTCACCATTCCCGCGCAGGCGAGCGGCAAACGGCTGCGGTTGCAGTTCGGCGGGATCAACTATGCCGCCCAGATCTGGATCAATGGGCATCAGGCTGGCACGACGTCCGGCGCGTTCACGCGCGGGACGTTTGCGTTCGAGGCGGTACCGGGCGAGAATGTCGTTGCGGTGCGGGTTAGCCCGCCGCCGCACCCCGGCATTCCGCATGAACAATCGATTGCGGGCGGGGTCGGCGAAAATGGCGGCCAACTGGCGATCGACGGGCCGACCTTTGTGGCGAGCGAGGGCTGGGACTGGATTCCCGGCATCCGTGATCGCAACACCGGGCTGTAGCAACCGGTCGAGTTGCACGCGACCGGCGCGGTGCGGCTGCTCGATCCGCGCGTTGTCACCGATCTGCCGCTGCCGCGCACCGATAGCGCCGACATCCATATCGATGTGCCGCTGAGGAATGATGGCCCGGCATCGCAGCGCGTGACGGTCACCGCCGCCTTTGACGATGTGCGCGTCAGCCGCACGCTCGATCTGCCGCCCGGCGAGAGCATGGTCCGCTTCTCCCCCGCCGCCGATCCGGCGCTGCGCATTGCAGAGCCTAGGCTTTGGTGGCCCAATGGTTATGGTGAGCCAGCGCTGCATGATCTGACCCTGACAGTCGGCACTGAGGGCGCGGAATCAGATCGCAAGACGCTGCGCTTCGGCATCCGCGAGGTGAGCTACGAGCTGTCGCTGTTCGATGCGGCCGGAAAGCTGCGCCGGGTCGAGGTCCATCCGACCGACGGCATGCTGCGCGGCGAGCGGCTGGTCGATGTCCGCCATGTCGCCATCAAGCAGACCCCCGAGGGCTGGGTGGAAAGCCTCACTCCCGCCGGCGAAACATCGCCTGCGGTCCGCGATATCCCGGCGAGTTATGCGCTTCCACACCTCGCGCTGCGGGTGAACGGTGTGCGGATCGCCGCGCGCGGCGGCAGCTGGGGCATGGACGATGCGCTGAAGCGCGTCAGCCGCGATCGGCTCGCCCCCTATTTCCGCCTCGAGCGCGAGGCACATATGAACATCATCCGCAACTGGATGGGCAACAACAGCGAGCCCGAATTCTATGATCTGGCCGATGAGAACGGCATGATGATCCTCAACGATTTCTGGCAATCGACGCAGGATTTTCAGGTCGAGCCTCAGGATCCGGCGCTGTTTCTCGCCAATATGCGCGACACGGTGAAGCGCTATCGCAACCATCCCTCGATCGTCGTGTGGTTCGGCCGCAACGAAGGCGTGCCCTATCCCCTGCTCAACGAGGGCATGGACAACGTGATTGCCCAGCTTGATGGCACGCGCTGGTTCACCGGCAGCTCGAACACGGTCAACCTGCAAGGGTCCGGGCCTTACAATTATCGCCCGCCCGAAGGGTACTTCACCGATCTTGCCTCAGGCTTTTCGGTCGAAACCGGCTCTCCGTCGCTTTCGACGCTCGGCGCGATCAAGGCATCGGTGCCCGCGCCCGATCGCTGGCCGCTGTCGGATACGCTCGCCTATCACGATTGGCACTTTTCGGGGAACGGCGACAGCAAGACCTTCATGGCCGCGCTCGCCGCCATGTTCGGCCCGGCGACCAGCCTCGAAGATTTCGAGCGCAAGGCGCAGATGATGAATCTGGAGACGCACAAGGCGATCTACGAAGGGTTTCTCGGCCATCTCTGGACCAAGAACAGCGGACGCTTGCTGTGGATGACGCATCCGTCATGGCCGTCCAATTCATGGCAGCTCTATAGCTCGGACTATGACACGTCAGCGGCTTACTACGGGGCAAAAATGGCTGCTGAACCGCTGCACATCCAGCTCAATCTGCCCGGCAACGAACTGGTGGTGGTCAACACCAGCCAGGCTGACGCCCGTGCGCTGCGCGCCGAGGTGAAAGTCACCGACCTTGCCGGTCGTCCGTTGTTCACTTGCAGCGAGACGATCGACGCACTGGCCAATCGAACCACGGTGCGCGCAGCCGTGCCGCTGACGAAGCTGTTTGAGACCGAACCGATGGTGCTGGTCTCGCTCCGGCTGTTCGATGCGCAAGGCGCCCGCGTATCGGGCAATGTTTACTGGCGCGGGCGTGATCCGGCGGCCTATCGCGCGCTGAGCACGATGCAGGCGGCGGCGCTCGGGGTCAGCATCGCCCCGGTTGAGACGCAAGGCACCGAGCAGGTGCGCATCGTGACACTCGCCAACACCGGGGCTGTACCTGCGCTCAACGCCAAGCTCACGCTGCTCGGTGAGCATGGCGCACGGATATTGCCGTCTTACTACAGCGAAAACTATGTCGCGCTCATGCCGGGAGAAGAGCGGCGGATCGAGATCCGGTCTGCGCTGGCGGGGCCGCACCCCCGCCAGCTCGAGCTGAGCGGCTGGAATGTAGCGCCGGGCCTGATCGAATTGTCCGATCCCGCGCAAAGCTCCGCAAACAATGACGCGGGGCCTCTCCGCAAGGCCGATCCCCCCGCGCCACCGGCTGGAAGCATCCACAAATCGGCGACGCTGCAAGAGCACTAGCGCCAAGAAATCAGACAATCTTAACGGAGGAAGAACCCGTGGTCCTTGCGCCAGATTTTGCCGCCAACGTGCGCGATCCCAATGACAGCGAGCCCACAGGTGGCGCAGAATTTCGACCGGAACTGCAATATGCTGTCCTCGCCTTGTTCTTTATCTTCGGCGGGATCACCAGCCTTAACGATGTGATCATTCCCAAGCTCAAGGAGCTGTTCACGCTCAATTTCACGCAGGCGATGCTTGTCCAGTTCTGCTTTTTCACGGCCTATCTGGTCATCGGGATACCCGGCGCGCAGCTGGTCAAGAAGATCGGCTATATGCGAGGGGCGGTCGCGGGGCTGCTGATCATGACGGTGGGCTGCCTGCTGTTCATTCCGGCCTCGCAATATGCCACGTACAGCCTGTTTCTGCTGGCGCTGTTTGTGCTCGCGAGTGGTGTGGTGATTGTCCAAGTCGTGGCAAACCCGCTGATCAGCCTGCTTGGTCCGGCAAGGACGGTTCACAGCCGGTTGACCTTTGCCCAAGGGTTCAACAGTCTGGGCACGACAATCTTCCCCGGGGTCGGCGCTACGCTGATCCTGGGAAGCCTCGCCGCGGTTTCCGCCGCTTCGCTGACCGGCAGCGCGCTCGACGCCTATCGCACCGCCGAGACGCAAGTGATCGTCAATGCCTATCTCGCGCTGGCGGCGGCGCTTGCGGCGGTTGCAGCGGTCGTCTGGCTATTTCGCAACGCGCTGCAAGCTGCGCCGATTGAGCAGAGCTCGCCGATCGCCGGCTTTGCGCTGCTGCGTCGGCCCCGGTTCGGCTACGGCGCGCTTTGCATCTTCCTCTATGTCGGGGCGGAGGTATCGATTGGCTCGTTGATCGTCAGCTATCTGAGGCAACCGAGCGTCATGGGCCTGTCGGAATTGTCGGCCGGCAACATGATCAGTTTTTACTGGGGGGGCGCGATGATCGGACGCTTTGTCGGATCCTTTGTTCTGCGGCTGATGAGCCCGGGCAAAATCCTCGCAGCGGTCGCCGTCGGCGCGGTCGCGCTGATCCTGATCTCGGCCAATAGTGCTGGCGCGCTGGCGGGTTACAGCCTGCTGGCAATCGGGCTGATGAATTCGATCATGTTTCCGACGATTTTCGGGCTGGCCTGCGAGAAGCTGGGTCCGCGGGCGGCTGACGGATCAGGCATGATCAATATCGCCATCTTCGGCGGCGCGGTCGTTCCGGTGCTGACCGGCTTCCTCGCCGACCAGTCGGGCAGTTTGGCGCTGGCCCTGATGATCCCGGCACTATGCTATGCCGCTATCGCGGCGTTCGGGATCTATGCACGGCGACCCGCTGCGGCGTGATCGCCGACAGCCGCCGTGCAGGGTATTCCCGGCTGCGCGGGACTTTATGACAGCCCTTCGACTTCGCCGTCTGCGCCCAGCCGGATATGTTCGGCTGCGGCGATCCGGGGCAGACCGGGCATGGTCGCGATTTCGCCGCAGATCGCGACCACGAATCCGGCGCCTGCCGCCAGGCGCACCTCGCGCACGCTCAGCACATGGCCGGTCGGCGCGCCCAATCGCTTGGGATCAGTCGAGAAGCTGTACTGCGTCTTGGCGATGCACACTGGCAGATGGCCGTGCCCGGCATCCTCCCAGCGCTTCAATTGCGCCAGCACATGCGGCTCGGCGATGGCCTCCACCGCGCGGTAAATCCGCGTTGCCACCGTGTTGATCTTGTCGAACAGCGGCAGCGCATCGTCATAAAGCGGCGCGAACTGCGATTGGCCGCGTTCGCACAGCAAGGCCACGGCATCGGCAAGCTCCGATGCGCCCGCGCCGCCCTTGGCCCAGTGATGGCACAGGATCGCGGGGGTCGCGTGCGCTGCGGCGGCTTCCTGCACCACCGCGATTTCGGCGGCGGTGTCGGTCACGAAGTGATTGATCGCCACGATTGCAGGCAGCCCGAACTGGCGGATATTCTCGATATGCCGCACCAGATTGGCAGAGCCCCGGCGCACTGCTGCGACATCTTCGGGGCCCAGATTGTCTTTGGCCACGCCGCCATTCATCTTGAGCGCACGCACCGTGGCCACGATCACCACGACATCGGGCTTGAGGCCGCTGGAGCGGCATTTGATGTCGCAGAATTTTTCTGCGCCGAGATCCGCGCCAAACCCGGCCTCGGTAACGACATAATCCCCCAGCGACAGCGCAGTGCGCGTGGCGATCACCGAATTGCAGCCATGCGCGATATTGGCAAACGGGCCGCCGTGGATCAGCGCCGGATTGCCCTCCAGCGTCTGCACCAGATTGGGCTTGATCGCCTCTTTCATCAGCACCGCCATTGCGCCGTCGGCCTTCAGATCGCGCGCGGTGATCGGCTGGCGCTCGCGGGTATAGCCGATGACAATGCGCCCGAGCCGCGCCTCCAGATCATGCAGGTCGCTCGCCAGACAGAGGATCGCCATGACTTCGGAAGCGACGGTGATATCGAAGCCCGATTCGCGCGGATAGCCATTGGCCACGCCGCCGGTCGACTGTACGATATTGCGCAGTGCGCGGTCGTTCACATCGAGCACCCGCCGCCAGACCACGCGGCGCACATCGATGGCGAGCGCATTGCCCCAGTGGATATGATTGTCGATCATCGCCGCGAGCAGATTGTGCGCCGCGGTCACCGCATGAAAATCGCCGGTGAAATGAAGGTTGATGTCCTCCATCGGCACCACTTGCGAACGCCCACCGCCGGTTGCCCCGCCTTTGACCCCGAAACAGGGGCCTAGCGACGGCTCGCGCAGCGCAAGGACTGCCTTGCGCCCGGTCAGGTTCAGCGCGTCGGCGAGGCCGATCGAGGTTGTCGTCTTGCCCTCGCCCGCCGGGGTGGGGTTGATCGCGGTGACCAGAACAAGCTTGCCGGCCGGTGCCTCTGGCAAGGCTTCGACCGCGAGCTTAGCCTTGTGCCGCCCGTAAAACTCAACTGCATCGGGCGGAATGCCCGCTGCTGCGGCAACATCGGCGATGGGGCGTAAGGTTACGCTGCGGGCGATTTCGAGATCGATTGGCATGAAGCGGAGGATAGCATCACGCGCCTTCATCGCAAGGGCTCACGGCGGTGTGACTAACGCTTCAGCCCGATCTCGCGCAGCCGCTCCTGCAGGTAATCGTCCGCCAGGATCGGGAAGGGATAGCGGTCGGGGTTCTCCTGGCTGATGCAGCCGGGCAGCGTTTCGATCAGGAAATCGCTGCGCAAATGCAGGAAAAACGGCATCGAATAGCGGCTTAAGCCCGCGCGTGCGTCTTCGGGGTTGCGCACGCGGTGGGTGGTGCTGGGGAGCACATGGTTGGTCAGGCGTTGCAACATGTCGCCGATATTGACCACCAGCGCGCCTTCTGGCGGCAAGGCGGGGAGCCACTGGCCGTCCTTGGTCATAAGTTCCAGCCCCGCTTCCTCGGCTCCGAGCAGGAGGGTGATGAGGTTGATGTCCTCATGCGCTCCGGCCCGAATCGCGCCGCCTGCGGTTTCGGCCACGTCATTCGGCACCGGCGGATAATGCAGCAGCCGCAGCACCGAATTGCCATCGGCGATGGCAGGATCAAACCATTCCGCCTCAAGCCCCAGCCACACTGCGATGCGCGAGAGGATCGCCGCGCCGACCCGGTCAAGTTCGGCATAGAGCGCTGCAAAAGTCTGGCGGAAATGCGCCGGGTGGGCGGGCCAGACATTGGGCGGCATCGAGGCGGCGAGGGGATGCCCGGCAGGCAGATCGCGCCCGACATGCCAGAATTCCTTGAGATCATGCGCCGCCGCGCCTTTGGCGATTTCGGTGCCGAACGGGGTATAGCCGCGCGCGCCGCCCCCGCCGGCGATATGGCAGGCACGCTTTTGTGCCTCGGGCTGCGCGAACAGCGCTTCGGTCAGCGCCCATGCCCGCTCGATCAGCGCGGGATCGAGCCCATGGCCAGTCACCAGCGCAAAGCCGAACTGCGCGAAGCTTGCGCCCAGATCGCGGGCGAGATCCGCAGGTTCACTGGTCAGCGAGAGCAGCGGGAGCGTCTCAAGGTTCATGCTGTTCGGCCTGCCAAATTGCGGTAATGCCCCGCCATATCTCAATTCAAAGGACCTGCATGACCAAATTTGCGCTGAGCGAGCAGCTCTGGCTGATGAAATCGGAGCCGGATGTTTATGGCTGGGATGATCTGGTGGCCGAGGGCGAGGGCACGTGGGACGGGGTGCGCAATCATCTGGCCGCGCGCAATCTGCGCACGATGCAAGTGGGCGACCTTGCGTTTTTCTATCATTCGAACATTGGCAAGGAGATCGTCGGCATTGCCCAGATCAGCGCGGGCGGGCTTACCGATCCCACCGATCCCGAAGGCAAATGGGCCGCGGTAAAGGTGAAGCCGCTCGCCAAGCTGGCCGCGCCGGTCACGCTCGCCACGATCAAGGCAACCGAAGCGCTGGCGGCGATGGACCTGCTGCGCCTCTCGCGCCTGTCCGTGTCTGCCGTGCGGCCAGACGAGTGGGCGCTGATTTTGGAGATGGCGGGGGGAACCATCTGATTTCTGGTTCGTTTTCATTTGGTCACAACCAAGGAGACGAACAATGGGTGAATTCACAGATCGCGCCAAGGGCGCAGCAGATCAGGCTATCGGCAACATTAAGCAGGCCGTGGGCGAGATGACCGGCGACGGCAGCCTGCAGGCAAAAGGCAAAGTGCAGGAGCTCAAGGGCAAGGCCGAAGAAGCTGAAGGCAAGATCAAGGGCGCGATCAAAGACGCGCTTTGAGCGTCTGGCCTGAACCAACCTGAGGCAAGTCTGAGGTGCACTCCCCAACCTCGCTCATGCCGAAGGCGCCGCTCCAAATCAAAGAAGGCCGCCGCTCATCCGGCGGCCTTTTTCGTGGCTGTTCCTGCCCTCATCGCGACCCTCATCGCAACACTGTGCCGTTGTGGAACTGGCCTGCGAAACCGGCCTCGGCGGCCTCCCGCGATGGTCAACAAATCGTTACTGTTGCCCACATGGATACTAGAATCGCGTTCGGTCGAAAGAATATTGGCCATCCATTCCGCCTAGGCCTTGCGCCGCAGGTGCTCCTGCCTGGCATGGGCGGGCAAGCGCCCGCTTTGATCGGCGCGTTGGCTGCTGCCGAGCCGCGCTGCCACCCCTTTCGTGCCGCACTGCCCGAGGCCGTGCTGCGCGTTATGCCGGAATACGAACCCGAAGTGGCGCTGGCGATGGAACGCGCGAAATTGCGCTCCAAGCCGCTCGATCCGCGCATGATCACGCTGCAGGATATGAAGGACTTCCTGCTGGCCTATTGCGCCTGCTTCCTCGCGGTGCTTGCCTTCATATCCTGAGGTCGGCGCACCTCGCCGAGAACCGTGTTACTCAAATGCGTGCTCGATCTCGCCCGCGTGCGCCTGCTCCGCCTTGTAGAGCAACCAGCCCAGCCATGCCGCGATGATGCACATTGCGGCGCCCAGCAGCAACTGATCGGCCAGATCGACACCGACCGCGCTGAGGCCGATGGCAATAACCGAACCGACCACCATCGCGCCTGCATTGACGATGTTGTTCGCCGCGATCGTGCGCGCGGTTTCCGATTTGTCGACCACGGTTGTGAGAAAGGCGTAAAGCGGCACCACAAACATGCCGCCCGCAATTGCAATGCCCAGCAGGCTGAGCAGCAGCGGCGCGGCGAGCGGCTGCAGGATGAACTGCGATACGCTCAGCAGCGCTTCGCCCGGCGCGTGCGGCCACATGCGGCAGACCAGATGGAACGCGACGACGAATACGCCCATGACCAGCACTGCCGCCGGGCCAAAGCGCGCCGAGACTTTGCCCCCCAGCATGCGGTTGATCGAGACCGAGCCGATCGAAACCCCGATCGAGAACACCACGAGGAACAGGCTGGCGACTTCCTTGCTGGCGCTCAGCACATTCTTGGCAAGCGGAGGAAACTGGATGAACAGCACCGCCCCGATCGTCCAGAAAAAGCTGATCGCCGCAATCGCTAGGATCACGCGCGGATGCCGCGTGGTCATGCGCACCAGCGTGATCGACGAGCGCACGATATTCCAGTCGAGCGGCTGCGGCTCCATCAATGGCGGGGCGGCGGGCACATATTGCGCGGTCAGGAAGCCGACCAGCGCAGTTACGATCACGACCACGGCCGCGACCTCGATCGGGATCCATCCGGCCAGAATGGTGCCCGCCAGAATCGATATATAGGTGCCTGCCTCGACCAGTCCGGTGCCCGCCAAGACTTCGTTGGGCTCAAGATGCTGGGGCAGGATCGCGTACTTGATCGGCCCGAAAAACGTGGAATGAACGCCCATGGCCAGCAGCGCGGCCAGCATCACGGGAATGGCCAGCGTGTGCACCATGATCCCCTGAAAGGCGAGGGTCAGGCCCACCCCGCCGATCAGCATGATCACAATTTCGGCGGCTTTGACGATGCGGATGATCCGCGCCTTGTCGCGCATGTCGGCCAATTGGCCCGATAGCGCCGAGAGCAGGAAGAACGGCAGGATGAACAGCGCCGAGGCGATCGCGGAAAAGCGCGCTTCGGCCGCCTCGGAGTTATAGACCGAGTAGACCACGAACAGGATCATCGCGTTCTTGTAAAAATTGTCGTTGAAAGCGCCGAGGAGCTGAGTGGCGAACAGCGGCAGAAAGCGGCGGCTCCGGATCAGATGCGTCGTGGTGGTCATTTACGTTCTTGCAAGCGTCCCGGTTTGTGCCCAGACCCTTAGCCGGATGGGCGCTGCGGGCAAGGGGGCAACTGGTGGTTTCACCCATGATGCGGGCGGGATATGGCGAAGTCTTATGCTGAACTTGCCTAATATTCTTACCCTATCGCGGATTGTCACGGTGCCGGTGCTGGCGGCGCTGTTGTGGTGGCCCGATTGGCCGGCGGGCTACCTCGCTGGCTTTGCGGTTTATTGCCTGATGGGGGTCACGGATTATTTCGATGGCTACCTCGCCCGCGCGCATAGCACGGTGAGCAAACTAGGCATCTTTCTCGATCCGATTGCCGACAAGATCATGGTCGCGGCGGTGATTCTCGTGCTGACCGCGCAAGGCGTGCTGACCGGCCCTTATGTCGGGCGGCTGCATGTCATCGCCGGGTTGATCATTCTGGTGCGCGAGATCGCGGTGTCGGGCCTGCGCGAATTTCTCGGCAGCTTGCAGGTCTCGGTTCCGGTGTCGAAGCTCGCCAAATGGAAAACCGGCCTGCAGATGGTCGCGCTCGGCGCGCTGATCTTGGGCCGCGCAACGCCCGGCTGGACGGCGATGGCGTTCGGCCTCGAAATCAACGTACCGCACACCGTAGGCCTGACCACGTTGTGGGCCGCCGCCGCGCTGACGTTGATCACGGGGTGGGATTACTTGCGCGTCGGGCTGAAGCACATGGATTGAGCGAGGTTAGCTCAGCCAGCCCCTGCTTTTGAAAACAGGTTCAGCACCAGCACCCCGGCCATGATCAGCCCGATGCCCGCCAGCGAAGCTCCGTCCAGCCGCTGACCATGCAGCAGCCATGCAATCGCGGTGATCAGCACGATGCCCACGCCGGACCAGATCGCATAGGTGATCCCGGTGGGCATCCGCTCGAGCGTGAGCGAGAGGAAATAGAACGCAATGCTGTAGCCGATCACGGTGACGAGCATAGGCATGGGCCGGGTGAACCCCGCTGATTGCTTGAGCGCGGTGGTGGCAATGACTTCGGCCACAATGGCGATGGCGAGCGCAAGATAGGGGGGGATGGTCATTGGTCGAATAGCCGGGTTTCGTAGTCGGTTGCGGCGTGCAAGACATGAATCACGTAGACTGTTTCGTCCTCGATTTGAAAAAAGATCAGGTAGTTACCGTGCAGCGCCTTCCTGATTCCGCTTTGATCTTCTTTGCGGACGAGCGGGAACCGCTTTGGAAACACAGCAATACGTTCACAAGTCTCGCGTAATTGCCTGACAAAGTCCAACGCCTGGTTTGCGCTGTCACGGGCAATGTACTCAGCAATGGCGTCAAGATCGGCCCCTGCTTCGGCGGCGATTTCGACCCTCACTGCGCCCGTTCGGCCATCGCGCGGTATTTTTGCTCAAGGCGGTCGAACACCTCCTCGGCCGGTTTCGTTCGGCCCGCGTCCACATCCGCAAGGCCGCGGGCAATCGCCGCATTGAACGCTGCAAGCCGCGCCTCCCGGTCCTGAATGAGGCGCACGCCTTCGCGCAGCACTTCGCTTTTGGAGTTATAGCGGCCGGTTGCGACCAAGTTGGTCACGAATTCCTCCAGTTTTGATCCAAGATCAGCACTGATCATATGCACCTCCAAGCGCGGGACGAATGGAGTAGCATACCAATCTTATCAACAATTATCAACCTGCGCGAAGCTCCTGCGCCAGCAGGCGGAACTCCTCACTGCGCGGCGAATTCTTGCGCCAGACCAGCGCGATCTGGCGGACGGCGTGATCGGATTCGAGCGGGCGCGCCACGATCTGCGTGCCGTTCAGAATGCCCGCGTCAATCGCCATCTGCGGCAGCATGGTGAGGCCAAGGCCATTGTCGACCATTTGTACCAGCGTGTGCAGCGAGGTGCCGATCATCGCGGTGCTGGCGCGCAGCGCGGGGCGGTCACACGCCGCAAGTGCGTGATCCTTCAGGCAGTGCCCGTCTTCGAGCAGCAGCAGCCGGTTCTCGTCGATGAGCGCCGGGGCAATCGTGGCAGGCGGATCGCGCGGATCATCCTTGGGAAAGGCGATGAGCAACCGGTCATCGAACAGTGGTTCCATCTCGACCTCGCCAGTGGCGAAGGGCAGCGCCAGCAGCACGCAATCGGCCCGGCCATGATTGAGCGATTCGATCGCGGCCGTGCTCGGCTCTTCGCGCAGGAACAGCCGCAGTTGCGGGCGCTCGGCGCGCAGCCGGGGCAGGATGCGCGGCAGCAGAAACGGCGCGATGGTGGGGATCACGCTCATCCGCAATTCGCCGGAAAGCGGCGCGCCGTGTGCCTGCACCAGCGCGGACAGTTCTTCCCCCTCGCGCAGCAGCCGGTGCGCCTTGGCCACCACCTGATTGCCCAGCGCGGTAAACCGCACCACCCGGCGCGTGCGCTCCACCAGCGAAACGCCGAGCAGCGATTCCAGTTCGCGCAGCCCAGCCGAAAGCGTGGACTGCGAAACGAAGCAGGCATCGGCGGCGCGCCCAAAATGGCCGTGTTCGTGCAGCGCGACGAGATACTGCAACTGCTTGAGCGTGGGCAGGTAGATGCTCATGCGGCGGGCTCGTCGTCCCTCCGGTCACCGTCCCCGTGCGCGCCCGCGTCATCCTCATCGTTCCAGTCGCGTCCGTCGCCGTCCTCGCTATCCTGATTGAGCAGGATCGCTTCTTCGGCGATGTCGGTACCATCCGCCGGATCGTCGCCGCCGGAGCCGATATCATCGACATGGGCCATCTTCAGCCGCCCTTTGACCACCGCGAAAGCGACCTTGCCCTCGACCAGTTCCAGCGCGTCCCGTCCGAACTGCTCAAACCGCCAGCCTTCGAGAATGGCCAGATTCTTGCGCTGTCCCGCGGCCAGTGCTTCCAGATCGTCGCTGCGCGCTAGCAGCCGCGAGGCCACATCGATCTCGCGGCTGCGGATCTTGAGCAGCAGCTTGAGCAGATCGGCGACGAGCGCGCCTTCCTTGCCCAGCGGCGCGCCGCGCGGCGCGCGCGGCGGCATTTCCGCCTCGGTCATCGGCTTGGCTTCGGCGAGCGTCTGCATCAGGCGGCGGCCGATCTCGTTTTCGCGCCAGCCCGATGAAAGCCCGCGCACTTTGGCCAGATCCGCCTGATCCTTGGGCGGGTGGCTGGCGATATCGGCCAGCGTTTCATCGCGCATGATCCGCCCGCGCGGGATGTTCTTGTCCATCGCCTCGGCCTCGCGCCATGCCGCCAGCGCCTTCAGCCGGCCCAGCACGGCGGGATTGCGGCTCGGCGCCCGGATGCGCTGCCACACCGTCTGCGGGTTCGAACGATAGTTTTCCGGATCAGCCAGCTTTTCCATCTCGACATCGAGCCAGCCCCCGCGCCCGGTCTTGATCAGCCGTTTCAGCATGCGCGGAAAAATCTTGGCCAGATGCGTCACATCGCCGATCGCGTATTCGATCTGCCGCTCGGTCAGCGGGCGGCGGCTCCAATCGGTGAAGCGCGCGCCTTTGTCGACCGGGATGCCCAGCCAGCTCTCCACCAAATTGGAATAGCCGATCTGCTCGGACTGGCTGATGGCCATCATCGCGATCTGGGTGTCGAAAATCGGGTGCGGGGTCTTGCCCGAGAGATTGAAGACGATTTCCACATCCTGCCCGCCGGCGTGAAACACCTTGAGCACGTCTTCGTTATTGACCAGCAGATCGAGCAAGGGGGCCAGATCGATTCCCGGCGCCAGCGGATCGATTGCGGCGGCCTCGCTGCTATCGGCAATCTGGACGAGGCAAAGCTCGGGCCAGAAGGTGTTTTCGCGCATGAACTCGGTATCGACCGTGATGAAATCGGCCTTGGCCAGCCGCCCGCACAATTCGGTGAGCGCCTCGGTCGTCGTGATCAGCGGGTGTATCTTCATCGTTCTTTTCTGCGTGAGCCGCTAACCCGGCGCTAATGCCTTGCTAATGCAATGCAGCGGCGCCTTTGCATGGCCTTAGGGTGATCCCGTCCGGGGTCTTCGGCTTGACAAACACGCGGCCATCGCCTCTTGGCCGCTCCCATTCACTGCCCGATTGCAGATCGATTGGAAAGACCCCGATGCATCCTTATCGCACCCACACCTGCGGCGCGCTGGCGCTAGAGAACGTCGGGCAGCAGGTGCGGCTTTCCGGCTGGATTCACCGCAAGCGCGATCATGGCGGCGTGCTGTTTGTCGACCTGCGCGATCACTACGGCCTCACCCAGATTGTTGCCGATAGCGATAGCCCCGCCTTGGCCGTGCTCGAAGCCGCGCGGATCGAAAGCGTAGTCACGATCGATGGCGAGGTGAAGGCGCGCTCGGCGGGCACGGTCAACGCCAACCTTTCGACCGGTGCCATCGAGGTCTATGCCCGCGCGGCCACGGTGCTGTCTGCCGCAGAAGAACTGCCCATGCCGGTCGCGGGCGAACAGGAATATCCCGAAGATATCCGTTTGCGCTTCCGCTTCCTAGATCTGCGCCGCGAGACGCTGCATGCCAATATCGTGCGCCGCACCAAGGTGATCGCCGACATGCGCCGCCGCATGGAAACCGCTGGATTCACGGAGTATTCGACCCCGATTCTGACCGCAAGTTCGCCCGAAGGCGCGCGCGATTTCCTCGTGCCCAGCCGCATCCATGCTGGCAAGTTCTATGCGCTGCCGCAGGCCCCGCAGCAGTACAAGCAGCTGCTGATGGTCGCAGGCTTCGACCGTTATTTCCAGATCGCGCCGTGCTTTCGCGATGAAGACCCGCGCGCCGACCGCCTGCCAGGCGAGTTTTACCAGCTCGATCTCGAAATGAGCTTCGTCACGCAAGAAGAAGTGTGGGAGACGATGGAGCCGGTGATCGGCGGGGTGTTCGAAGCCTTTGCCGATGGCAAGGCGGTGACGCCGACGGGCACCTTTCCGCGAATCGCATATGAGGATGCGATCCTCAAATACGGCTCGGACAAGCCCGACTTGCGCAATCCGCTGATCATTACCGATGTCTCGGCGCATTTTACCGCGTCGGGCTTTGGCCTGTTTGAAAAGATCGTCGGCGGGGGCGGCGTGGTCCGGGCAATACCTGCGCCCTCAACGGCGGACAAGAGCCGCAAGTTCTTCGACGAAATGAACGAATGGGCGCGCAGCGAAGGGCACGCCGGGCTTGGCTATGTGACCCGCAAGCAAGGCGAATTCGGCGGCCCCATCGCCAAGAACCATGGGACCGAGGGCATGGAAGCGCTGTATGTGCAGCTCGGCCTTGGCCCCGATGATGGCCTGTTCTTTGCGGCGGGCAAGGCGGCGCAGGCCGCCAAGCTGGCAGGCCTTGCGCGCACCCGCGTGGCCGATCAACTCGGCCTGATCGAGCAGGATTGCTTCAAGCTGTGCTGGATCGTCGATTTCCCGTTCTACGAATGGGATGAGGATAACAAGAAGGTCGAATTCGCGCACAACCCGTTCTCGATGCCGCAAGGCGGAATGGCCGCGCTTGAAGGCAGCGATCCGCTGAGCATCAAGGCGTTTCAGTATGATCTGGTATGCAACGGCTTCGAGATTGCCTCGGGCTCGATCCGCAACCAATCGCCGGAACTGATGGTCAAGGCATTCGAACTCGTCGGCCTCAGCAAGGCCGATGTCGAAGAGCGTTTCGGCGGGCTTTACCGCGCCTTTCAGTATGGCGCGCCGCCGCATGGCGGGATGGCGGCTGGTGTCGACCGGATTGTCATGCTGGTCTGCGGCGCGCAGAATTTGCGGGAGATCACGCTGTTCCCGATGAATCAACGCGCCGAGGATTTGCTGATGGGGGCGCCGTCTCCGGCAGGGCCAAAGCAGCTGCGCGAACTGCACGTGCGCGTGGTCGAACCAAGGAAGGGCTGACTTGGCTTGTGGGCCGTGCCGCAGGCACCCCTTGCCAGCCCGCAATCGGGTCATTAGGGCGATAGCTTGACCGTAAGATCCAACTGTTTTTGAGTTAAAGGGGCTAACCAATGAGCGATACTGCCGACCGCGTTAAAAAGATCGTTGTTGAGCATCTCGGCGTCGAGACCGACAAGGTCACCGAAGACGCGAGCTTTATCGATGATCTGGGTGCCGACTCGCTCGATATCGTCGAGCTGGTGATGGCATTCGAAGAGGAATTCGGTGTTGAGATCCCCGACGATGCGGCAGAAAAGATTGCCACCGTCTCGGATGCGATCAAGTACATCGACGAGAACAAGGGCTGAGCACCGCGCTTTTCCTCTCCCCGACAGCCTCGGTCGCGCGCCGTCCGACCGGGCTTAAGGGCGAGGGACCGGCCGGAAGCTCCTTTCCGCGCCGGACAGGTCAGGGACTTCGACAGGCTCAGCCCTTCCGGGTTTGAGCCTGTTGTGTTTGAAAGGCCGCGCGCCAGCGGGCCTGCGGACGTTTCGGAGAAATGCATGCGCCGTATCGTTGTAACCGGACTTGGCCTCGTCACCCCGCTTGGGGCCGACGTGGAAACCGTTTGGCAAAACCTCATCGCCGGGGTGTCGGGCGCGGGGCCGATCACCCGGTTTGACGCGAGCGATCAGAAATGCCGCATCGCCTGCGAGGTGAAGCCTGCCGATCATCCCTACGGCTTTGATCCGAACAAGCGTGTCGATTATAAAGTGCAGCGCCAAGTCGATCCGTTCATCATTTATGGCATCGATGCGGCGGGGCAGGCGATCGAAGACGCCGGCCTCACCGAAATGACCGAGGCGATGCGCTTTCGCGCCGGTTGCTCGATTGGCTCGGGCATCGGCGGGTTGCCGGGGATCGCCAGCGAGTCGCTGGTGCTCGATGAAAAAGGCCCGGGCCGGGTCTCGCCGCACTTCGTGCATGGCCGCCTGATCAATCTGATCTCGGGTCAGGTCTCTATCAAATATGGCCTGATGGGCCCCAATCATGCTGTGGTCACCGCCTGCTCGACCGGCGCGCATTCGATCGGCGATGCGGCGCGGATGATCCGTGATGATGATGCCGATATCATGCTGGCAGGCGGCGCCGAAGGCACCATCTGCCCGCTCGGCATCGCCGGTTTCGCGCAGGCACGCGCGCTCTCGACCGGTTTCAACGATACCCCCGAGAAGGCCAGTCGCCCCTACGACGTGGCCCGCGATGGCTTTGTCATGGGCGAAGGCGCGGGCGTGGTGGTGCTGGAGGAATACGAGCACGCCAAAGCACGCGGCGCGAAGATCTACGCCGAGATCGTGGGTTATGGCCTGTCGGGCGATGCTTACCATGTCACCGCGCCGCATCCTGAAGGCTCGGGCGCATTCCGCTCAATGGAGATGGCGCTGCGCAAAGCGGGGATGACCCCGGCGGATATCGACTATGTCAACGCCCACGGCACCTCCACGCCAATGGGCGACGAGCTTGAGCTTGGCGCGGTGCGCCGCCTGTTTGGCGATGACATCGGCGGGGTTTCGATGTCGTCGACAAAGTCGGCGACCGGGCACTTGCTCGGCGGCGCGGGCGCGGTCGAGGCGATCTTCTGCATTCTGGCGATCCGCGATCAGATCGTGCCGCCGACGCTCAATCTCGATAATCCGAGCGAGGGCTGCGCCGGGGTCGATCTGGTGCCGCTCGTAGCCAAAAAGCGGGAGGTTCGCGCCGCGCTCAACAACTCGTTCGGCTTTGGCGGCACCAACGCCAGCATCGTGATCAAGGCGATTTGAGCCGGAATAGCAGAGGGCGGCGGTCCATGGCGCAGGCAGGTTCGCGAAAATGGGGGCGGATCATCGCGCTGGCGCTGGTGCTGGCCGGATCGCTCTATATCGCGCAGTTCGTTTATGGCTGGTACGGGCCGGGGCCGTTGGCCAAGCAGACAACCTTTGTCGTGCCCAGCGGATCGACGCTGGCGAGCATTGCCGGCAAGCTGGAGGCCGAGGGGCTGGTCACTTCGGCTGCGGCCTTCAGATCGCGCGCGCGGCTGCTCGGCGGCGACGGCGGGATCAAGGCGGGCGAGTTCACCGTCCCCGCGCAAGCCAGCGGCGCACAATTGCTTGGCATCCTGCAAGGGAGCGAGGGTTTCAAGCGCCGCCTTTTCACCGTCCCGGAGGGTATGCCATCGATCCTCGTGGCTGAGCGCCTCGCGGCGCAAACCGCCTTGACCGGCACTGCGCCGGTTCCGCCCGAAGGCTCGGTCTTGCCCGAAAGCTATGACATCGGGCTGGGCGAAAGCCGGGCGGCCGTGATCGGCCGGATGCAGCGCGCGATGAGCAGCACACTTGCCGAATTGTGGGCCAAACGCTCGGCCGATACGGTGGCGCGCACGCCAAGAGAAGCCGTGATCCTCGCCTCGATCGTCGAGAAAGAGACAGGCAAGCCATCCGAACGCAAGATGGTGGCCGGGCTCTATTCCAATCGCCTGCGCCGCGCGATGCTGCTGCAGGCTGATCCCACCATCATCTATCCGATCACGCGCGGCAAGCCGCTCGGCCGCCGCATTCGCCAATCGGAGATCCAGGCAGTCAACGATTACAACACTTATACCATGGTCGGTCTGCCCAAGGCGCCGATCACCAATCCGGGCCGGGCCTCGATCGAAGCGGTGCTGCACCCGGCGCGCACCGATGCGCTGTTCATGGTTGCCGATGGCGCCGGCGGGCATATCTTCGCCGCCACGCTGCCCGAGCACAACGCCAATGTCGCCAAGTGGTTCGCGCTGCGCCGTGCGCGCGGCGAAATCTAGAGCGGGCGTGCATTGGGCATGGCCGCGCCGCTGATCGTCACCGGCGAACTGCCTGCCGCCTTGCAAACCCGCGCCGAAGCGCTGCGGCGCGCGCACTATCCGCCAGAGCGCAATGTCGTGGCGGCGCACGTCACGCTGTTTCACGCATTGCCGCCGTTTGTCGAGGAGGAGGCGCGCGCGCTGCTCGCCGCGCTGGCATCCGCCACACCGCCGCCCGAAGCGAGGCTGGCGCAAGTGATGGATCTGGGCACCGGCACCGCGTTCAGGATCGAAAGCGCCGAACTGCTGGATCTGCGCGACCGGATTGCCGAGCATTTTCACGGCATGCTCACCCAGCAGGACACGCCGCGCCTGCGCCTCCATGTCACTGTGCAAAACAAGGTGGAGCGTGCCGAAGCCCATGCGCTTCAGGCCGAACTTGCCCTTGGTTTCCGGCCCGAAAACTTCCGCTTCGCCGGGCTTGCGTTGCACCGCTATCTCGGCGGCCCATGGGAACCAGCCGGGCGCTGGAGCTTCAGGGGCAATACAAAGAGCCGCCGCTGAGGCTTGACCGCGCCGCACCCGCCGCCTAATGGGCCCTCTGCCTCACAGACTTCGTCGCGGGGCATTGCCCCCTTGGGGCGGAGTAGCTCAGCTGGTTAGAGCAGCGGAATCATAATCCGCGTGTCGGGGGTTCGAGTCCCTCCTCCGCTACCAATCCCCTTTCCGGAAGCTTCCAAACGCTTCCGGATTTTTCCAAAAAATCAAAGAAGAGCAGAGGTTTGCGGGTGATTCGGGTCCGCATGCGCCCGGTGCCTTCCACGTGCAGCCAAATTTGGTGTGGGGGTATTTTGGGGGTATTTTCGCGGAGTATCGGAAAGGAGCGATACCCCCATGCCTCTGACAGAGATTCAGGCCAAGAAATCCAAGCCCCGCGCGCAGGCATACAAGCTGGCTGACGGCGAGGGTCTTTTCCTGCTCGTGCAACCTAACGGATCGAAGCTTTGGCGGATGAAGTACCGCATTGGGGGCAAGGAGAAGTTGCTCTCCTTTGGCGCCTATCCAGCACTTAGTTTAGCTGCTGCTCGGGACAAGCGCACTGCAGCCAAGGCCTTGCTGTCGGAGGGGAAGGACCCAATGAGGTATAAGGACGATGGAAAAACCGAAGCGGCGACCACATTCGAGAAGGTTGCTGAGCGTTGGCATGCGAACCGCAAGTCCGCGCTCGACCCTGCGCACGCAGAACGTGTCTGGTCGAGACTGGAACGGGACGTCTTTCCGCTTCTCGGTGAAAGGCCCATTCGCGAGATAACTGCGCCGGAGGTCCTCGAGATGATCCGGAAAATCGAGGCACGAGGAGCGCTCGATATCAGCCGGCGTGCCAAGCAGGGTGTTGGTCAGGTTTTCCAGTTCGCGATTGCCTGCGGTTTGGCCACAAGCGATCCGACTGCACACTTGCGAGGCGCATTGAAGCCGAAGCCTCGGGTCAAGCATATGAGCCGCCTTCCGCTCAGCGAGCTGGCGACATTTTTGGAGAAACTGAAGGGCTACCAGGAAGAAGGGGAACGGCGTTCGGCGGTTACACGCGATGCAGTCCTCTTTGCCCTGCTGACATGGGTCCGAACGAAGGAGCTGCGCCTGGCAGTCAGATCAGAGTTCGAGGATCTCGATGGCAAGGAGCCGCTTTGGCGAATCCCAGCTAGCCGAATGAAGATGGGCCGCGAACATCTTGTTCCTCTCTCGGCTCAAGCGGCAACGATCGCAAAATCGATGATAGCTTCAGCGTCAGGGGAGTACATCTTTCCAGGTAGCACGCCGACAAAGCCGCTATCTGAAAATACGATGATCTACGCGCTGTATCGATTGGGCTATCACAGCCGCCAAACTGTGCATGGCTTTCGAGGTCTCGCCAGCACCTGGGCCAACGAACAACTGGTCGAGTTTGGGAAACCGCCGATGTGGATCAGGAAGTACCACGAGGATTGGGTTGAGTTGCAACTTGCCCACACGGAGAAGAACGAGGTGCGCAGTGCTTACAACGCAGCCGAGTACATGGTTCCCCGGCGCCGGATGATGCAGGACTGGGCGGAGTTTATCTTTAGTGGCAAGGTTGTTGATATACGAAAGGCGCGGCGGCGAGTTGCATGATCACGACAATGACGCGAGCAAGGCTGCCCGATCTAATCAGCCAACAAGCGATCGATACCCACGAAACTACCTTCGACAACGACGGAAGGAGGCTATAAATGGGATTAAGCTGTTAAAATATAAAAGAAAAATCTAGCGCTCGATCTGGAGCACTCCTTCAAGGTTCGCTTGTTTGCCTGCCTGACTTTTGCAAGCGCCCTTTTTTGACAGTTGGCATTTGGTAGTGGGGGCAAAAAGCGATCCCTGACTGCTGGATGTGCGGGAAGTGTGTTGTAAACTAAGTGGATTTATCGCATTTTCTGAGCAATTGGTGGTCAGCGCAATATGACCTACATCGGCGTCGGCAAGATGCCTCCACCTCTGTATATCTTGATTGAAGGCGGTCAAAAATGAACCACAATCCGCCCGGACTGACGGCTGAAGCCCCCCAGCAGCGGCAACGCCGAATCGTTTCGCGTGATCAACTCGTGCTGGTCGCTGATGATTTGGGGCCTCTGGACGCACCGGCGGTCATCTTGCTCCACGGTGGTGGACAGACCCGGCACAGCTGGGCGGGTGCAGCGCGTGCACTGGCGCAGCGCGGCTATCGGGTCATCAACTTTGATGCCCGTGGGCACGGGGAAAGCGATTGGTCCGCTGCCGGCGCCTATTCGCTTGATGACCGCGTCGCCGATCTCGAGGCGATTGTCACCCAGCTTGATCAGCCCTTTGCGCTGGTCGGGGCCTCGCTCGGCGGCGCGACGGCGATCCACGCGGTTGCGCATGCGATGCAGCCAGCCGCGGTGGTGCTGGTCGATATCGTGCCCCATCCGGAACTTGAGGGGATCAGCCGTATCGTCAATTTCATGCGCGCTCATCCTGATGGTTTTGCAACGCTCGACGATGCGGTCGATGCTGTGGCGGCCTATAATCCGGAGCGTCCGCGTCCGCGCGATCCGAACGGCTTGATGCGCAATCTGCGCCAGCGCGAGGATGGTCGGCTCTATTGGCACTGGGATCCCCGGATCGTCGCAGCTCGCCCGCAGGACCACCATGACGTGGTACGCAGGTCTGCGGCCACGTTGTCGCAGACCGGCTTGCCAGTGCTACTTGTTCGCGGCCTCAAGAGCGATGTCGTCAGCGACGCGGGGGTCGCCGCTTTCCGGGCCATTCTACCGGAACTTGAGGTGGCCGACGTCGGCGGCGCAGGGCATATGGTTGCTGGTGACCGCAACGATGCCTTCAACGGTGCGGTGATCGCCTTCCTCGAACGGCACATCCCGGTCGAGTAACGAGCGGCAAGCTGAATTTCGTTTAAAATCTATGGATTGGGTGTGCTCGCGCCTGGCCGGAGCTGGGCTGGCATGCGCCCTGCCGCACGCCATTCTCTGTGGCTATCTTTACAATCCAATTATTGGACCGTAGAAGCGGCGGCCAGATCGGTAACTGGATTGCGCGCAGCTGCGCGCGGTACGCTAGCCGCATGGTCACGCAGGCCGCGGGCATCTGCGGCAGGGTCGGAGATGGAATTGTGGGACAGGAAGCGCGCGTGAAGGCCGAAAGCGCCGAGGCCGTCGAGACCCCTTATGCGCTGTGGCAGCGCACCGTTGCCGCGCGCTATGCCGACCGCTCGTTCACCGCGCGCAATCGTTCAGGGGTGGAACTCGATCCGGTCTACGCGGGGCTCGATCGGCATGGCCAGCCCTCCGAAATGCCCGGACAATATCCCTATACTCGCGGCGTCTACCCGATCCACTACCAGTATCAGCCGTGGATGGACCTGCAGATCATCGGCTATGGCGTGCCCTCGCAGACGCGCGAGCGCATGGACCTGCTGCTGCAGGAGGGCGGAGCCAAGGGCTACTTCGACCGCGAGGCCTACAACTTCATTTTCGATATGCCGACCTCGATGGGCTACGATCCCGATCATCCGGGCGTGCGCGGCTCGATTGGCGATTGCGGCATCTCGGTTTGCAAGGCGAGCGACTATGAAGTCCTGCTCGCGGGCAAGAACCTTGAGAAGACCACCGTCTCGATGGTGCTAAATGCGGGCTCGCCCGGCATGCTGGCGCTCTATCTGGCGGCAGCCAAGCGGCGGGGTTTTGCACTCGATAAGCTGGGCGGCAATGTCACCAACTATATCTGGGATTTCTTCGGCCATAGCGGCGGCACCAACTTTTCGCCGCGCGGCAGCTATCGCCTGATTGCCGATATCGCGGCCTATTGTGCCGAGTACGTGCCCCTGTGGAATACGCTGACGATCAGCGAGCACAATATCTGCGAGGCAGGCGCGAACAACGTGCAGGCGGTCGCCTATTCCATCGCCGCCATCATCGCAGTGAACGAGGAATGCGTGAAATGCGGCATCGAGCCGGACAGCGTGGTGCCGCGCTTTGGTTTCCACGTGCGCTACGGTGAGAACTTCTTCGAGGAAATCGCCAAGACCCGTGCGCTGCGCCGCGTCTATGCCAAAATCAACCGCGAGCGTTTTGGCTGCAAGAAGAGCGGCTCGCTCCAGGCACGTATCCATGCGCAGACGGCGGGCTCCCTGCTTACCGCGCAGCAGCCACTCAACAACCTCGTGCGCAATGCCTACGGCGCCCTCGCGGCAGTGCTCTCGGGCGTCAACGGCATGACGATCAACGCCTACGACGAGGCGCTGGGGCTACCGACCGAAGAAGCCGTCACGCTCTCGCTGCGCACCAGCCAGATCATCGCCGAGGAAACCGGCGCGGTTCACGTTTCCGATCCGATGGGCGGCTCGTTTTATATCGAGAGCCTGACTGACGAGATCGAACGCCGCGTCTTCGAGATCATCGATGATATCGATGCACGGGGCGGCCTCATCGCCTGCATCGAATCCGGCTGGATCAAGCAGCAGGTTTCGGCCGCGGCCTACCAGTGGCGGCAGGAGATCGAGAGCGGCGCGCGCACGATGGTCGGCGTCAACAAGTACACCAATGACGAGCCCGAGCAGTTTGCGGTGTTCCAGCCCGATCCAGAAGCCGCACGCATGGCCATCGAGGATGTCGAACGTCACCGCCGCGAGCGCGACAACGCGCGCTGCACCGCTGCGCTGGAGGCGCTGCACGCCGCCGCCGTAGACGTGAACGAAGGCCGCGCCATAGGCTCGGTCATGGCAGCGCTCGTCGCCGCCGCCGATGCCGATGCCACGCTCGGCGAGATGCAGACCGTCCTCCACGCCGTGTTCGGACGCAACAAGTAAGGAACCGATGGCGATGCAAGATCCCGCAGCGAGGTCGCGAGTCCTCCTCACCAAGAGCTTTATCGACAGCCACGACCGCGCCATTGCGACCATCGCGCTCGCGCTGCGCGATGCGGCGATGGAAGTCGTATTGATCGACTACGAGCAGCCCGAGGATGTCGTTTCCGTCGCGCTGCAGGAAGACGTCGATGTTATCGGCGTGAGTTTTATGTCGGGCGGGCAGGTCGAGACGACCGAGAAGATTGTTGCCGAACTGGCGCGGCAGGGCGTTCCTGATCTGCCGATCGTGGTCGGGGGGATCATCCGCCCGTTCGACGTGCCGCCGCTGGAAGCCGTCGGCGTGCGCGAGATCTTCCGCGGCGGCGCGCCGATGGCGGATGTGGTCGCAACGTTCGAGCGCCTCTCGCGCGAATACCGGGGCCTGAGCCAAGGGGCGGAGGCTTGAGCGCAGCCCGCAAGGGGTTTGATGCTGCGACGCTCTTGACGGGCGTGCGCCGGAGCGATACCCTTGCGATCTCGCGCGCTATCACCGCGATCGAGAACGAGACGTCTGCTGGCTGCGAACTGGCGCTGGCAGTCGCAGATTCGCGTGGAGGCTGCCGCACCATCGGCGTCACTGGCCCTCCGGGCGCGGGCAAGTCCTCGCTGATCAATGCGCTGATGGCTGAGCTCCTCCCGCGCTTCGGGCGGATCGGTGTGCTCACGGTCGATCCTTCCAGCCCGGTCAGCGGCGGCGCTGTGCTGGGGGACCGGGTGCGCATGGCGGCCTACAGCGGTAACCCCAACGTCTTCATCCGCTCGCTCGCCAGTCGGGGGCATCTCGGCGGAGTCACACGGACCACCCGCAGCGTGATCGATCTCCTCGCGGCGGGCGGCATGGACCTTGTCATCGTCGAGACGGTCGGCACGGGGCAGTCTGAAGTCGAAGTGGCCGGGCTCACCGATCTCAAACTCGTTGTCTGCGCGCCGGGGCTTGGGGACGAGATGCAGGCGATCAAGGCGGGTGTGCTGGAAATCGCCGATCTGCTAGTGGTCAACAAAGCTGATTTGCCCGATGCAGAGCGCACGATGATGCACCTCAAGGCCATGCTCGGTTACCGTGGGCACGATGAACGCCGCGCCGCGCTCAAGGTTTCAAGCATGCGCGGGGAGGGGCTCACCGAACTCGCTGAGGCCATCGCCGCGCGGTTGGCCCAGTCCGTCGTCACTTCCACGCCCGAACGCAGAATGCACCCGCGCCTGCGCCTTGCCGAGGATGTGGCGGCCTTGGCTGCTGCGCTGGTGCGCGAAGGCGCAAACCCCGAGCTTGATGCGCTAGCCGAAGCGGCAGCAACTGGCGCATTGCCCCGGCACGACGCCGTCATGGCTGCACTGCGCGCCCTGGCCGAACGGGAAATCACCGTCGCACCCTTGCGTTGATGGAGAAGACTGTGACGACTGCACTATTTTCGCTGGATGGGCGTACTGCGCTCGTAACGGGCGCATCGAGCGGCATTGGCCGCGTACTGGCGCTGGGTCTGGCGGCGGCGGGAGCGCGAGTGGCCGCGCTCGCACGCCGGGCTGAACGGCTTCAAGATCTGGTGCAGGAGATCGAAGCGGCTGGCGGCAAGGCCGTTGCCGTGCAGGGCGACGTCACCGATCCTGCCAGCATCGAGGCTGCCTTCGATGCCGCTGAGGCTGCCTTCGGCACCGTCGACGTCGTCGTCAGCAATGCGGGTATTTCCAACGCACGCGGCTTTCTGAAGATCGATCCTGCTTCGCGCGACAGCGTGTTCGATACCAATTTCAAGGGCGTCTGGACCGTGGGGCAGACCGCAGCACGGCGCCTGGTCGCGGTTGGCAAGCCCGGGTCGATCATCAATGTCGCCTCGGTGCTGGGCTTGGGCGTGCAGCCGGGGCTGGCGAGCTACTGCTCCTCGAAGGGTGCTGTGCTACAGCTTACTCGCTCTATGGCGATCGACCTCATGCCCCACGGCATCCGTGTGAATGCGCTCGCCCCCGGCTGGTTCCGCACCGAGCTTAATGCCGAGATGTTCGACAGTCCCGCGGGGCAGGAGAAGATCGCGCGCATGCCCGCGATGCGGTTGGGCCAACTCGAAGAGCTGGTCGGGCCGGTGGTCATGTTGGCTAGCGAGGCGGGTTCCTTTGTCAACGGATCGGTTCTCATGGTCGATGGCGCTCTCGACGCGCTGGTGGCCTGATTGCGCTCATGAATAATTGCCGTGCGGGACTGGTTTGCCACCCACCGTGCGGCTTGACAGCAGTGCCAAAGCCGACTTAGAAAGTCATTGTTCAATTGTCGGACCAAAAAACTTTTGGGTAAAATCGAGGAGGCCGGATCGTGCGGTTTATTGTAGGCGTCGATATCGGCGGCACCTTCACCGATTGTGTTGCGCTGAAGGTGTCGGATGATAGCAGTGCGCCGGTCGTAAAGATCGGCAAGGCATCGTCGACCCCACCGGATTTCCAGACGGGATTTATCGGCTCGCTCCGCGCCGCAGCCGAAATGCATGGCGTGGCGATCGAGGAGATGCTGGCGAACGCGCAAGTCTATCATGGCTGCACCGTTGGCACGAATGCCCTAGTCGAGCACAAGACTGCGAAAGTTGGCCTGCTGGCGAGCCGTGGCCATACGGACACCATCTTTATCATGAAGGCCGGTAACCGGCTCAAATACCAACCGGCGATCGAGATCGCCCATGTTGCCAAACAGACCAAACCGGCGCCGCTGGTG
Source organism: Novosphingobium sp. Chol11 (assembly GCF_945870625.1). GTDB lineage: Bacteria > Pseudomonadota > Alphaproteobacteria > Sphingomonadales > Sphingomonadaceae > Novosphingobium. Next base: position 27,295 of record NZ_CAMBTS010000007.1, on the reverse strand, counting down.
CCCAAGTCGCTGTGCGAAGGGATCGATGAGCGGATCACGTTCGACGGCAAGGTGTTCGCGGCACTGAACGAAGATACCGCACGCGAGTCCATCCGGCGGATCGTGGATCAGGGTGTGGAGGCGATCGCCATCTCCCTGCTCTGGTCGTCCGTCAACGATACGCACGAGAAGCGGCTGCGCGAACTGGTGCATGAAATTGCGCCCGGAATGTTTGTCTCGATTTCGTCCGAGGTCAGCCCGCGCGTGGGTGAGTACGAGCGCACGATCGCGACGATCGTCAATTCTCTGATCGGACCGCCGATGCGCCTCTATCTCGAGGCGCTCGAGATCGACTTAAAGAAGCACGGCTATGCCGGATCCTTGCAGATCATGTCCTGCACTGGCGGTCTCATCGACGCTGACCATGCTCGTGAAGTTCCTGTGCTCACGGTCGGATCCGGCCCTGTTGCCGGTCTGATCGGCGCAGCCAGCCTTGCCAACGCCGCTGAAGTCGGTGGTGGACGAAACGTCATTACCGCCGACGTGGGCGGCACGACGCTCGATATCGGCACAATCTATGATGGCACGCCGGTTCGGCGGCCGACCGGGAGTTACGGCCAGTACGAGTATTTTGTGCCCACACTCGACGTCCGCTCGGTCGGTGCGGGCGGCGGGAGCATTATCCGCACCGAAGGGTCGGTGCTTAAGGTCGGCCCGCATAGCGCCGGTGCGCGGCCTGGCCCGGTCTGCTTCGGTCGCGGCGGCACCGAACCGACCGTGACCGACGCTGCTGTCGTTCTCGGCTATTTCGACCCGGCCTATTTCTTCGGCGGCAAGATCACGCTCGATGTTGCGGCGGCAGAGGCCGCACTGGCGCGTGTCGGCGCGCCGCTCGGGCTTGATGGCAAGCAGACTGCCGCCGCCGCGCTTCACATCATCGATAGCCAGATGGCTGACGCGATCTGGCTCACTCTGACGCAGCAGGGCCATGATCCGCGCGAGTTCTCGCTCTATGGCTTCGGCGGCGGGGGCGGGCTGCACAGCGCTGCAATCGCCCGTGAACTCGGCGCGCGTTCGGTCGTTATCCCGATGAGCAACCTCGCGGCGGGCTGGTCGGCCTTCGGCATTTCCGCATCGGAAGCGCTGGTCACCGAACAGACCGCGATGAGCCTTTCAAGCCCGTTCGATCCGAACGAGATCAACAAACGCTGGCCCATGCTGGAAGCGCGGGTTGCGGCCAAGCTCGCTAAACAGGGTGTTCCTGCCGAGGCCATCGAGTTCCATCGCTTCGCTGAAATGCGCTACCAACTCCAGATCAACCAGGTCGCCGTGCCCGCCGAAGCCGGGGTCTATGATGTCGCCACGGTCGAACGTTTGGTCGCGACCTTCGAGGCCGAATACGAACGCCTCTACGGCAAAGGTAGCGGCTTTGCCGGGGTCGGCTTCGGTCTCACCAGTCTGCAGGTGCATGGCACGGCCAAGCTATCGGGCCTGCGCCTCGGCGATGTGGTCCAGCAGGGCGGAGACACATCCGGCGATGCTGCCAAGAAATCGCGCGATGTGATCTGGTACGGGCGCGGCGGCAAGCCGGAGGCGACCTCCGTCTACAACGGCGCGAAGCTCGGTGTCGGGTTCTCTGCACCGGGCCCTGCCATCATCGAATTTCCCGATACGACTGTTGTCGTGCCGCACGGCTGTACCGCCAGGGTCGATCCGACCGGCAGCGTCGTCATTGATCTCAACGCCGGCGCCTGAGGAGACTACCATGCAGACCCAGCAAGCTCCGATCAACTGGAACGGCAAGACGCACAGCTATCGGCCCAAGCCCGATTGGGCGTCACGGATTTCACCGAGCCTGAAGCTCCACACCGACTATGACGAGAACCTCGATCCCGTCACGTTTGAGGTGATCCGGCAGAAGCTTTGGACGATCAACCTCGCACATGGCGACACGATTACCCGCATATCGGGCTCGCCGCTGCTCGCCTCGCTCGATTTCAACATGTCGATCCTCACCGAGGACGCAGAGGTCGTCGTCAACGCACCCTACGTGCAGTTCCTCAATGCCGGTGCGCCGCTCGGCATCCGCTACATTTTGGAAACGCACAGCGGTAAGCCCGGCATCGCCGAGGGCGATATCTGGTGCTGCAACGATCCCTGGATCGCGGCGTGCCATCAGATGGACGTAATGTTCACAGCGCCCATCTTTGTCGACGGGCAACTGTTCGGCTGGGTCGCCAACGCCGGTCACCAGTATGACCTCGGCGGCATCGTACCCGGTGGCTGGCCGCAGAACGCGGAGGACGTTTACGCCGATCCCGTCGTGCTGACTCCGTTTAAGATGGTCGAGAACGACGAGATCCGGCCCGAGATGGAAGCGCTCTATCTGCGCCAATCGCGCATGCCTGATCTGGTGGCGCTCGACTTGCGCGCGCAGATCGCTGGTGTCGTTCTCGCTCGCGATCAGATCATCGGCTTGTGCAAGCGCTACGGCGCGAAGACGGTCAAGGCCGCGATGCGCCACATGCTCGATCAGGCGCAGGAAAGCTTCCGACAGACCTTGCTCAAGGTGCCGGACGGGACCTGGACCGAGATCCGCTATCTCGATGAAGCCCTGCCGGGTCAGCGCACTACCCAGCGCACTCAACTCACGGTCACCAAGAAGGGCGACCGGATCACGATCAACAATGTCGGTACCGATGCCCAGACGCCGGGCACGAACGGCATTCCATTTACCTCGTTTTCCGGCAGCATCACCGGAATCATTTCCATTTCGATGCTCTATTCGCAGCTCTTTGCCTACGGCGGGTGCGAACGGCAGATCGATTATGACCTGACGCCGGGTCTGCTGATGTGCTGCGACTATCCGACGGCGGTCAGCGGCGGCATTCTCCAAGCCATTCCAATGATGAACGCGGTGCAATCGATCCTCTCGCGGATGATGGCCTGCAGCGATGATTTGCGGTCCGATCTCGTCGCGCCCTGCGGCGATTTCATGTTGCCAGTGCTGATCGGCTTCGACGATCGCGGCAAGTACTTCGGCCAGGCTATCCTCGATTCCTTCGGCTGCGGTTCGGGCGCGCGCTCGTTCGGCGATGGCGTGGATTCGAGCGGCCCCACTTTCAGCCCGCTCTCCATGGTACTCAATGTCGAGCAGATCGAGCAGTGGTTTCCGCTCCTGTTCCTCTACCGCAAGGAAGACGCCGATGGCGGCGGTCCGGGCGAATGGCGCGGCGGAAACGGCATGCGCTCGGCGATCACGCCCTATCGCGCCGCCTCGATGACGGTCGTCACCAATTCGGGCGGTCAGTGCATCTCGGCGCAGAACTGCGGCGGCCTGTTCGGCGGTTTGCCCGCACCGGCGAGCCATTACCTCGTCTACTACGCGACCGATTTGCTCGAACGCGCCGAGGCCCGCTCGGTTCCGGCGAGCATCTATGAACTGAAATCCGATTCCGTCGTGTCGCTGCGCGCAAAGTCCAACGGCGCGCCGCTCGATGCGGGCGATGTCATGGAAATCCGCACTGGCGGCGGCGGCGGCTATGGCGATCCGCTGGAACGCGATCCGGCGCGGGTCGCGCGCGACGTGTCGCTCGGCTACACCTCGCTCGCGGCGGCAACGGAGATCTATGGCGTGTCCCTTCGCGATGATGGCAGCGCCGATGCGGCGGGCACGGCTTCGCTCCGCGCCGAACTGCGCAGCCAGCGTGCAGCGTGGAAGGTCTCGGGCATCAACGATGCCTCGCCGCACACACCTGCTACCGGCGAGCCGCCCCGGCGGGTCCACGCCTATATCGCTGCGGTCGATCAAGACGGCGAGCGCGTCCTTGCCTGCGATCGCTGCGGCCACCGCTATTGCGGCTATGCGGGCGACTACAAGGCCGCTGCGCTGATGGAGGAAACCAAGGCGACGGCGATCCCCTCCAACGTCGATCCCGCGCATTTCTGCGACGAGCCTATCGTTCTGCGCCGTTTCGCTTGCCCGTCCTGTCTCGTGCAGGTGGGGGCAGATATTGTAAAGGCTGATGAACCGATCAAAGCGGAGATGATATTCGCATGAGCACGCCCGCACACCCCTTTCTCGATGGAAGGCCCAAACGCCTGCTGATTGGCGGCCAGTGGGTCGAGGCACTTTCGGGCCGCACTTTCGAAAGCGTCAACCCCGCCACCGGCGAAGTGATCGCACAGCTTGCCGAAGGCGGCGCGGAAGATATCGACCGTGCGGTCGCCGCTGCGCGCGCGGCCTTCGAGGGGCCGTGGAGCAAGTTCAAGCCGTTCGACCGGCAGGCGCTGATGCTCGCCATCGCCGACGCTGTAGAGAAGCATTTCGACGATCTCTGCGTGCTGGAGACGCTCGACATGGGCGCGCCGATCGCGCGCACCAGCACGTACAAGCGCTGGATCGTGCAGGCGCTGCGCTTCTATGGCGGACAGGCCGTAGCGCTGGCGGGCGAAACGCCGCACAACAGCTTCCCAGGCGACATGTTCAGCTACACGCTGCGCGCGCCCATCGGCGTGGTCGGCGGGATCATCCCGTGGAACGGGCCGCTGATCTCGCAGCTCTTTAGCATATGCCCCACATTGGCGACCGGCTGCACGCTTGTGCTCAAACCTGCCGAGGATGCCTCGCTCGGTGTGCTGCGATTTGCCGAAATCATGCAGGAGGCGGGACTGCCCGACGGCGTGATTAATGTCGTCACCGGCCTGGGCTCCACCGCAGGCGCCCGGCTGGCCGCACATCAGAACGTCGACAAGATCGCCTTCACTGGCTCCACTGCGACGGGCCGCCGCATCGTCGAGGCCTCGGCGGGCAACATGAAGCGCGTTGCGGTCGAGCTTGGTGGCAAGTCGCCCGATATCATCTTCGCTGATGCCGATCTCGAACGCGCTGTGCCGGGCGCAGGCATGGGCTGTTTCAACAACAGTGGCCAGATTTGTTACGCGGGCACGCGCTTGTTCGTGCAGCGGCCGATTTACGACGAGTTCGTTGAGCGCCTCGCCGCCTTCAGCAAGACCATCCGTGTGGGCAACACGCTTGATCCGCAGACTCAGCTCGGCCCGCTCGTCTCGGGCAAACAGCTTGCCACTGTCTCGAGCTACTTTGATCTCGCCCGCGCAGAAGGCGCGCAGGTCATGTCGGGCGGCGAGCGGCTTGTTGGCGACCTTGCGGCCGGCTTCTTCGTGCCGCCAACGGTGCTCGCGGGTATGCGAAATGACATGCGTACCGCGCAAGAGGAAATCTTCGGCCCTGTCGCCTCAGTCATCGCCTTCGACAGCGAGGAGGAGGTTGTCCGCCTCGCCAACGACACGCAGTATGGCCTCGGCGGCGCGGTCTGGACCCGCGATGTCGGCACCGCGCACCGCGTGGCGCGTGATGTGCGCTCTGGGATGATGTGGGTTAATTGCTATGGCACGACCGAAACCACGGTGCAGTCCGAGGGTTACCGCATGAGCGGCTACGGCGTGAAGGGCGGCCGCCGCCACGTCGAGGAATACCTCTACACCAAGACAGTGTGGATGAATCTGGCCTGAGGGCTGGCAATGGGCTCTTTGGCCTGATGGCCCGGCGGGTAAGCACCGCCGGGCCTTTTTGCGGGCTCAGTTCAGAAACACGCCCTTACCTGCCGCCTGCTTGTCGAACGCCTTGTAGGCCTCTTCGGCTTGGTCGAACCGCCAGCGGTCGGTGAACAGCTTGTCCACCTCCATCCCGTGATCAGCGATGAAACGGATGCAGTCCGCCAGCTTCGCGCTGTTGACCGTCCATGACCCGACGATTGTCAGCTGCTTACGGATCACGTCGATGCTGACATTGAGAGTCATCTCGCCGCCCTCGCCGACAAGGCAGACCGTACCCCAGCGCGCGGCGGATTTCACCGCCACCATGCGCCCTGCCTGCACGCCCGAAGTATCGAGCGCCTTGGTCACGCCCTTGCCGCCCGTCAGCGCCATCACCGCCTCGACCGCATCGGTCAAGCTCGCGTCAATCGCGTGCGTCGCGCCAAAGTCCTTCGCTGCCGCTGCCCGCTCGGGGCTGACATCGACTGCAATCACCCGCGCACCCATCGCCGAGGCGAACTGCGTGGCGGATAGCCCGACAGGCCCTTGGCCCACGATCACGATGGTATCGCGCGCCGAAAGGTCGAGCCGCAGCAGCGCGCCATAGGCCGTGCCCGTGCCGCAGCTGATTGCAGCGCCCGTCGAGAAGGAAACTTCTTCCGGGAGCGCAAACACTGTCTCGGCCGCCGCGCGCATATAGGGAGCATGGCCGCCGTGGCCCGTCACGCCATAGATCACCGCGGTGCGCTCGCACATCTGGGTCCAGCCGCTACGGCATTCGGCGCAAGTCATGCAGCCCTGATAGTGGTGCAGCGTTACCCGGTCGCCCACGCGGGCGATGCGCGGATCGACATCCTTGCCCACCGCTGCGATCACGCCGCACGGCTCGTGCCCTGCGATCACCGGCTCACCGCTGTCCTTGAGCCCGAGCGCCTTGAACGCCGCGCCCGCTGGCGGGCGATAGAGCTTGAGGTCGCTGCCGCACATTCCCGAAGCCTTGATTTCCAGCACTACTTCGCGCGGGGCCGGAGTGGGATCGGGAAACTCTATTAGGTCCAGCGTGCTGTCGCCGGTGAAAACGATTCCGCGCATGGGGCTATCCTCTCCTTGGTTTCTTTGGGGTCAGCGACCGGTGAATACCGGGGGCCGCTTCTGCATGAAGGCGCGCGGGCCATCCTTGGCGTCCTCGGTCGCCGCATTGTCCTTGGTGCACTGCGCTTCGATGGCGAAAGCCTCGTCGAAGGAAAGGCCGTTTGAGCGCACCATCGCCTCCTTGGTCTTGGCGAGCGCCATCGGCGCGCCGAGGCTGATGCGCCGCGCGAGTTCCTCGGCCGTTGCCATCACCTGATCTGGTGGCACCACGCGGTTGACGAGGCCCATGCCGAGCGCCTGCTCGGCGCTGATAGCCTCGCCGACGAGCGCGAGCTCCATTGCCATGGCCCAGGGCACCTGCCGCGCGAGCCGCACTAGCGAGCCGCCGCCCGCAATCAATCCGCGCCGCACTTCAGTGACGCCGATGGTCGCCTCGCTCGACATGACGCGGATATCTGTGGCGAGCACGAACTCTGCCCCGCCGGCCAAGGCATGGCCATTGATAGCGGCGACGACCGGCTTGAAGAACGAAGCCCCGCGCAGGATCGCGCGGTAGAGCTGCTTGCGGTCTGCCGCGAAACGTTCTTCCCATTCACCCACCGGTTGGCGCGTGCGCATCATAAGTGGGATGGTTATCCCAAGGTCGCCGCCTGAGGAGAACGCCTGATCACCAGCGCCCGTCACCAGCGCAACGCGGATCTCCCGGTCTTCGGCAACATCCTTCCAGACATCGCACAGCCGAACGAGCATCTCGGGCGAGAAGGCGTTGCGCTTCGCCGGCCGGTTCATCGTCACATAGGCGATGCCGTCGCGCTTTGCATAAAGAACGTGGGGTTCGCTGTCGGTCATGCTGTCCTCTCCGTTTCTTTGTCTGCCAGCCAGGCCGCGATGCGGCTGGTGACGCCGGGCCGGTCGGCCTTGCCATTGGGACCGCGCCCCAGCGACTCGACCGGGAGCACGACCCTTGGAATTTTGTGCCCGGCAAGCTGGGTGCGCAAATGTTCGATCAGCGCAGCCTCGTCGGCAATGGCACCCACCGACCATTCGACCGCTGCTGCCACCATCTGGCCAAAGCGTTCGTGCGGCAGACCGACGACGAGCGCATCCGCGACGCCGGGATGCGTCTTGATTGCGTCCTCCACTTCCTCGGGGAAAACCTTCTCGCCGCCGGTATTGATGCAGGTCGAACCGCGCCCGAGCAGCGTGATCGTCCCATCAGCCTCGATCGTGGCAAGATCGCCCGGCACCGAATAGCGCACTCCGCCGACGACCGGGAACGTCGCTGCGGTCTTGGCCGGGTCCTTGTAGTAACCGATCGGAATATGGCCGCGCACGGCAAGGCGGCCAATCACGCCGCTGCCGGGGGCGAGGGGGTCGCCTGCGTCGTCAACTACGCAGGCGTTCTTGCCCAGTTGGAAGCGCGCGCCGCTTGCCGCCCGGCGCTTTGAAGTAAGCGAGCGGCCCATGCCGCTGGCCTCGCTCGCATTGAGGAAATCGATCAGCAGCGCGCCCGGGGCATGGACGAGCAATCGCTCCTTTACGCTCGCGCTCCACGCCATGCCCGAGGAGGAGACAACCTTGAGCTTCTCAAGATTCCAGCGCTTCGGCGTAGCTTCCAGTACGTCGACCATCGGGCGGCAAAAGGCATCGCCCACAATGCACAGGTCGGTCACGCCCTCGCGCGTCATCGTATCGAGCAGGCTTGCCACATCGAACGAAAGGCCCGGCAGCGTAACCAGCGTGCCGCCGCGGTTGAGGATCGTCGCAGCAAACACGAAGCCCGTACCATGCATCAGCGGTGCGGCGGGCAGGCCCACCGGCGCGGCGCCCTCGGCAATCCGCGCGCGGACATGGTCGTGGTCGGCCTCTACAGGATCATTGGTGGTGTTGGAGGCGAGGAACATGTCATGCTGGCGCCACATCACTCCTCGCGGCAGGCCAGTTGTGCCGCCAGTGTAGATCAGCAGCTGGTCATCGCCGCTGCGCCCGCCTGGGGGAACCGTGCGGGCCGAGGCCGAGCCCGCGGCATCCTCATATGGCATTGCCCAGTCGGGGCAGGGGGCTGTCCCGTCGTCCACCCAGATCCAGGTGCGAACGTCCGGGCAGAGTGGCCGCACCGCCTCGGCCTGCGCGAGGAAGCTCGCGTGAAACACCACCGCTGCAGCATCGGCATTGGTCCAAAGCTGGACCAGCTCATCGCCGGTATAGCGGTAGTTGGTGTTCACCGGCACCAGCGCGGCTTTGAACGCCGCGAAGGCGGTTTCCATGTAGGCCGGGGTGTTGTGCAGATAGAGCGCGACCTTGTCCTGCGGTCCCAGCCCGGCGTCGAGCAAGGCGCGTGCAACCCCATCGGCGCGGCGGTCGAACGCGCGCCAGGTGATGCGCTGATCGCCGTGCATCAGTGCGGTGCGGTCCGGAATTGCCTCCGCGATGGTTTCCCACACATCGGCGAAAGTCCATTCTGCCGCGGTTTTCCGCTCCGCGATGGCACTTTCTGCGGCATTCATGGCCCATGTCCTTCCAGCCAGCTTGACCCTTCATCTCTATGGTCCTACAATAGGATGGTTGCATATGCTAGAGGGTGCGAATGTCTGATCCGGCAGTTTCTTCAGTTGCTGGGGGTGGCGCCCCCGGCGGCGGGCTAACCCCGCTGTCCGGAATCCGGATCGTCGATTTTTCGACGAACATGGCGGGGCCCTTCGCCACAATGATCCTCGCGCAACTCGGCGCCGACGTGATCAAGGTCGAATCGCCGGGGGGGGACGATGCGCGGCAATGGCCGCCGATGGTCGATGAAGTCGGCGTTGTTCACCGCCACATGAATGCGGGCAAGCGCGGCGTGGTGCTTGATCTCGGTACCGACGCGGGGCGCATCGCGGCTGTAAAGCTCGCGGGAACTTGCGATGTGTTGCTCCAGTCGATGCGCCCGGGCGTCGCCGAACGCATCGGCATCGGCGAGGCGGCGGTGCGCGCTGCGAACCCGGACATTCTGTACTATGCCTTAAGCGCATTCGGTGCGGGGCCTGTGGGCAGCGGTCTGCCGGGCTATGATCCGCTGGTGCAGGCCTTCACCGGCATCATGCATATGAACGGGCATGAAGGCGCGCCGCCGGTGCGCTGCGCGCCTTCGGTTGTCGATCTCGGCACCGGGCAGTGGATCGCGATGGGCGTGCTCGCCGCCACGCTCGCGCGCCACCGGGGCCACGCGGTGCAGCGCATGGATACCGCGCTTATGGACACTGCGTTCAACCTCATCCCCTATCAGGCAACCTCTGCGCTGGTGACAGGCAAGCGCCCCAAGCGCGCCGGTTCGGGCAATCCGATCGCCGCGCCCTATGAAGTCTACAGCGCAAGCGACGGCGACCTGATGATCGCCGCACCCAACCAGCGCCTGTGGGAACGCGTTGCGGGCGTGTTGGGGGCCGAACAACTCGTAACCGATCCACGCTTCCTCACCGTCCCAGACCGCACCACCAACAATGACGCGCTCACGCAGGAAATCGTGAACCGGCTCGCGGGCGAAACCGTCGCCTCGTGGGTCGCGAAGTTCCGCGCAGCAGGCGTACCGGTCACGCCGGTCGCGGGGCTCGAGCAATCAGTCCACTCCGAAGCTGTCGCCGAACGGCAGACCTTCCTCGACCTCGACGGCGTGCCGCATGTGCGCCTGCCGTGGATGGCCGACGGCCAGCCGGTGCCCTGGGCGCGGCCCGCGCCACGTCTGGGTGAACATACCGCCGAAGTGCTGCGCGAGATTGGCATGGGTGAAGACGAAGTCGCAGCGCTGACTTGCGGAGAGAAGCAATGAACACGGGTCAGGGAGGCGCACCGTTGTGGGTGCTGGAAGTCAGCAGCGGCATTGCCGGCGCCTACTGCGGCTGGTTGCTGGGCGACATGGGAGCCGAGGTGCTCACCCTCGCGGGCCCTGCGCCCGAGGAGAATGCCGATCCGCTCGCGCTGGCAATTGCGTATTATGCCAAGGCCAAGCGCAAGGTCTCGCCTGAAGCCATGGCTGCGGCCCTGGCTGGAGCCGACCTCATCATCACCGATGATCCCGCGCGGCTGGAAGCTCTTGCCGGAGCCACACTGGCGGATATGGCTGCGCGGCAGCCAGCGACCGTGTTCGGCGTCACCACCGTGTTCGGACTGACTGGTCCGCTTGCCACCGTTCCCGCCGTACCGCTCGATGCGCAGGCAGTTGCCAGTGTCAGCTGGGCATTGGGTGAGCCGGGGCGGCCGCCGCTCTCTATCCCGCCCGGGGTGCTCGATTGCCAGGCCGGCGCGCACCTTGCCGCGGCCTGCCTCATGGCGCGCCGTGCCGGGCCGGGGCTTGATGGCACGGGGCGCATCGTCGATATAGCGCTGGCAGACGTGCTGGCGCACTATGTCGGGGTCAATTGCCGGTTCTACATCCACCACGGCATGACCTGGCGGCGGGAGGGCCGGCGCGCGGCGGACTCGGGCGGGGCCTATCCCTTCGTGATCCTGCCTTGCGCCGATGGTGCCGTCTGCCTTTCCGGCCGCACCCGGCCTGAGTGGGAACGCTTTGTCGAGGCGATGGGCCGCCCGGCCTGGTCGCAGGAGCCGCGCTACCAAAAGCTGCGCGCGATGGGCCAGCAATACCCCGAGGAAGTTGACGCCCTCGTCATGCCCTGGCTTGCGACGCAGACCAAGGCCGAGATCGAGGCCATCGCCGACCGCTTCAAGCTGACCATCGCCCCCCTGCGCGATCTCGCCGAAGTGCTCGCGACCCCGCAACTCGCCCACCGCGATTTCCTGCGCGAATGGACGTTCGAGAACCACACCCTGATAGGCCCTGGCCTCCCGTTCCGCGCCTCGGCAGCGCGCGGTGATGCGCAAGGGGCTGATCTTGCCCCGCAGATGCTCTCCCGCGCCGCGCCTTCGCGCCCAGCAGGCGGTACGCAGCCGCTCGCGGGCTTACGCGTGCTTGATCTCGGCTGGGTCTGGTCTGCACCGCAGGTCGGCAGCATGCTCGCGCAGCTCGGTGCCGAAGTAATCAAGGTCGAGCACCGCGCCCGGCCCGACAACGCGCGCATGTCCGGCGTGATCATCCGCGATGGCCAGCGCATCGAGGGGCAGACGATGGACATGTCCCCGATGTTCCACCAGATCAACAAGGGCAAGCTGGGCATCACGCTCAACCTCAAGCAGCCTGAAGGTGTCGCTGTCCTCAAGCAGCTTGCCGCCACCAGCGATATCGTTCTGGAGAACATGTCCGCCGGCTCGGTCGAGCGTTCTGGCATCGGCTATGATACGCTGCGCTCCGATAATCCCGGCCTCGTGATGCTCGCGATGTCCGGCGCAGGCCAGTTCGGCCCGGCCTCCGACATGCGGACGTATGCGCCGACGATGTCGAGCTTTGTCGGCCTGGAATCCATGGTCGGCTATCCTAGTGAACTGCCGACGGGCGCGCTCAACTTTGCGATCGGCGATCCCAATGCCGCGGTCCATGCGCTCGTCGCGCTGTTCGCCGCGCTGGAGCGGCGCGAGGCGAGCGGGGAGGGGTGCTACATCGACCTCTCGCAGACCGAGGCTCTGTTTGCGACGCTCACGCCCTATGCTCTGCAGGCGCAGATCGCAGGGCACCAGCCGACGCCGATGGGCAATCGGCACCCGGCGATGGCGCCGCACGGGATCTACCCCGCCGCCGGTGCCGACCGCTGGCTGACGCTTGCGGTGCGCGATGACAAGGACTGGACTGCTCTCGGCGCGCTCGCTGCCGGCGAGGGTTGGGCAGGGGCCCAGACCTATGCCAATGCCGCCGGGCGCATTGCCGCACGCGACGCGCTCGATGCAGCACTCGCTGGCTGGACGGCTGGTCAGGACTGCGACGAACTTGTCGCCGCCTTGCGCGCAGCCGGCATTCCCGCCTCGCCGGTCAATGATATCGACGGGCTATGGCAAGATCCGCAGATCGCGGCGCGCGCCATGGCGGATCTGGTCGAAATTCCCGGTCTTGGGGCAGAAATCCTGTTCCGCTCGCCTTGGACGGTCAGCGGTGTCGAAATCGCAACCGGCACGCGCGGGCCAGTGATCGGCGAGCACAACGTTGCGGTGCTACAGGGGCTGCTCGGCCTTTCGGAAGAGGCTTACGCCAAAATGAATGCGGCCGGCGTCCTATCCTGACACCGGCTGCCAATAGTTCTGGGCCAAAGACTATGGGGAGGGGAAACTGGGTGGATCGCTGATCCACCCAGTTTTTATGTATCAGTTCGCGTCAGCCATGGCCGGGTTGCGGATTTCGAAGCCCTTGTAGCCATCTGCCGCCACTTCCGCGCAGACCGCAGTGTATGAGGGCATGCCGTTCAGATAGGCGGTGAAGACACGCGGCTTACCCGGCAGGTTGGAGTTCATGTACCAGGAATCGACCGTCGGATAGAGTGTCTGGTCCGCTGCCTCGATGATATCCTGCACCCACTTGCTCTCGGCCTCGGCGGTCGCTTCGAACTCGGTCGCCCCAGTTTTGCGCATCGTCTGAAGCACATCGGCGATCCAGTCGACGTTCTGCTCGATGCAACCGGGGAAGTTGGTCAGCGTGCCCGGGGTGCCGGGGCCGGTGATAGTGAACAGGTTGGGGAAGCCCTGCGGGCACAGGCCCAGATAGGCGCGCGGCCCGTCCTGCCACTTGTCCGCCAGCGTCTGGCCGCCCTTGCCGGTTAGATTCATCTTGAGCAGCGTGCCGGTCACCGTGTCGAAGCCGGTCGCAAACACGATCGCGTCGAGCTTGTAGTGATCGCCGCTCGTCAGCGTCAGTCCATCCTCGGTCGCACCAGCCACCGGGTCGCTCCGAATGTCGACGACGCTGACGTTGTCGCGGTTGAAGGTCTCGTAATAGTTGGTGTCGAGCGGCGGCCGCTTGGTCGCAGCCGGATGGTTGAACCGGCACAGCACATCCGCCTTTGCCGGATCCTTGACCGTCTCCTTGATCTTGGCGGTGATGTACTCGACGAACACGTTATTCGTCTCCGGGTTGGTGATCACGTCGTTGTAGCCGGTGAACATGAAGCGGAAGCCGCCGACTTCCCACAGCTTGTCGAGCACGGCCTTGCGCTGCTCGGGGGTGTCTTCCATCGCCGATTTTGTGGGCACGGGGAACGACATGCCGATCGGCGATGCGAGTACAAGCTCGCGCCAATCGTCGTAAGTTTCCAACTGCTTGCGCCGCATTTCATCAGTGAGTTCGAAATTGCGCGCAGGCACGCTGTAGCTCGCGGTGCGCTGGAACACAGTGAGGTGCTCTGCTTGCTCTGCAATGAGCGGAGTGCACTGGATGCCGCTCGATCCGGTGCCGATCAGGCTGACCCGCTTGCCGGAAAAATTGACACCCTCATGCGGCCAGAGGGCGGTATGATAGAGTTCACCCTGAAAGTTTTCGAGGCCCGGGTAAGTGGGCTTGGCCGGGGTCGAGGTGTTGCCGACTCCGGTGATCAGGAACCGCGCCTGCACGGTCTCCCCCTTGTCGGTCTCGACCAGCCAAGTATGGCTGCCCTCGTCATACTTTCCGGACGTAATGCGCGTGCCGAACTCGATATCCTTCCTCAGATCGAGCTTGTCGGCGACGAAGTTCAGATAGGAGAGGATTTCGGGCTGCGCGGGATAGCGGCAGCTCCAGGTCCATTCCTTGCGGATCTCTTCCGAGAACGAATAGCAGTAGTAGTGGCTCTCGGAATCGCAGCGCGCGCCGGGATATCGGTTCCAGTACCACGTGCCGCCGACGTCAGTCGCCGCATCGAACACGCGCGTGGTGAAGCCCTGCGCACGCAGTTTATAGAGCGCGTAAAGGCCTGAGAAACCAGCCCCCACGATGACAGCGTCAACCTGGGTGGGACGAACGGGCTGCGACTGCGTCATGTTGTGCCTCCGTGCATGGCCACCACTCTGGTTGGCCCGGTCAGTTGGGTCTGGTGGCCGGGAACGGCGCTGGCAGGCGCGAAAGATCCGGTGGCCGCGACAGGCAGGACAGGTCCTTGCGGCGCAAACGCTGCCTGCGCACTGGCGACTGGCATGTTGTCCGGCGTCTCCATGGACGGTCCCCTCCTGCTCCGCGCCTCGAGGCGCGATGGGTTCTGGCTATCCTGAAAGGTTTAAAACGTCAATGGTCCTACCGTAGAATGATGGAAGCGCCGTTGGCGTAAGCCCGATGTCCGCTTCACTCAGTATTCTACGGTCCTACAATTGACTAATCCGATTTTTTGGTGTATTCTACGGTCCTACAATTGACTAATCCGATTTTTTGGTGAAAGAGGGCCCCAACGGGAACCCAGAAGGGACGGGAGAGGGAGCATGAAGGTGGCAAAGAGCGCATTTTATGGGAGCGGTGTGATAGCTATGGCAGTGGGCCTAGCCGCGGTTTCTCCGGCACAAGCGCAGGAAAAGCCGGCAGTCGAGCAGGCTGCGCCGCAGGAAGACGATTCGCAGGCGATTGTCGTTACGGCCAACAAGCGAGAGCAGAACCTCAACGACGTCGGCCTCTCGGTCACCGCCATCGGCAGCGAAGCTCTGTCAGAACGCCGCATCACGTCGGTACAGGATATTGCTGCTGCAGTGCCTGGCCTGAAGTTCGCGGAAAGCGGCGCGGGCACCCCGATTTACACCCTGCGCGGCATCGGCTTCAACGAAGAGAGCCTTGGCGTTTATCCTTCTGTCAGCGTCTACACTGACGAAGTCCCGCTGCCATTCCCTGTGCTCACCCTGCGCTCGGCCTTCGACCTTGAGCGGGTCGAAGCGCTCAAGGGTCCGCAGGGCACGCTGTTTGGCCAGAACGCCACCGGCGGCGCGATCAACTACATCGCGGCCAAGCCGACCAACGAACTCTCGTATGGCGCGGATATCAGCTATGGCCGCTTCAATGCGATTAACGGCAACGCCTTTATCAGCGCGCCGCTGGGCGAGAAGGCTGGCGTACGGCTAGCGGTCACCGGTGCGGACAGCGATGGCTGGCAGCGCAGTCTGACCCGTCCGGGTGATCGCAACGGCAAGCAGCAGTACATTGCTGGCCGCCTGACTTTCACCGCGAATCCGACCGAGACGGTGCGTCTGCGTGCCACCTTGACCGCCTGGCAGGACAAGAGCCAGCCCCAGGCTGCGCAACTCATTGCCGTGCGTGCGCAAAATCCTGCTGCCGTTCAACCCGGGACGCTGGCATCGCCATTCGGTACAACCGATCCGCGCTCGGCCGACTGGACCACGACGTCCAACTATGTCGTGTTCAAAGATCCGGCGAAAGGCGATTTCTCGATTTTGCCTCAGACAACCGGCGATCTGAGCCCGCGCAGCAACCGCAAGTTCATCCAGGGCGCTCTGCGTGCGGATATTGATCTCGGCGATGTTGCAACGCTCACCTCGATTACGTCATATCTCGATTTCCGCCAGAACCTCTTCAGTGACAAGGACGGTAGCGCGCAGGCGGTGGCCAATATCGGCGACGGCCTTGCCAATATCCACTCGTTTAACCAGGAACTTCGCCTCGCCAGTGCGGGCAAGGGCCCGCTGCGTTGGGTGATCGGCGCGAACTATGAGAACAGCAAGACCTTCGAGGACCAGGGCCTGACCTTTGCCAACGGTTCGTCCTCGGCACCGGGTACGCTGTTCATCAACACCACCGGCAGCGAGGTGTTGCAGCGCATCCGCAACTACGCATTCTTCGCGAACGCCGAGTATGGGCTCACCGACAAGCTGACCTTCAAGCTCGGCGGCCGCTATACCAATTCTCGCAACAAGGCCGAGCTGTGCTCGAAGGGCAATGGTGACGGCCTCGTCTCCACGCTGTTCAACATCATCGGGGGGCTTTCGGGCAATCCTTTTACACCGATCGGGGTGAACGGTTGCTACGTGCTCAATGCCAAGGGCGTGCCGGGCGAGCGGCTCAAGAACACGCTGGCAGAGGACAACGTCTCGTGGCGCGCGGGTCTCGACTACAAGCTAAATTCTGACACACTCTTCTTCGCCAACGTCTCGCGCGGCTATAAAGCAGGCAGCTTCCCGACCCTCGCCTCGGCCGATTTCAAGGCCTATTTCCCAGTCACGCAGGAATCGGTCACCTCTTACGAGGCTGGCTTCAAGGCCTCGCTCGCGGACCGCATGATTCAGCTTAACGCTGCGGCATTCTACTATGATTACAACAACAAGCAGATCCGCGGCAAAGTCGTCGATCCGATCTTCGACGTCCTCGACGTGCTGATCAATGTGCCCAAGTCGAAGGTGCTGGGCGCCGAGGCCGAACTCACCGTGCGGCCGACGCGCGGGCTTACGCTAGGCGGATCAGTGACTTATCTGGACTCCGAGGTTCGCGCTAAGAACGGCTCGCGCTTCGTCGGCCCGACTGCCTATGGCAACAGCTGCACCACCGCCGCCGGTGCGCCCGGGCCGTGCGATTTCACCGGCAGCGAACTGCCCTTCACGCCGAACTGGTCTTACAGCCTTAACCTTGATTATCGCGCCGAAGTGGGTAGCGGCTCGCTGATCTTCGGTGCGGACCTGCGCGGCCAGTCCTCGTCGGTCTCCACGCTCAATGGCCGCACGATCCAGTTCCGCACACTGGCAAATGATCGCAATGCGCCGGGTATCGGCCAACCCTTCGTGATCCCGGCCTATGCCACGGTCGATGCGCGCCTCGGCTACGAGTTCGGCGACAAGCGCTACAAGATCCTCGCCTGGGGCAAGAACGTGTTCAACAAGTACTTCGTGACCAACGCCGCGCACTATCTGGATACCACGGTGCGCTTCACCGGGATGCCGGCGACGTACGGCATCACGCTTAGCATCAAGAACTGATCTTCCAAAGGCCGCCGGGGACTCCTCTGCCCGGCGGCCAAAATGATTAGGGCTCCCAGCTCGCGCCGGGGGCCCTCCTTTTTGCAGCGCGGAGAAAATGCTCAGGCGCTGGGCGTATGCGTCGGCAGGATCACCGTGGCGGTGCCCTTGGCGGTCACTTCGCCCAGCTGGTTCACCACGCGCAGCACCAGATCGATGACATGGTCGCCGTCCTCTACGCGCTTGTCGGCGATCTCAGCGCGGCACCATGAAACGTCGCCGAAGATGTTGGGCCGCCGTACTGAGACGCTGAGACGGCGCAGGAAGCCGTTATCGCCCATCCAGTTCGTCATGTGCTGGCCCATCCACGAAATGCGCTGCGGGCCGACATCATAGCCGCCTGGCATGCCCACTTCCCGCGCCATCTTGGCTTCGGCATGCCCGCGTGCGGCGCTGTCTGCTGCGCCGGTTTCGGGATTGACGTAGGAGTCAGCCGGATGCCGTCGACGGTGCATGTGCGCCCGGCGGTGCGATTGGTAACTGTGCCCGCCGCCCGAATACCAGCAGATCATGTCGGTGATGTTGAGCGGGCCCTTGAGCATTGGCTGAATCTCGCTGCAGACCTCGACGTCCTCCCAGAAGCGGGGGGCAGCCCCCCGCAGTTCCTCGGTCTCGATCGCATGGCCGATGGCTTCCAGCTCTTCGGGCGAATACTTGTGCGTCTCGCGCGGGGCGTAGCTCAGCCCGCCACTCGCCTTGGAGCGGGCCGTGCGCGCGGTATGGCCATGGGCGACGCAGACCAGCTTGCCATGCTGATTGGTGTAGCGCGTTTCGCCGGTCTGGATGATGAACTTGGCCGCCTTGCCGCCCGCCTTCTCCACAGCATCAAGTAATTTCGCGCTCACCGTGAAGCTGTCGCGGTGGCGGATCGGCTCGTACCATTCGAAGTCGGTGCCGCCATAGAGCCATTGGATCCCGCGCAGCTTGGGCGCGACCACGGTGGTGTCGATCGTGTAGAGGAAGCAGCCGGGCGCGAGTGCGCCGCCCCACTGCGAGGTTGCGCCATAGGCGGGATCGGTAAACAGCGGATTGTCGTCACCAAGCCCCCAGCAAAAATGGCGCACCGCATCGGGTGAGGCTTCGGTGTTCCACTGCTGGCCGGTGCGGCGCAGCTCGACCCCGATCAGTTCGCGTGCCTCTTCCAGCGCGCCGGGCCACAGAGCCGGGGTTTGACTTGCCGTCGGGCTGGGGGAAACATCATTCATGGCCAGACCCTTGCTTCCTGCGCCAGCACGCCACCGGGCGTGAGGACGCGCGTCAACCATTCATCGCCGTCGCGCGTCAGCGTCAGCGTCAGTTCCGACCCGCACAGGATCGGCGCTACATTGCGGCTGCGCCAGCACGCAGGCTCTCCACCCACGTGCGCGCGGAACATTTCGAGGAGCACCATTGCGGGGATCGTCCCGTTGACCAGCAGTGCCGGATAGCCTTCGGACCGCGCGTAAGGCAGGTCGTAATGGATGCGATGCGGGTTGTCGGTGATCGCCGAATAGCGGAACAGCACGGTCTCGTCGGGAACGAAAGTGCAGGTCACGTCGGCCGGAGGAAATGGCGTTGGCGCGGGCGGCGGCGCGGGCTTGGCTGGTATCTCGCCAGTTTCGGCCTCGCGCAGCACATAGCTGCTGGTCTCAACGATCACAGGCTGATCGCCATCTTCGAGCGTGATGCGGTGCTCGATATCGATGAGTGCGAAGCGGCCCGACTTGCCGCTCTTTTCGGTGACCGAGGCGGTGCGACTGCTGCGCCTCAGATGCGCGCCGATGGAAATATCGCCTAGAAAATCGATCTTGCGCCCGCCCATCATCAGGCGCGGCATACCCAGATCGGGCAGCGTCACGCCAAGGTGCGCGGCGCCATCGTAGCGCAAATCGGCCTGTGGCGTCGGCGGGTTGAAGAAAGCGACATGCCAGCCGCGCGGCAGCGGGTCGCCTTCGGCAAGGCCCAGCGGATCGCGATTGAGCAGCGCCGCCATGCGCCGCACCAACGGCAGTGCGCAAACGTCGTCGGCGGTTTCGGGCACCGCGCTCATGCCGCAATCCGCCCGGCTTTGACTATAATGCGCCGACCAACCCATTCGTCGTCCTGCATCGCCGCGATCAGGTCCGGTGCCTCTGACGTGACGAGCGCGCGGGTGCTAAGGTTTGTATCGATGAGCGCGATGGCTTTGGGCGCCGCGCCGCGTTCGTGGACGACGGTATAGCCGGCCACGCGGCCCGGACCGGTGTAATCGAGAGTAACGGAGAGTTCGGCGGCGTTTGCTGCAACCTCGGCGGTCACGTCCCGCCGCACAAAGCCGTTTGGCGATGGCTCCGTAGACCAAAGCGCGAAGGCCTGCTTGGTCATGATGCCCGAGACGCAGGAAAGCAGCGCAGTCCTGCCCTGGCCTTCGCGAAGCAGCTTCGCGGTGCGCGCGGTCGCCTGGAAGAAGTAGTTGTTATAGGGCCCGCCCGCGAAAGGCATCCCCCCCGTCACCGTCAGCGCGCGGCCCTCATCGATCCCCGCCGCATCGGCGAAGGTATCCACTGCGACCGGGAAGCAGCTGTAGAGTTCAACGAGGTCGATCTCCGCTGGCGTCAGGCCGCTCGCTTCAAGCACTGCTTTCGCCGCAGCATCCGCACCCGGCGAACGGATCAGATCGGCCCGCGCGGAAACGGCGAGCATATGGTTCGCCTCGGCGCTCGCCAGCGGAAAAACCCAGCGCGCGCGGTCGATCCCCAGCGCCTCGGCCTTCTCCGCCGAACAGAGCAACAGCGCGGCGGCTTGATCGACATTCCACGTCGAGCAATGCGCGCGGGTATAGGGGAAGGCCTGCATCGGGTTGCCTGGACCGTCATCACGGATCTGCTCTGCCGTCGGTGACTTGCGGTTCCAAGCATCGGGGTTGGCGGCGGCGATGGCAGCAAACCGCGCATAGCGCTTGGCCATCCGGTCGCGGTGCTCGCTCACGCTGAGGCCGGCGGCGGCGCGGCGCGCGCTTTCGAGCACGGCATAGAGCCCTACCGGCATGGCCAGCCCCGCAGCAACTTCGGCCTCGTGGCGCAGTTCGGCCTTGGGTTCGAGTCGCTGGTCGGGTTCGTCGTCCTGATTGCGTTCCTCGGCGCGGGCACCGCTGATCTTCGCGCGCAGGATGCGGTAGCCCGCATCCGCTCCGGTAATGAGCGCGCTGTCAACCCGCCCTTCGGCAATCGCCGCGCAGGCATCGGCGATCAGCGTCTGCTGCAGCACCCCGACACTGGAAACGATCGTCGTAGCGTTCACTGCGCCCACCGTGCGCTTGATCTCGCCCGCCGGGTTGCGATAGCGCCAGCGCCCGCGCGGCACGGCAATCGATCCAAGCTGCGCCAGCAACTCCGGTGCACCGCAGTCCTCGCCTGCCGCGCGCACGGCCTCCAGCATCAGGTCCATCGGTTCGAGCGCGCTGGTATGATCTTCCTCACGCTGCATGATCACGCCGATGCCGACCAGAATCGGCGTGCGCGGGGGGAGGGGCGGCAAGTTCATGCGGCGGCCTCGCCGATCCGGGCCGCGCGCTGGCGCAGCTCGCCTTTCTGGATCTTCCCATTGGCATTGCGCGGCAACGGCGCGGTATCGATGATCACGTGGGCAGGAACCTTGTAGTCTGACAGGCGCTCGGCGCACCATGCGCGGATTGCAGCCGGGTTGAGGGCGCTGCCCTCGGTAGTGACGAAAGCGATCACCGCCTCGCCCAGCATCGGATCGGAGCGGCCGACCACCGCAGCTTCGACCACGCCGTGGAGCCCCGCGATCACGCTTTCGACCTCGGCGGGATAAATCTTGAAGCCGCCGCGAATTATCATGTCCTTCTTGCGGTCGGCAATTCGGACATAGCCCCCCGCATCCACACTGCCGATATCGCCCGATTTCCAGTAACCACCGGTGAAGGAGGCTGCGGTGGCATCGGGATTGCCCCAGTAGCCGGGGATCACCATCGGCCCCGCGATCCACAATTCGCCGTCCATGCCCGGCGGCACTTCGCGGCCCGCATCGTCCATCACGAGAATATCGCCGCAGCGCACGACGCGGCCGATGCTGTCAGCGCGCTCGATGCCTTCGCCTGGTGGCATGATCGTAGTGGGGGAGGTGGTCTCCGTCGCGCCGTAGGCGTTGCACATGGCAAGCTGGGGGAAGGCCGCGGCAAAGCGCGCGATCGTCGGCTCCGGCATCGGCGCGCCGCCATAGGCTGCAATGCGCCAAGTGCTCAAGTCGAAGGCCGCGAGATCGGGTTCCAGCAGGCATAGGCCGTACATCGCCGGCACCATCAGCGCATGGGTGATCCGCTCGCGCTCCAGCAGTTCCAGTGCCACGCGTCGTTTGAAATCGGCGAGCATCACGAGCGTGCTACCCAGATAGAGCATCGGCATCAGCACGCCGCACAGACCGCTGACATGCGCCCATGGCACACAGAGCAGCGAACGCTCCTCAGCCCCAAGTGCCAAGGCATCGCGCCAGTGCAGGCAAGAATGGATTGCGCCGAGGTGCGTGAGCATCGCGCCCTTGGGGCGGCCCGTGGTGCCCGAGGTGTAGAGGATGGCGAAAAATGCCTCTTCCTCCACCGATGTCGCTTCTGGCGCCGCTTGCGGCTGGCTTACCGCCGTGCGCCATGCATCTGAGGAGATATCGAAGCGCGCGCCAGGTGCAGACGGTGCGGCTGCCACCACATCGGCGAACTTTGGCTCCAGCACCAGCGCGGCAGGGGTACAGTCGGTGCAGATGTAGTCCAGCTCCGGCCCCCGCGAGCGCGTGCTGACGGCCACGAGCACCGCGCCGAGTTGCAGCACGGCGAGTACCGCGCGCACCGCATCCGCGCTGTTGTCGAGCATGACCGCTACCCTGTCGCCTGTGCCGACGCCTTGCGTGGCCAGCAATGCGGCCAGTGAACCGGCTTCGTGCTGGAGCTGTGCATAAGTAAGCCTTAGATCGCCATCCACTACTGCCACGGCATCAGGCCGCGCTGCGACGACATCGCGGAAATGGCCCAGCAGATCGGTCGGCCGCTGCGCATAGCAACGCATTATGCGGCCCCAATGGGTTTCGCGGCGCAGCGCGGGTTCCGGCAATGGCGTATCGCTAGCCGGAACCGTCATGCATCAGCCCGTTGCGTCTTCGCTAGCAGCCGCTGCCGCAGCCAAGGCTGCCTCAAGGATGACTGCGTAGGCCTGGACGTCACGTTCGACGCGGCGACGCGCCAACGCTGCATCACCTGCTTCGATGGCTTCCAAAATTTTGGCATGCGCCAAGATCACCCGTTCACGGACTTCGATCGCGGCGAATTCCTTGATCTGCGAAGCTTCGAACATCAGTCCGCTGACGGAGGTAGCGAAGGCGTGGAGCAGATCGTTGTGGCTCGCGGCTGCAATGGCATCGTGCCAGTTCACGTTTTCTTCTAGGAAGATGGGGACATTTTCCTTGGCCGCTTCCTCGATACGCACCGAGATGGCCCTCAGAGTGGTGAGATCTTCTTCGGTTCGCCGCTCCGCCGCCAAGGCCGCGACCATCGGCTCTAGTGCAAGGCGCACTTCTACAAGCACGCGCAAGGGAATGCTGCGGCCTTTGGCATAGAGATTGATGTGGCTGGCGAGCTGATTGGTCGTCGGCTGTGAGACCGTCGTGCCGCCATATCGGCCTGCGCGTGTATGGACGAGGCCCTGGGCCTCCAGAATGCGCAAGGCCTCTCGCACCGAACCCCGGCTCAGTCCGGTCGCCGAAACCAGCTCACGCTCTGTGGGCAGGGTTACACCCGGCTGATAAGCGTCGCTCAGGATATCCTGTCTGAGCCGGTCGGCGAGGACGTCGCTCGACTTGGGCACCTTGATGCGGCCGAGTCCCTCCAGCATCGTATCGGCCTGGGTGGCTGTGCCGCTTGGCGAAACTTCTGATGTCATACGAAATCCTACCGCTACCATCTAGACAAGTCAATTATTGGACCATAGAAAATAACAACATGAACACATTCCCGCAAACCCGACCAATCGAGTCGCTCCCCGACGGATTTCGACCGTTGGAGGGAAAACGCGTGGTCGATTTCACCAAGATTCTCGCAGGTCCGCTGTGTACGCAGTATCTAGCGGATCTCGGAGCCGACGTTGTCAAGGTTGAGCCGCTCCATGGAGATGATACGCGTGGATGGCCGCCTTTCGAAAGCGGGGTCGGCGCGATCTTCACCGCCGTCAATCGCAACAAGCGCGGGATTGCGCTCGATCTCAAGAAGCCCGCCGGTCTTTCGGTAGCTGAGGCGCTGGTCCGCGAGGCGGATATTGTCGTCGAGAGTTTCGGGCCCGGTGTGGCCGATCGTCTCGGCATTGGCTGGGAGCGGCTTTCCGCGATCAACCCCCGTATAGTTTATGCCAACATCTCCGGTTATGGAACGCGCGGCCCGATGAATGAGGGCAAAGGCTACGATCTAATTGCCCAGGCCTTCACAGGTATGCTTTCGCTGACGGGCGAACCGGGCGGCCCGCCCGCCCGCTCCCCGTTTTCTCCGATCGACCAGGCGACTGGCTATCATGCCGTGATCGGCATCCTCGGCAGCCTGATGCAGCGGGACCGGACGGGTCACGGCCACCGGATCGAAGTGTCTCTGTTCGATTCCGCTGTCGGCTTTCTGGGTTATTTTCTGCAGAACTACTGGGTGCGAGGCACCGAGCCCGAACGGCCCGGTTCGGGCCATGAATCGCTCGTGCCCTATCAGGCGTTTCCGACCGCAGACGCGCCGATCATCCTCGGCATCGCGAACGACGGGTTCTGGCGACTGTTCTGCGATCTGGTAGAGCGCCCCGATCTGGCCGCCGACCCTCGCTTCGCCACCAATGGCGAGCGGGTCCTGCACCGCGCGGTGTTGGTGCCGATTGTTACCCAGATCCTTGCTGGCCGCACCCGTGCCATTTGGCTCGAGGCGCTTGGCGCGCGCGATATTCCCTGCTCGCCAGTCCACACGCTGGGTGAACTTTCGGCCCATCCGCAGACCGAAGCATCGGACATGATCTTGCGTGACGGGGATTTCCGCACCGTTGCAACGCCGCTGCGTGCTGACGGGGAGCGTCCCGCGCTTCGGCTGCGTCCGCCGCTGCTGGGGGAGCACAGCCGCGCGGTGCTCGCCGAACTCGGATACAACGACGACACAATCAAGGCGCTGATTGCAGACAGCATTCTGGGCACGCCGCACTGGGCAAACACAGATATCGGGAGAGAACCATGAGCGATACCGAGTCCGTTGGACGGAGCTACGACGCGCTTCGTGAAAAGTACCTCGGCGAGCGTAACAGGCGGCTGCGGAGTGAGGGCAATGATCAGTATGTCGCGGTGGATCATCCGTTCATTGGTGATGTTGAGGACCCTTATGTCAGCGAGCCGCTCGAGCGCGCGCCGATCAGCGAGGACCTTGACGTCGTGGTCGTTGGCGGTGGCTTTTCCGGCTTGCTCGCCGCGACCAGCCTGATCAGGGAAGGAGTGACTGATGTCCGCATAGTCGAAAAGGGCAGCGATGTCGGCGGCACCTGGTATTGGAACCGTTATCCCGGCTGCCGCTGCGATGTGGAAGCCTACAGCTATCTGCCGCTGATCGAGGACCACGGCGAAATGCCCAGCGAGCGTTATGCGCGTGCGCCGGAAATACTCGATCACGCCCGGCGGATCGCCCGGCAGACCGGCATCTACGACAAGGCACTGCTCCAGACCGGCGTAAGCGGTGCGGCGTGGGACGAGGCGCGGGGCCGCTGGATCGTCACGACCGACCGCGGCGACGAACTGCGTGCGCGGTTCCTGTGCATGGCAAGTGGCATCCTCAGCCGCCCCAAGCTGCCCGGCATCCTCGGTGCTGGTGATTTCAAGGGCCACACTTTCCACACCTCGCGCTGGGATTACGTCTATACCAAGGGCGATAACACCGGCGGGTTGACGGACCTTCAGGACAAGCGGGTCGCCATCATCGGCACAGGTGCAAGCGCGGTGCAGGCCATTCCCCACCTCGGCGAGTGGTGCCAGCAACTCTATGTGGTGCAGCGCACGCCCGCCGCAGTTGACGACCGTGAGAACGCGCCGACCGATCCTGACTGGTGGAATAGCCAGGAGCCCGGCTGGTGGGAACGACGCGCACTCAATTTCGAGGGCTTCGTCAACTTGATCCCGCAGGAGGTCGATCTCATTCAGGATGGGTGGACCCGCAACTGGGGCAAGATGACTGAAGCCATGTACAAGGGCAAGACGCCCGAGGAGATGGGCGCGCTGCGCCAGCAGGCAGACTACGAAAAGATGGAGGCTATGCGCACCCGGATCGCCGGGATCGTCATTGATCCGGACACGGCCGAGGCGCTAAAGCCTTATTTCAACTGGATGTGCAAGCGGCCGCTGTTCGTTGACAATTACTTCGAGACTTACAACCGGCCCAACGTGAACCTGATCGACACCAAGGGGCGCGGTCTCGATCGGATCACCGAGACGGGTATCATGTTCGATGGCACCGAATATCCCGTAGACTGCATCATCTATGCCAGCGGTTTCGAGGTGGCTTCACCGCCCGATCGCACCGCTGGGTTCGACATGCGCGGTGTCGGCGGGATGACGCTGTCAGACTATTGGACGGACGGGCGCCGTTCGCTCCACGGGATGCTGGTGCACAATTTCCCGAACATGGCTATCATAAGCGGTCTCAAACAGTCCGGTATCACCTGGAACATCACCTTCATGAACCGCCGTCAGGCCGAACACTACGCGGCACTGGTCAAACGCTGCCTCGATCGCGGTGTCAACTTCGACGTGACCGATGCGGCAGAGCAGGGCTGGCTCGAAGTTCTGGCAGACAAGGCGCAGAAGGATGATACTTTCTTCCGTGAATGCACCCCTGGCTATTACAACAACGAGGGCAAGAACGAGCGCGATTCGATCTTTCTCAGCAACTACGGCGGCGGCCCGTTCGAATACATGGACGTCCTGCGCTGCTGGATCGGCAACGATGCAGCGGTTGAGCGCGATCTGGCGCTGACACCGGCAGTTTGATTTCCGAGCGTCCGAAAGGATAGTGTGCTGGACGGCTAGGCCGGGTCGTCCAGCACCAGCACCATCCGCCCGATGACCTTCCCGTCACGCAAGTTTTCAAGCGCGGCGTTGACTTCATCGAGTGTGCACGGCGTGATCGGAATGTCGGGCATCAGTCCGCGCTTGGCAAGCGCGACCACTTCCTTCAGTTCGGCAAGTCCGCCGACATAGCTACCCTGAAGCGTGGCCGCTTTGGCCGGCATCAGCGGCAACGGCAACTTGAGCTCGCCGCCGAACAGCCCGACCTGGATTAGCTTGCCTCCCTTCGAAAGGGCGTCGAACGCAAATGCAGCGGTGGAGCTGGCATTGACCGTGTCGATAATCGAGAAGACCTTGCCGCCGCACGCTTCGGTGATTTTCGCGACGGTTGATCCGGTATCGCCATCGGATAGGACGACGCGTGACGCACCCTGTGCCAGCGCGGCCTCGAGTTTGGTCGACCCGGTATCTACTGCGCAAATCCGGGCATGGCCGAGCGCCTGCAAAAGCGAGATGGCATTGAGCCCGAGCCCGCCAGCGCCTATCACGACGACCGTGTCGTCGGGATCGAGCGGCATGAGTTTGCGGATTGCCCCGAACACAGTCACGCCTGAACAAGCATAGGTTGCGGCGACCGCCGGATCGAGCCCATCGATATCGAGCAGATACTTGGGGTCGGAGACGATGACGTGGCTGCCATAGCCTCCATCAACGGCAAGGCCCATCGGCCGCATTGTGAGGCACAGGTTCTGCTCGTCCGCACGGCAGCGTTTGCACTCGCCGCAGCCGACCCAAGGGAAAACCAAGC
>NZ_CAMBTS010000006.1 GCF_945870625.1 Novosphingobium sp. Chol11 | reverse complement strand
GCCTGCGGCGTGCCTGTCGCCAAGCACGGCAACCGCGCCGCCAGTTCCAAAGCGGGCGCAGCCGATACGCTGGAAGCGCTCGGCCTCAATCTCGACCGCGCGGTCGAAACGGCGGAGGCCACGCTGGCCGACCTCGGCATCTGCTTCCTCTTTGCCGCGCGCCACCATCCGGCGATGGCCCGCATCATGCCGATCCGCAAAGCCATCGCCCGCCGCACCATCTTCAATCTGATGGGCCCGCTGGCCAACCCGGCCAAAGTCACCCGCCAACTCGTCGGCATCGCCCGCCCGGATTACGTGCCGATCTATGCGGAGGCGCTGCTGAAGCTGGGCACCACGCACGCCATGGTCGTTTCTGGCGACGAAGGGCTCGACGAACTCAGCCTGGCGGGCGGCAATGCGCTCGCCGAAGTACGCGGCGATGCGCTGCAAATGCGGCGCCTCGATCCCGCCGATGCCGGCCTGCCCGCCGCGCCCGTGTCCGCGATCCGCGGCGGCGACGCGGCCTACAACGCCGCCGCTCTGCGCGCGCTCCTGCAAGGCGAGCCTGGCGCATACCGCGACGCCGTGCTGTTCAACGCCGCCGCCGCGCTGATCGTCGCGGGCGAGGTGGATGATTGGCATGACGGCGTGGAAGAAGCCGCCGAAGCCATCGACAAAGGGCTTGCCAATGCCCTGCTGAACTGCTGGATCGCGACGCTCCGATGACCGACAAACTCGCCGAAATCTGCGCGACCAAGCGCAACGAAGTCGTGGCCCGCAAGGCGGTGCTCTCGCTCGCCGATCTCGCCGCGCGCGCATCCGAGCACACCCCGCCGCGCGGGTTCGAAGCCGCTTTGCGCGCGCAGGCCGCCGCCGGTTTTGCGCTCATCGCCGAAATCAAGAAGGCCAGTCCGTCCAAGGGCCTGATCCGCGCCGATTTCGATCCTGCCGCGCATGCCCTGGCCTACGAACAGGGCGGCGCGACCTGCCTATCGGTGCTCACCGATGCGCCTTATTTTCAGGGTCACGAGGACTATTTCATCGCCGCGCGCGCCGCCTGCGCGCTGCCTGCGCTGCGCAAGGATTTCATGGTTGATCCCTGGCAGATCGCCGAATCCCGCGCCATCGGCGCAGACGCCATCCTGATCATCGTCGCCGCGCTCGATGATGGGGCAATGGCCGAGATCGAGATGGCCGCCACCGAACACGGCATGGATGTGCTAGTCGAAGTGCACGACGAGGCCGAAATGGAGCGCGCCGCGCGCCTCAAATCGCGCCTGATCGGTGTAAACAACCGCGATCTCAAGCGCTTCGTAACCGATATCGCGGCCACCGAACGCCTCGCCCCGCTCGCCCCCGAAGGCGCGCTCTTGGTCAGCGAAAGCGGCATCAACAGCCACACCGATCTCTTGCGCCTCGCCCCCCACGCGCGCACTTTCCTCGTCGGCGAAAGCCTGATGCGCGAGCATGACGTTTGCGCGGCTACCCGCGCGCTATTGCGGCGCTAAGTGGGCGCTAAACCCATAAATATCTGGTTCGACGGCGGCTGCCGCCCCAATCCGGGCGCGATGCAAACCGCCGTCGTCGCGCGCGGCGTGACCCACCACCGCCCGGCCATCGGCCATGGCAGCAATACCGACGCCGAATGGCGCGCCCTGCTCCATGCGCTCGAAGTTGCGCAAATGCTTGGCGAAAGTGATGTGGTGCTGATCGGCGATTCCGCCTTCGTGATCGCGCAGGCCAGCGGCGCTGCCAAACCAAACCCCGATTATCAGGCCTATCATGCGGAATTTGCGGCCCGCAGCGCCACCTTCACCCGCGTCCGCCTACGCCAGACGGGTCGCGCCCAGAACCTCGCCGGAATCGCTCTGGAACAGATCGCGGCAGGATTTTCCGGGCGCCAGCGCATGGCCACTCCGGGCAAGCCGGACACGGCTTAGCGCCCGTATCGCGGCAAAACATCGCATCGTTCGCGGCACAGGAACCGAACCCAATGAAAACCATCGGCCTGATCGGCGGTATGAGCTGGGAAAGTTCGGCCGCATACTACCGCATGATCAACCAAGGCGTTCGCAATGCGCGCGGTCCCTCGGCTTCGGCGCGTTGCCTGCTATATTCGTTCGACTTCTCCGAAATCGCCGCGTTGCAAAGGGCCGGCGAATGGGCCGCGCTTACCCAGCAGATGATCCATGCCGCGCAAACGCTGGAGGCCGCAGGCGCGGACATGGTCCTGATCTGCACCAACACCATGCACCTGATGGCAGATGAAGTTGCCGCTGCAATCGGCATCCCGCTGATCCATATCGCTGATCCAGCCGCGCAAGCAATCAAGGCGGCGGACCTCGCCAAAGTCGGCCTGCTCGGCACCGCCTTCACGATGGAACAGAACTTCTACCGCGGCTATCTTGCCGATAAGCATGAGCTCGAAGTGCTCGTCCCCGAAGCCGAAGATCGCGCCGTGGTCCACCGCATCATTTATGAAGAACTCATCGCCGGCCGCATCGAGCCCGCCTCGCGCGAAGCTTACCGCGCCATCATCACCCGGCTGGCGGCGCGCGGCGCACAAGGCATCGTGCTGGGCTGCACCGAAATCATGCTGCTGGTCGGGCCGGATGACAGCCCGGTTCCGCTGTTCGACACCGCCCGGCTTCATGCCGAAGCCGCCGTGGCCGCCGCGCTCTGCGAGAATTAAAGCTGTTGCATTCCCTCCCGCTGCGAACATACTTTGCGGCAACTGGAAAAGGGAACATCCGCAATGAAACTCATGCTCTCGCTCGTAATCGGCCTGACAACGACCACCTCTGCGGTCGCCGCGCAAGTCGTTCATCCCGCCAAAATAGCAGCGGCCGAAGCAAGCGGCGCGATCTTTGACCGCAAGGAGGTGATCGTTGCGGGTGAAGGCGCGAAGCAGACCAAGGATGTCATCACCTTGATGACCGGCGACAAGCTGTTCGAAAGCGGCATGTACAAGGCTGGCCCCTCGCATAAGGAATTCAAGGACAAGGATTATGGCGTCGACGAATTCATGCTTTTCGTCAGCGGCAGCGTGACACTTACTTCTGTCGACGGACAGGTCACTACCCTCGGCCCCGGCGATGCCGTCACCGTGCCCGCCGAATGGCGCGGAACGTGGGATACCAAGGGCTACACCAAATACTACGTCATCCGCTCACGCGGCAAACCGCTGGAATGATCATCCCCCGGCGTCAATGATCGCCTGCACCTGATGGTAAAAGGCCTCGCGCGCATCGCCCTCCGGCCCTTCGCTGGCGCGGGTCCAGTCGGCGTTGCTCGCGATCACCAGATGCCGCTTGGGGTCGATGAAAATGCCCTGCCCAAAGATGCCCTGCGCGGCGACGGTGTCATCGTCGTAAGTCCACCATTGGTAGCCATAGCCCTTGCCCGCCTCGCCGATGTCCTTCTGCTTGTGTGTGGCTTGGGCAAACCAGTCTGGCGCAACGATCTGCTGGCCACCCGCCTGACCGTTCGCCAGCACCAGCAGGCCCATTCGCGCAAAATCGCGCGTCGCGGCCTGAAGGCAGCACCCGGCGATCTCATGGCCGGTCTTGCCCAGTAGCCAAGTCGCCTTGGCCTCCATGCCCGCAGGTTTCCAGATCTTTTCTTCCAGGTACTGTGCCAAGGTTTTGTGCGTGGCCGATGATACCAGCACGCCGATCAGGTTGGTCTCGCCGGTATTGTAGTGCCACACGGTCCCCGGCGAATGCGCGCGCGGCAGCTTGCGCATATAGCTTACCGTTGCATCCACGCCCTTGTCGGGCTGGGCTGTGTTGAACATCGCGACGTCGGACTTGGGATCTTCATAGTCCTCGTTCCAGCGCACGCCGGAACTCATCGTCAGCAATTGCCGAACACTCACGTCGTCATAGGCAGAGCCGCGCAGATCGGGGATGTACTGGCTTACCTTGTCATCGAGGCTTTTGATCGCGCCATCGCGCAGCGCCGCGCCGACCAAAGTCGAAGTAAACGACTTGGCGACTGAAAAGCTGGTCCAGCGTCCTTTCGCATTAAAGCCGAGGCCGTAGCGCTCGAAGCGCACTTTGCCGTCCTGCACGATCACCAGCCCCGCCGCGCGCTGCGCCGCCATGTAGGCCTCCACCCCGGGGATCGCCAAAGGCCTGCCCGGCGGCAACGGCAGCGGTTTGTCCGATGCCGCAATCTCGTGCGCCTTGGCGAGCACCGGCAGGCGGTCCATGGCGCGAAACGCAGCGTCGCGCTGCGGCACCGACCAACTCAGCACATCGGCATTGGTCGGCAAGGCACCGAGCAACCCGCGCGTTTCCGCATCGAGGCTGGCATACCAGCCCAGCCCGCCCAGCATCGTCGCCGCCGCTCCGATCAAACCGGCCGTCCGTTTGCGCATCATGCTTCCCCCGTTTCACGCTATGAACGATCACGTTAGCGATCCGGCACCCGCTGTCCACTAGCCAGTCCGCGCGCCTCGCCCGGTAGCGCCGCGCCGCGCAGATGCCATCCAGGGCGGATGCGGCCATAATGGGAGCGAGCAGGCCGCCCCCGCTTTCGATCTGTCCTACAACTGCGAGCTATGGCATCACGGCACGATGATAGCACGCAACACCGCCCTTCATCGCGCTGCGCAGGCCGCGCCAGCGCCCCGCCCCGGGATCGCCAAGTTTGTTCTCTGGACTGTGTCAACTATGTCAACTTGGAAGGTTTTCGGCGCATGAGCGAGCTCACCCATCTCGATCCGCAAGGCCGCGCGCGCATGGTCGATGTCGGTGCAAAAGCCGCAACCCAGCGGGTGGCGATTGCCGTTGGTGCCATCCGTATGAACGCGGCGACGCTCGGCGCGCTGCGCGGCGGCACCGTGCCCAAGGGCGATGTGCTGGCAGCGGCGCGGATCGCCGGGATCATGGCGGCAAAAAAAACCGCCGAGCTCATCCCGCTGTGCCATCCGCTGGGCCTTGATGCGGTGTCGGTAGAATTCGCCTATCTGGAAGATGGGATCGAGGCCCGCGCCGCCGCATCGCTCACCGGGCGAACGGGCGTGGAAATGGAAGCGCTCACCGCCGTTTCGATCGCGCTGCTGACGATCTACGACATGGCCAAGGCCATCGATAAAGGCATGGTCATTCATGATGTCCGCCTGATCGAAAAGCGCGGCGGCAAATCGGGCGACTGGAAAGCGGCCTGAATGGCTGGTCCTGCGCCCGCCCGCACCCCGCCGCTGCCACTTGAGGAGGCCCAGCGCCGCCTGATCGCGCTTGCGCCGCAGCTTTCCGTCGAGCACCGGATGGCGCCAGAATGCCTCGGTTTCTATCTCGCCGCTCCCATGGTTGCGCGGCGCACCAACCCGCCTGCACCGCTTTCGGCCATGGACGGCTATGCCTTGCGCGCCGCCGACCTGCCGGGGCCATGGCGCGTGATCGGCGAGAGCGCAGCCGGGCATCCTTTCCCCGGCATCATTGCCGCCGGCGAGGCGATTAGGATCAGCACCGGCGCGGTTGTTCCGGGCAGCGCCGATATGATCCTCCTGCAAGAGGACACGGCGCGCGAAGGCGATGCGCTGGCGCTCACCGGCACACCGCCTTCACCCACCGATCGCCATATCCGCCCGGCAGGAATGGATTTCTGGCAGGATACGCCCTTGCTTGCGCCCGGATCGCGGCTGGGCGCGGCGCAGATCGCGCTGGCTATTGCCGGGGGTCACACCCACTTGCCGGTGCGGCGCGCAGTCAAGCTGGCGATCATTGATAGCGGCGATGAACTTGCCGCTGTCGGCAAGACTCCCGGACCAGCGCAGATACCGGCCAGCAACGGCACGATGCTGGCGGTGATGGCCGCTCAGATCCCGGTTGAAGTCAGCCGGCTCGGGCCGGTGCCCGATCGGCTCGAAGCCTTGGTTGCCGCGTTCGATGCGGGCCATGGCGCCGATGTGATCGTCACCAGCGGCGGGGCATCGGTGGGCGATCACGATCTGATCCGCCCCGCGCTCGAGGCGGCGGGCGCGAAAATCAGTTTCTGGCGCGTCGGCATCAAGCCGGGCAAGCCGCTTCTGGTGGCGCAGCGCGGACATCAGGTAATCCTCGGCCTGCCCGGCAATCCAGCCTCGGCCTATGTCACGGCCTATCTGTTTATGCTGCCGCTGCTGCGCGCGGCATTGGGCGCGGCCTATCCGCTTCCGCGCGCCTTTCGCGCGCCGCTCGCGGCTGACCTGCCCGGCGGCGGCAGCCGCATGGAATTTCTGCGCGCGCACTGGGATGGAGAGCAAGTCACGCTGGGCAGCCTGCAGGATTCGGGCATGCTGACCCCGCTGGCCCATGCCAATGCGCTCATTCAGCGCGCGGCGGGCGCGCCGCTGGCCCCGGCGGGATCGTTTGTTCCAGTATATCTGCTCGAAAGTGGCGGATATGCTTGACGAGCTGCGCGAGGTTGCTTATTCGTTCCGCATTCGTTCGCTTATGGGAGGGACGCGGAATGCTAACGCGCAAACAGCACGAGCTGCTCAGCTTTATCCAGAACCGGCTTGAAGAATCCGGGATCTCGCCTTCGTTCGAAGAAATGAAAGAAGCGCTGGACCTCAAATCCAAATCGGGCGTGCACCGGCTGATCTCGGCGCTTGAAGAGCGCGGCTTCATTCGCCGCCTCGCCAACCGTGCCCGCGCCCTGGAAGTGATCAAGGAGCCGGAATCGAGCACCGGCAAAGCCCCGGCGCGTGTCCCTGCCCCCGCGCTGGCGGCCTTGCGCCCCGCTGCGAAGGCACCCCTGCCCGCTCATCCGATGCCTGCCAACGACATTATCGAGATCCCCTTTCACGGCCGGATCGCAGCCGGCCTGCCGATCGAGGCGCTGGAGGACACCGCGACGATGCCCGTGCCTGCTGCGCTGCTCGGCGCAGGCGAACATTATGCGCTTGAGGTATCAGGCGATTCGATGGTCGATGCCGGCATTCTGGACGGCGATTTTGCGCTGGTGCGCCGCACCGATACGGCGCGTGACGGAGAGATTGTGGTGGCGCTGGTGCGCGGTGAGGAAGCCACGCTCAAATATCTGCGCCGCGAGAAGGGCATGATCCGGCTCGATCCGGCCAATTCAGCCTATGATCCGCAGTTTTACCGGCCTGACGAGGTTCAGGTTCAGGGCAAGCTGGCGGGGCTGCTGCGCCGCTATCACTGATCGGTTTTTGGCAATGCGGGCGAGCCGCGCATCGCTTCGTAGGGTCGGCGATAGCGGGGTGACGGTGTCGATGCCTGCTGGTTCCAGCCATGCTGGCCTTGTGTTTCGGCCACCGTGCGGATCTCGCCTGAGATGAGGCTGATGGCGACCCCGCCGGTGCGCCTCAGCATCTCCCGGTCCGCTTTGAGCAAGCGCGGTTTGCACCACAGCGGCAGTCGGCGGCTGGCGATCACGATGTCGGCGGCGGCGCAGGCTGGTTCCAGCGCGGTGCGTTCCACCAGATCGCGGCCCCGGGCCATGAGCAGAACAAAGCGCCGCCCTCCCCGCGCCGCGGTTATGCGGCAAAAGTCAGGGTTGCACTGCGCGCCGCGCCAGCTGTCGAGCGGTGTCACCTGTCCGTCCATCCCGGCGCTTTCGAGCATGGCATCACGGGTATAATCGCCGCGCATGTCGCGCAGCACGAGCAAGTCGGGGCCTTCGCCGGTAATCCCGACATGGCGTCCGTCGCCGGATACCAGCACATCGGGCGTCCGTTGAGCCAGCAAGGCAGCCGTCGCCAGCGCGATCGGGACAAAGCCCCACAGCCGCACCCGCCCTGTCCACAGCGCCGCCCACAGCAGCCCGGCCACAAACAGGCCAAACGTCCACCCCGGCATCCCCGGCATCATGGTCACCGCGCCCGGCTGCGCCGCGACCACATGCGCCAGCCAGAGCAGCAACTCGAGAGATTTACCCACCAGCCACCAGGCCGGCGCGCCCACGCCGACCAGATCCAGCAATAGCGCAATGGCAACCAGCGGCATTGTGGCAAAGGTCGTCAGCGGGATCGCGATCACATTGGCGGCGGCGCCGTAAAGCCCCGCGCGGTGAAAATGGAACAAGCTGATCGGCATCAGCGCCAGTTCGATAACCACGCCCGAGGCGAGCAACATCAGCAAATGGCGCGCTGTGCGCATCAGCCACCCCTCCTCGCGCGCTGCCAGAAACGCCTTGGCGGGCGCAGCACTGTAGAACGCGATAATCGCAATCACCGAGGCAAAGCTCATCTGGAAGCCGGGGCCGAACACCGATTCCGGCCAGAACAGCATCACAAACAGCGCCGCCGTCGCAAGCAGGCGCAGCGAGAGCGGATCGCGGCCCAGCGCCAGCGCGGCCAGCACCAGCAATGATCCGGCCACCGAACGGATAGTCGGCACTTCGGAACCCGTCACCAGCGTATAAGCAATCCCGCCCAATGCTCCCGCCGCCGCCGCGAACACAGGGAGCCGCACGCGCAGCGCGATGTAGGGAAACAGCGCCAGCATGCGGATCGTGATGACATAGACCGCCGCAATCACCGCGCTGACATGCAGCCCGCTTATCGAGAGCAGGTGCGTGAGGCCCGCGTCGCGCATGGCGTCTTCATCGCTTTGCGCAATCGCGCCGCGATCGCCGCTGGCCAGTGCTGCGGCAATTGCGCCGGGCGACCCGGAGAGATTGGCGCTGACATGGTCGGCCAGGCGTTGCTGGATCTGGCGCAGCGACCAGCGGTCCGTAGCCGGAGTCAGCACCTCGACCGGCCCGATCGCGTTGCCCGTGGCCGCAAGTCCGGCAAACCACGCGGTGCGAGCAAAGTTGTAAGCGCCCGGCAGCATCGGCGCGGCGGGCGGCATCAGCCGGGCGCGCAGGCGCACCCTTGCTCCCTCCGCCAGCGCCGGAAGATCGCCTTGCACCGGCACGTTGATACGCAGACGCAGCGGCTGGCCGTGCCCTTCAACCTGGCCCGCCAGAACCAGACGGATGCGCCCTTGCGCGCGCTCGTCCTGCCGGTCGAGCACTTCGCCCTCTATCCACGAGACCTCGGGCCACGCGATGCCCGGTTCGCCCACCAATGCCGATTTGGCCCAGATCGTGGCGCAGCCCGCAGCGACCATCAGCGTGACGGCGAGCAAGGCCTGACGCAAGTATGGTAGATCGCTATCGGGCGGGATCAAGCTGGCGAGCAGAAAGACCGCACCGCACAATGCCATGAGCGCCGCCCAATCGGCCGGCCCCTCTAGAACTGTCCAGCCCGCAATCCCGGCGGCAAACGCCACCGCCAGCCATGGACCGCGCTCGAACGCGCGCTCCATCAGGAAGCGTTCAATGGTGCGGTGCATACTGGACAATTGGGCGAGATTGCCCCAGACCGCCGCCGCAGCCAGCGCGATGAGACGCAGTCCGGCCGCAACGATTTCAGCGCCGACTTTCGCGCTGCCAGGGACTGGCTCAGCCATGCCCAAGATTAGGAGGGATTTTGGCCGAAATGGCAAGCATGACTGATACCGTTTCTGCAGCACCGGCCCTAGTCGCCGCCAGCACAGCGGCGCGTGTCGTCACCCGTTTTGCGCCGTCGCCGACTGGATTCCTGCATATTGGCGGCGCGCGCACCGCGCTGTTCAACTGGCTCTTCGCGCGCCATCATGGCGGGCAATATCTCCTGCGCGTCGAAGATACCGACCGCGCCCGCTCTACCGATGCTGCCATCGCCGCGATTTATGACGGCCTCGACTGGCTGGGCCTCGGCGGTGACGAGGAACCGGTACTTCAGTTTGCGCGCTCGGCCCGCCACGCAGAGGTCGCGCATCAGCTGGTCGCGGCAGACCGCGCTTATCGGTGTTATCTCAGCACCGAAGAACTGACGGCGCGGCGCGAGGCAGCGCAGGCCGCGCGGCTGCCGTTCCGCATCGACAGCGAATGGCGCGATGCCGATCCTGCCAGCCGCCCTGCAGGCCAGCCGCATGTGGTGCGCCTGAAGGCACCGCGCACCGGCGAAACCACGATCCCGGATCTGGTACAGGGTCCGATCACCGTGCAGAACAGCGAGATCGACGATTATGTAATCCTGCGTTCGGACGGTACGCCGACCTACATGCTCGCGGTGGTGGTCGATGATCATGATATGGGGGTGACGCATGTCATCCGCGGCGATGACCACATCAACAACGCCTTTCGCCAACTGGTGCTGATCCGCGCGATGCAGGCGATCGAGGGGGGCTGGGACGATCCGGCTTACGCGCATATCCCGCTAATCCACGGCGCGGACGGTGCCAAGCTTTCCAAGCGCCACGGCGCGCTGGGCGTCGATGCCTACCGCGACGAAATGGGCCTGCTGCCCGAGGCGGTCTTCAACTATCTGTTGCGGCTGGGCTGGGGGCACGGCGATGATGAGATCATTTCGCGCGCGCAGGCGGTGGAATGGTTCGATATCGCCGCTGTCGGCAAAGGTGCGGCGCGCTTTGATATCAAGAAGCTGCTCAACCTTAACGGACATTACTTGCGCGAAGCCGATGATGCCCGTCTGGCCGGACTGGTCGCGCCCCGGCTTGGCGGC
Organism: Novosphingobium sp. Chol11; assembly: GCF_945870625.1. Classification (GTDB taxonomy): domain Bacteria; phylum Pseudomonadota; class Alphaproteobacteria; order Sphingomonadales; family Sphingomonadaceae; genus Novosphingobium. The sequence continues at coordinate 49,836 of NZ_CAMBTS010000006.1, read as the reverse complement.
CTTGATGCCTCGCAGCTTGCGCTGCTTGAGGCCGCGATGCCGGTGCTCAAAGTGCGCGCCGCCGATCTGGGCGAGCTGGCGCGCAGCACCGGGTTCTTGTTCGCTGATCGTCCTTTGGCGCTCGACCCGAAGGCGGCGGCCCTCTTGACCGATGACGCGCGCGGCTTGCTGGCGATGGTAGCGGCACTGCTCGCGGATGAAGCGCACTGGACAAGCGAGGCGCTAGAAGCCACGCTGAAAGCATTGGCAGAAGCGCACAATCTCGGGCTTGGCAAGCTGGCCCAGCCGTTGCGCGCGGCGCTGACCGGGCAGGCCACCTCGCCCGGCATCTTTGACGTTCTGACGCTTTTGGGCAAGGAAGAGGCATTGGCGCGGATTCGCGATCAGATGCATCGCCCTGAACAATAAGAGTTTTGGGATCAGTAACAAACCCGGCTTAAACGCCGCATACCACCTATCAGGAGGCCATATCGTGAGCGAGAATTCCGCAACCCTGAACGCAGACGGCATGACCGTCGACATGCCGGTCAAATCCGGGACGATCGGCCCGGATGTGGTCGATATTCGCAAGCTTTATGGCCAGACCGGCCTGTTCACCTATGATCCGGGCTTTACCAGCACGGCGAGCTGCGACAGCGCGATCACCTACATCGACGGCGACGAAGGTGTACTGCTGCACCGCGGCTATCCCATCGGCCAGTTGGCCGAACATTCGAGCTTCATGGAGGTGTGCTACCTGTTGCTGAATGGCGAACTGCCATCGGCCGACGGTCTTTCCGAGTTTTCGCGCACAATCACGCGCCACACCATGGTCCACGAGCAGCTCAGCACTTTTTACCGTGGTTTCCGGCGCGATGCGCACCCGATGGCAATCATGTGCGGCGTGGTTGGCGCGCTTTCCGCGTTCTATCATGACTCGACCGATATCAGCGATCCGGAGCAGCGCACGATCAGCGCCCACCGCTTGATCGCCAAGATGCCCACGATCGCGGCGATGGCTTACAAGTATTCCGTCGGGCAGCCTTTCGTCTATCCGCGCAACGACCTTAGCTACACCGGCAATTTCCTGCGCATGACCTTTGCCGTGCCGGCCGAGGAATACGTGATCGAGCCTGCAGTAGAAAAGGCGATGGACCGCATTTTCATGCTCCATGCCGATCACGAGCAGAACGCCTCGACCTCGACCGTGCGGCTCGCTGGTTCATCGGGCGCGAACCCGTTTGCCTGCATCGCGGCGGGCATCGCCTGCCTCTGGGGTCCAGCGCATGGCGGCGCCAACGAAGCGGCGCTCAACATGCTGAAGGAAATCGGCACGCCAGACCGGATTCCGCACTATATCGAGCGCGCCAAGGACAAGAATGATCCGTTCCGCCTCATGGGCTTTGGCCACCGCGTCTACAAAAACTATGATCCGCGCGCCACGGTGATGCAGGAAACCGTGCGCGAAGTGTTCACCGCGCTGAAGGTCAAGGACCCCTTGTTCGAGACCGCGCTACGGCTTGAAGAACTGGCGCTCAACGATCCCTACTTCATCGACAAGAAGCTGTTTCCTAACGTTGATTTCTATTCGGGGATCATCCTTTCGGCGATTGGCTTCCCCACCACGATGTTTACCGTGCTGTTTGCCATCGCGCGCACGGTGGGCTGGATCGCGCAATGGAACGAAATGATCTCCGATCCAGGCCAGAAGATCGGTCGTCCGCGCCAGCTTTATACAGGGCCGGCAGCGCGCGATTATGTTCCGCTGACCGAGCGTTGAGCCGTTCACGAAGCAGCGACAACCCGGAAAGCCGTTTGCCATGACCACCGTAATGCGAATTTTCGGCGTGGCCGCTGTGTTGATGGGCCTGCTGTGGATGGGTCAGGGTGCGGGGCTGATCATGTGGCCAGCCTCAAGCTTCATGCTGGCGCAGCAGCAGTGGATCTTGTGGGGGGCGCTCTTGGCGCTGATCGGCTTGGGGTTGGTGCTGCGCAGCGGCAAGCGGCGTTGATCGTTCGCCGCAAATAGTTGTCAGGCGCGATCCGCGGGCAGGCTGAGCACAAAACTCGCCCCCGTGCCCGGTGAGCTGGTCACGCGCAGATCGCCCTGCATCGCGCGTGCCAGCCGCCGCGAGATGTAAAGACCCAGCCCGCTGCCGCCATCGCCGCTTCGCCCCAGTCGCTCGAACTTCTCGAACACCCGCGCCATCTGTGCTTCGGTCAGGCCGTCTCCCTGGTCGCTTACGGCAATCCACGCGTTCTCGGTGCCGTTCGCATCGGTGGCCCGCCCCACTGCCAATGAAACCGCCGTGTGCCCCGGCGTATAGCGGATGGCGTTGCTGAGCAGATTGAGCAGGATTTGAAGAACCCGCCGATACTCGCCGATCGCGGGCGCATGCGCATCGTCTGGCGGCAAATGCAGCGCAATCGCACGCTCCTTGGCCCGCACCGACAGGATACCTGCCGCGCGGCGTGCGCAATCGGCCAGATCAATGCGATCGGGTGCCGGGCTGAAGCCGGGGGATTCGAGCGCGTCGAGATCGGCCAGATCTTCGACTAGGCTGAGCAAGTGCCGCCCCGCCTCGGCGATATCGCCGGCATAACCGGCGTATTCATCGGCCAACGGGCCGGCCAGCCGGGTGCGGATGGTCTCGGCATTGGCGATGATGCGGTTAATCGGTTGACGCAGCGCCGGGGCCAGATCGCGGCCAAGCAGCGTGTTCCATGGTGGCGGCGCAGCCGCGGCGCCGCCGGGCTGCGGCGGCAAATGGACGATGGTTTCTGGGATGATGAGCAATTCGAAACCCCCGCCCGCGCGCGGCTGGATGCGCGAACGCCAGCGCCGCGGCGCATCGCCCAGTGTAAACGACGCATCATCGAGCAAACGCCAATGAAGCGGCTGGTCGCGATCGGCGGCCGCCTCTCCCATCGTTCCCAATTTCACCAGCTCGGACCAGACTTTGCCAATACCGGCTTCCAGCGCTGCCAGCTCGTCGGTTTCTGTATGCACTGTCAGCACGCGTTGCTCGTCATCCAGCAGCAGATGGGCCTCGGCAATCAGCCAGAGTAGCACATTCGGCGCGGAAACGTCGGCAGGCGGATGGCCCGTCTGGCGCCATTGGCTGCATTCCAGCCGCGCACCTTCCTCGTCGGGGGCAATCTTTACCCAGAACGAAATCGGCTGACCGTCGTCCATCGCGCTGATCGAACGGGCGATCGACATGCGGGCAAGCCGCGCGCGGCGCGCCAGCGCAAGCAGCGCCGGGATGGCAATCACCCCGGGCAATTCGCCCCCGCAGCGCGTTTGCAGACCGGCCAGCGGCTCATCCGCCTCGATCAGACGATCCTGCGCATCGCAGCGCCCGCGAATGGAGATCGCGGTGCTCATCGCGCCCACGCCTTGGTCAGCGGCGCGATCATGGGAAAGCCAAGCCCGCATCGCGCAACACCGCCGCAGCTGCCTCCCGTTCCAGTTCGCGCACCGCTTCAGGCAGCACCGCGTCTGGGTGTATCGCGCAGAATTGTGAGGTCATGCGGTCGGGGCCGAGACCGCTGGCGCAAAGCGCCAGTGCCATGCGCAAATGCTGACCCTCGGTTGATGCCATGATGATCGACTCGCGGCCTATCCCGGAAGCCTGCCCAAGCGCGGTCACGAACAGCGTGACGCCGGCATGCTCGATCGATAGTGCGCTGCGCGCCTCATTGTCCGCCATTGCGCCCAGCACGCGGCCGACCAAGGCCAGCCGCCCGCGCTGCTCATCAAAGCGCGCGCGCATCGCACGCTCGGCAATGAGGGCGTAGCCGTCGGCACTCGCTTCATGGCCCACATAGGTGCGCATGGTGACCATCGCGACATGGAACAGATCGCCCGGAAGCTCGGCCATAGGCAGGAGCATGCGGCGCTGCGCTTGACCAAACCGGGCTTGCGCGGCCAGCAAGCTCATGGCCGTGGCGGCGATCTCGGGATCGGCTGAGGCGATCCGCGCTTGCAGCAGCGGCGTTACCACCGGGTCGAGCGCCATTTGCGTCTGCAGCCGCTCGGCCATCTGCCATTCAAGGGCCAGCGCATGGAAATGGGCGAGAAAGATGGGATTTTCGGCGAGCAACGCCGCCAGTTCGCCGGCCGCTTCGTGGGCCCAGGCTTGTGGCTCGGCATGGCCGGCTGCCTCGGCCAGCGCGATGACCAATTGGCGAGCAATATCTTGAAACATTCCCCGGACCCGCGCCACGATCAATTCGCTGTAGATCGAGGCGTCTTCATTGCGCAGCAGGTGGCGCAGAATTGGCGCGCAATTGGCAAGAGCCTGATCGCACGCCGACAATTCATTCCTCAGCAGCGCTTCAGACGCGCTTTGCTTGCCCCCGGAAGAGATTGGGCCGGAAGATAAGGGGTCAACCATGCTTTCAGCGTTTAACCCCGAGTGGTTAATTCAGCGTTAGACCGCGCCGCACCGCGCCCCAATGCTACAATGCCGGTGATCAGTACGATCAAAACGCCAACCTGCAACACCGCATCGAACGGCAGGAACGCGCAAGCGCCCGCAAGCAACATCGCCAGTATCAGGCGATCCTCGAGCCACCACAGCCAGCGCCGCTGGGGCAATGCCCCTTGCGCCAGGCGCAAGACCAGCAGCAAGACGATGGGCGTGAACCAGCCAATCCCGATCGGTGATCGCGCCATGGCGGGAAGATCGCTGCGCCAGGCGCAGAGCGTGACCAGCGCAGCATCGATGCCCCAGAGAGCAAATCCGGCAGAGTTCAGCCGACCGGGGCGGGCCAACAGCGAGCTCAGCTCGACTTGCGTGAGCAGCCCGGCGATTTGCACGATCAACCACGCCAGGCCGAGCAGGCCAAAGCCAAGCGCCGACCAGCCAAACCACCCTGCGCCGATACCAAACAGCGCGGTCGCCAATGCAGCCAGCCCAATGACCATCGGCCGCGTTCCAGCGTGAAGCAAAGCCGGGCCAAACCGCAACACCGCCATCATCGCGATCGAGGCACCGGGCGAGCGGACCACATCAGCCTTGATATGCACCCTTACCCAGCCCGGCTCGGCGCGGTGTGCTTCGGCCTCGCTCCGGACCAGCATCCAGCGCCCTTGATCGATCGATGCGGCGGGCACCGGGCGCTGGGCAATGCGCGCCTGCATCGCCAGCCGCAGCAACGCCGCGCCGGGATTCCAGTCGGCAGGCAGTTCGCCGAGCCCGGCCATCAGCCGTCCGGGCAGACACATCGCGCCGGCATAGGCATTGTTGATGTCGATCCGTTCGAACCCTGCTGGCAACCCGGTCTCAATCGGCAATGTGAGCACGCAATGACCTTCGCCTAGCAGCCGCAGCGCGTCTTCGGGCGTGGCCAGCAATCCATCGGCCAGAACGAACAACTCATCCTCGGCTGCCACCAGCGGCGCCAGCGCGCGCGCCGAACCGACGACGTGAAAGCGCGCGCCGCCTGCTTCGGCGATGTGCTGGAGGGCAACGAGATCGCCGGTCAGCGTCTCGGCCATGACTACGATCCGGGCGCATCCCAGCGCCAGCGCAAGGCCAAGCTGATGACGCAATAAACAGTGCCCGCCGATGGAGAGCATGCCACGCCGCCCGGATGGCTCCCCGGGGACGGTTTCCATCAACGATAACAATGCAATCCGCAAACGCCCGACCCCTTTGCGGCTACCGTAGGCCCCGCGCTGCGGTCTGTCGATGCTGTGATGTCGTTGCGGCCTACCCTTGACCGGCTCAGCAACCTTTCAGCCGCTGGGTTCCAGATCATCGAGCAACGCGTTCAAACGGCGCAAGATCACCGGGTCGCCGGGAGCCGATGCCAAAGTCTGATCGGCCAGGGCCATCAGTTCGGTGGCATGGAAGGTCGCTGCGAGGCTTTTCAGCCGCCGCGCCGTGACATCCCAATTGGCATCGCAGCGCGCGCGCTCCAGCAGATCGACCTGACGGCGCGCGCTTTCGACAAAAGCGGCACGCAGTTCCTGAAACAAACCCGAATCATCGCCGGTTGCCGCAGAAAGATGGGTGTCGATTGCCTCGCCAAGATAAGCCATGGTGAGGTTGTTAACCGATAACGCGTTAAGGTGGGTTTAACGGTCGCGGAAAACTGTGTTAAGCTTGATGGGTGACGTTCAAGCGCAAGATAACCAAGATCGAGCCGGACCAGTCCGAGGGCGGTCTGCCGTTAAGCGAAGCCACCGGAACCGAGGGCGCTGCTATCGATGCCACCGGAATCGAAGGATGGCCCGTGTTTGCCACCAATCCGGATTGGGTTGATCCCGAAGAGTCGCCCCCGCGCCTCACGCGCGGCTGGCTGGCCCCGGCAGCGGCCTCGCTCATAGTCGCTGGCTGGTCTGCGGCGTTTTCTTGGGCAAACTTGGAGAAGATCCGCATCCCCGCGCCCCTTGCGGTGTGGACCGATCTGATCAGCGCGTGGTCAGCTCCGGTTCTGCTGGTATTGATCATGCTGCAGGTGATCATGCGTTCAAGCCGCCGCGAAGCGGTGCGATTTGGCGAAGTTGCGCACTTGCTGAACCATGAATCAGCGCGGCTTGAACTTCGCCTTTCGGCGATCAACACCGAACTCTCGCTGGCCCGCGATTTCATCGCCGCGCAGGCACGCGATCTGGAATCGCTGGGCCGGATAGCGGCTGACCGGCTCTCGCACGGAGCTACCCGGCTGCAAGACCTTATCCAGACCAACGGCGCGCAAGTTGATCGCATCGGCGAAGTGTCGGATCACGCGCTGATCAATATGGAGAAGTTGCGCGGCCAGCTGCCAGTGATCGCCAATTCGGCCAAGGATGTCACCAATACCATTGGCAATGTCGGCCGCGCGGCGCACATCCAGCTTGAAGATCTGGTTGCTGGTTTCCAGCGCCTCAATGAATTCGGCCTCGCCAGCGAGCGCCATGTGGCGCAAGTGCGTGAGCGTGTTGATGCCGCGCTTGAGAAATTCGGTGATGCGTCGGACCGGATCGGCGCGATGATGAACGAGCGGTTTGGCGCTTTTGAAAAGGTTGCAGACGAACACAGTGTGCGGCTTGCTCAGGAAGAAATTGCCGCGCTGGCTGCGATCCGGAGCCGTTCGGACGAATTGGCAAGCGAGCTTGACCAGCAGCGACAAGCAATCGCCGCGACCGAGCAGGAAGCGCTGGCCGCGCTGTCTGCCCGGTTTGCTGCGCTACAAGCCGAAAGCGGCGGGTTCGGCCGAACAATCGCGCAGCTTGAAGAGGTCGCGGTAGCGGCGTTTTCCGAGCGCGCGAGCGCGCAGATCGCGGCGCTGCGCACGGCGATCGCGGATGTTTCGGTGCGCCATGATGCGGTAGTTGCCGAATCGCGCGATCGGCTTGCCAGCCTCGAACAAGGCGCACAGCAGCTTACCGCGCGGCTTGCCGGTGAATCCGAAGCGCTTGATGCAAAACTGGCAGAAAGCCGGGCTGCCATGTCGGCCGCCGCGATTCAGGCCGCAGACGCGCTAACCACCAAGCTGGCGGAGCTTGATGGCGCAATTGCGCATCAGCGGCAGAGCCAGCTGGAAGGCGCTTTGGCGCTTAGCGGCCAGTGCGATGCGATCGGCGAGCGCGTTGCTGCCTTCTCGGCGACATTGCACGCATCTAGCACGCAAGGCAGCGATGCCGCAGCGGTGCTCGATCGCGCGATGCAGGTGCTCAGCCAGCGGATCATCGATATGCGCGAGGCGCTTGGCGGCACCGACCATGAGATCGACAATCTGACCGACTCCGCCGTGCGTCTGCTCGAACTCATTCAGGCCAGCAGCGACCATACCCGCAAGCAATTGCCCGAGGCGCTGCGCAGCACCGAGGCCGGGCTGGGCAAGGTCGAAGATCGCGTTCTGGCCATGCGCGACGCCTTGCGCGAAGCGGGCGACAAGGGCCGCGCGCTTTCCGATCACATTGGCACCGCGCGCAGCGACATCGGCGGCACGATGGAGGACATCACCGAGCTGCAAGCAGCCCTTGCCGGGCACGTGAATGAGCAATCTGCGCGGCTTGGCGCGCTGCGTAAAACGCTCACCGTTGTGCGCAGCGAAAGCGAAGCTTTGTCGCTGGATATCGAGCAGAGCCTGCAGGCGGCGATTGCGCAGCTTTCCGAAGCCGCAGGCAAGGCCAAAGCCGATTTGAGCGAAGGCACGCTGCACCAGATCGAAGCGCTGGCCGAAAAGCTCGGCGAACACAGCACCGCGGCCATCACCAGCGTATTACAAGGGCGCGGGGCCGAACTTATTGCCCGGCTCGAAGACGCGATCGACAACGCTGCCGCAGCCAGCCGCGATACGGCGGGCCAGATGCGCGATCAGCTTGTCAAATTGGACGAGCTGGCCAGCAATCTGGAAGACCGGGTGACGCGGGCGCGCCAACGCGCCGAGGAGCAGGTCAACAACGATTTTGCACGCCGCACCGCGATCATCACCGAATCGCTCAATTCCACCGCGATCGATATCGCCAAAGCGATCTCTGCCGATGTTTCGGAAACGGCATGGGCATCATACTTGCGCGGCGACCGCGGCATTTTCACCCGCCGCGCGGTGTCGTTGCTCGATAGTGGGGAAGTTCGCGCGGTGCAGCAGCATTACGAGAACGACCGCGAATTCCAGGGCCACGTCAATCGCTACATCCACGATTTTGAATCGATGCTGCGCCAATTGCTCTCGACGCGTGACGGCAATGTGCTCGGTGTGACCCTGCTCTCGTCTGATATGGGCAAACTGTATGTCGCGTTGGCGCAGGGGATTGAGCGGCTGCGGACTTGAGGCCTACGCGTTACTCAGAGTAGTTTCCACATCAGCGCTTCATCTGCATAACCCTCGCCAAACCGTACGGAGGCGGGCTCGGTCGCATAAGTGGCAAAGCCGTGCCGCTCATAAAGCCGCATGGCGCGGACATTGTCTGCCATCAAGGTGAGCTGCAATTGCCGCAGCCCCAGCGTCCGGCCCGCCGCAACAAGCGCCTCCATCAGCTGGTCCGCCGCCCCTGTCCCCCTGGCTTCAGGCGCGACATACATGCCCCAGATCAACCCCTTATGATCAAGCTTTGCTCGATTTTCGCGAGAGAGCCCGCCGATCGCCAGCCACGCGTCACTGCGCTTCACCGCATAGACATGCTCTGCTGCCAGGCGCTGCTCCCATTGGGCCAGCGGGACTTTGGCATCGTCTTCAGCGGATGTGCGGAAACTGGCGGCATCGTTCACGAGCGCAGCGTGGCGCATGGCCACAAACCGCGCCGCATCATCGGCTGTGATACGAACAATATCCATGATGGCACCATGGCAGATGGTTCAGGCCGAATTGTGGCAGCTTGGCCCCCCCCTCAATGAAAGTCGCGCGACTTTGGGATGATCCGTGCGTTTCGGGGATGCCCGCGCGCGGGCGGCGGTGATCGCCCCGGAACCGGGCGGTTCACTTCATCGGCGTGGGCCATGGCCGGCTGCATGGGAACATCGGACAGGCCAGCGAGCGCGGCGCTGGCATCGGTCAGGTGGGCGGCGATCACGTGGATCACTTCGTCGTCATATTCCACCCGGCCGCGCACCTCGATCAGGCGCGATCCCATGATGACCTTGCGCTGCTTTTCCATCAGATCGGGCCAGATCACGAGGTTGACGACCCCGGTCTCGTCTTCGAGCGTGATAAAGCATACCCCCTTGGCGCTGCCGGGGCGCTGGCGAACCAGCACCACTCCCGCCACCTGCACCGCGCTGCGCACCTTGCGCGCGCGCAGATCGCTGGCGCGCACAAAGCCGCGCTCGGCCAGCCCTGCGCGCAGAAAGGCGAGCGGATGGGCTTTCAGCGACAAGCGCTGGGTCTGGTAATCGGCGACCACTTCTTCACTGAGCGGCATCGCAGGGAGCCGGGTTTCTGCGCGTTCCGCGCCTTCATCGCGCGCGGCCATGGCGGCAAACAGCGGCATTTCGCGGGCGGCGATCAGGCTGCGCGCGTCCCACAGCGCCTGCCGCCGCGCCAGCCCGATCGATCCAAACGCATCGGCCGCCGCGAGCCGCTCGATCACGGCGGGCGAAAGCCCCGCCCGCTCCTTGAGCGCGCCGACATCGGCAAACCGCCCACCCTGCGCGCGCGCGGACACGAGCATGGCGGCGGCATGTTCAGGCAGACCGTCGATCTGGCGCAAGCCGAGGCGCAGCGCCGCATCGTTCTCCGCCCCCCGTTCCTCCAGCGTGCAATCCCACAGCGAATGGTTCACATCGGCCGGCAGTACGGCAACGCCATGTTCCGCCGCATCGCGCACGATCTGCGCGGGCGCATAAAACCCCATCGGCTGCGAATTGAGCAAGCCGCAGGCGAACGCCGCCGGATAATGGCATTTGAGCCAGCTCGAGACATAGACCAGATGCGCAAAACTGGCGGCATGGCTTTCGGGAAAGCCATATTCGCCGAAACCCTTGATCTGATTGAAGCAGCGCTGCGCAAAATCGCGGTCATAACCGCGCGCAACCATGCGCTCGACCATCATGTCCTGCAGCTCATCGACCATGCCCCGGCTGCGAAAGGTGGCCATGGCCTTGCGCAGCCGGTTCGCCTCGAGGCCTGAAAATTTGGCCGCATCGAGCGCGATCTTCATCGCCTGCTCCTGAAAAATCGGCACACCCAGCGTGCGCGCGAGGATCGAGGTCAATTCATCCGGCGGCCCATGCGCCGGGCCGGGCGCGGGTATCTCCACCTTTTCCTCGCCGCGTCGCCGCTTGAGATAAGGATGCACCATATCGCCTTGGATCGGCCCTGGGCGCACGATCGCCACCTGGATCACCAGATCATAGAACTCGCGCGGACGCAGGCGCGGCAGCATGTTCATCTGCGCGCGGCTTTCCACCTGAAACACGCCGAGCGAATCGCCTTTGCGCAGCATGGCATAAGTCTCTGGATCCTCACGCGGAACGGTGGCGAGGGTGAGATCGCGGCCATGGTGCGCGCCCAGCAAATCAAGGCACTTGCGAATGCAGGTGAGCATGCCCAGCGCCAACACATCGACTTTCAGGATGCCCAGCGCATCGATATCATCCTTGTCCCACTCGATGAAACTGCGATCGGGCATGGCACCGTTGCCGATCGGGATGGTCTCGGTCAGCGGCCCTTGCGTGAGGATAAAGCCGCCGACGTGCTGCGAGAGATGGCGCGGCATGCCGATCATCTGCTCGGTGAGCTTGAGAACGCGCCTGAGGTGCGGATCGGTACCATCGAGCCCGGTTTCGGCCAGATGCTTCTCGGCGATTTCGGTGCCCCATCCGCCCCACACCGTGCGCGCCAGCACCGCGGTCACATCTTCGGACAGGCCCATCGCTTTGCCCACCTCGCGGATCGCCATGCGCGGACGATAGTGGATCACCGTGGCGCAGAGCCCGGCGCGCTGGCGGCCAAAGCGGCGATAGATATACTGGATCACTTCTTCGCGCCGCTCATGTTCGAAATCGACATCGATATCGGGCGGCTCCTTGCGCTCCTCCGAAATGAACCGATCAAACAGCAAGGCATGGCGCGCAGGGTCTACCGCCGTGATTTCAAGGCAATAGCATACCGCCGAATTGGCCGCCGAGCCGCGCCCCTGACACAGGATCGGCGGATCACACTGGCGGGCGAAATCAACGATATCCTTGATCGTCAGGAAATAGGTCGCAAGGTTCAGCTTGCCGATCAGGGCCAGCTCGCGCGCCAATGTGTGCGCCACACTTTCAGGCACGCCGGAAGGGTAGCGCCCCGCAGCCCCCGCCCAGGTCAGTTCTTCAAGCCATGTCTGCGGATCGCGGCCCTCAGGGCAGATCTCCTCGGGATATTCATAACGCAATTCATCCAGGCTGAAGGTGCAGGCATCGGCGATCATGCGCGCCGCCTTGATCGCATGGGGCCAGCGCTCGAACAGCCGCTCCATTTCCTGCGGCGATTTCAAGTGCCGTTCGGCATTGGGATGGAGCAAGTGCCCGGCGCGCGCCACGGTGGTCTTGTGGCGGATCGCGGTCATCACATCCTGAAGCGGGCGCCGCGCGGCCTCGTGATAGAGCACATCATTGGTCGCCAGCAGGCTCATGTCATGGGCTTTTGCCAGCGCATCGAGCGCCTCGATCCGGGCGATGTCGTCTCCGGTATACAGATAGCTCGCGGCCAGATGGCGCATGGTGGGCAGGCTGTGGACAAGGTGAGGGAGAAGCTCTGGAAACGGGCCGGATTGTTTGTGCACAAGCCGGAGATGCGCAGCGCCCCCGCGAAGGCGGGGGCCTCCTCCCGTTAAAGGCTCTGCTGGCGGCCTGAGGCCACCGTCTTCGCGGGGTCGCAGATCGAACGTCGTGTCAAGGTCGCGGGGCGGAAGCAGGATCAGGTGCAGCCTTTGCGCATACGCAGCCAGCATGGCGAGGTTGATCTCGCACACGCCCTTGGCCTGCCAGCCTCCATCCAGCGTGCCCATGCGCCCGGCCGAGATGAGCCGGCACAAGCGGCCATAAGCGGGGCGGTCCTGCGGATAGGCAAGGAAGGCCAGCCCCTCGGTCGTTTCGAGCCGTGCCCCGATCACCGGCCGCAGTTTGAGCGCCTTGGCCTCACCATGCACGCGCACCACCCCGGCCATCGAATTGGCATCGGCCACGCCCAGCGCATCATAGCCCAGCGCGCGGGCAGCGATGACCAGATCGACCGGATCCGAGGCGCCGCGCAGAAAGGAAAAGCACGTGGCCAGCCCCAGTTCGACAAACGGCGCGCGCGGCGGCGGGCTGCATTCCTCCTCCAGCTCGATCCGCCGCCGCTCAGGGGTTAGCGCCGCTTCAGGCATGGATATCTGACGTCAAGGCGCCAGCCCTTGCAGGAACCACTCGGGCGCGCCGCCGCGTCCATCCCCGGCAAGGCCATGGCGATAGATCCAGTAGCGGCGACCGGTGCTATCCTCGATCCGGTAATAGTCGCGCAGCCGCACGGTCGATTTTTCGCGCCACCATTCGGGCGCAATCCGCTCTGGCCCTTCGGCGCGCGCGATCTCGTGCACATGGCCGCGCCAGCGAAACAGGCGGGGCAGGCCGCCGGGGGCCTCGTAAATCACCGCAATCGGCTCGGCCCGATCGAGCAGTTTCAGAGGCCGGGCGTGAAAATCCAAGGTTTCCTGCGCGCCGGGCTGGGCCATGAGCGGCGGACACCAGCGTTGCGCCCGCTCGGGCAGATGGCTGGCATGAGGCAGCGGGCGGCGCACTGCATCCGCGCCCAGCCTTACGGTGAGCCGGTCGATGCAGGCAGCCAGGCTGGTGCCATGGCGCTCCGCCGCTGCGTCAAGCTCGGCCTGCGCCATCACCAGCGGCTCGGTCCACGGCGCGCGCAGCCGCGCCAGCTCGATGCCGAAGCCGGCATCCAGATCATCGAGCCGCGCTGCAAACAGGCGGCAGACATGCGCGGGATCGCGCGCAGCGGCGGCCATCTCCAGCCGCCGCACGAGCACCTCGCCATCCACTTTCCAGAGCCCCAGTTCGAGCCGCCGCGCCCCCTGCCCCTGCGCTTCGAGCAAACGCGCCATGTCGCGCGCCAGATCGGCCAGCACCCGATCGAGCAAGGCGCGGTGGCGGATCGGCTCGGCCAGACGGCGCTGAACCATCGGCGCGGCCACGCCGATCACCGGCAACAATGGCTCGGGAACTGAACCAAGCAGCTGATCGAGCCGCGTCAGCGGATTGGCAGCGGGCGAGCGGCGGGTGCGAAAACGCCGCGCCAATGCGTCGCGCCCGATGCCCGTCAGATCGCCCAGCCGCTTCAGCCCCAGCCGCCGCAGCAGCACCAGCACATCATCATCAAGCCGCAAGGCCGCCGCCGGCAACGCGGCAAGGCGCGAGGCCATGTCTTCATCTGAGGCCAGCAGCAGCGCGCCATCGGGGCCATGATGCGCCAGCGCCCAGGCCGCGCCCGCTGTGGGCGCCATCGCCGCGCGCGCGCTCAGCCCGCGCCGCGCGAGCAAGCGCTGTGCATCGGCAAGCATCGCTGCCTCGCCGCCGAACAAATGCGCTGCGTCCGTGGTATCGACCAGAATGCCATCGGGCGGATCGATCGCGCTCCACGGCCCCCAGCGCTGTGCCCACAGCGCCAGGCTTTCCAGAAAAGCGAGATCCCCCGCCGGATCGGCTGGCCGCACCGCGAGCTGCGGACACAGCGCGCGCGCATCAGCGAGCATCATGCCCGCGCACGCGCCGCTCTGAACCCCGGCGCGGTTGGCAGCGGTGATGCGCGGGCCATGCGCGGTGTCGGCAATCAGCGCGAGCGGCTGCGCATCAGCGCCCTCTCCCGCCGCGCAGCCTTCACCCAGCCGCCAGCGGTCGATCGCCAGCGCGCCGCACCAGATCGCCATGATCCGGCGGGCTGGCATTTGGGCCGCTAACGAGCTCGGCAACAAGCTTGCCGTGGGGCCTGCCGTGGGGAACAAGGCCGTCATCGCGCAGTATCCATTGTCCGGGTTGAAAGGTATGCGCGCGAAACAGGCCTGCCGCCCAGCTTGGCGCGCCGGGAGCCTGCGGGTTCCAACGCGGCGGCTGGCTGGGCGCAGGCGCGGCGTCCCAGCGCATCCGCGCCGAGCCCAGATCGCGCCGGGCATCGAGCCGGACCAGCCACAGCGGCACGCCGTGTTTTTCCGCAGCAAGGCTGAGGCGGCGCGAAGCGGTGAAATTGAGCGCACGCGGATTGCCCGCGATTTCGCCGATCACGAATGCCAGATCGCGGCAGCGCAGGCCCTCCTCCAGCGCAAACAGCGCATCTTCAGGCTTGTCCGCCGCGACATGGATCAAGCGGTGGCGCAAGGTGGCAGGCAGGCCCGGGCGATAGGGCCGCCCGGAAAGGCGCAGCGCCGCCTTGTCCTGCACCCAGAGCCAGGCCCGTTCATCGGGCACATCGGCGGCGGGATCCGCTGCAGCCGCGCGCAGGGCATCTATCGCCAAGGCCAGCGCCAGCCCCGCCCCGCTCGCCTCGGCGCTGCTCGCAAAAACCTCGGTATGATGGCACGTGGCCGCCAGCCCGGGACGCCAGCGCGCAGTGCGCGCGGGCATGCCAAGGCCGGGGGGCAGCGCGGTTGAAGCAGTCGAGGTGGGCATTGGAGCAGGATCGATTCGCGTCATGTTCTTATTATGTTCTTATTTGAAGTTCGCGCAAGACGCCTTTCTCGATCTATCCCCTGCGGGCACCACGCCCCCGGATCACGGAACCATCCACGATACCGCCGGTTTGCCCTGCATCTTCAACCATGCAGGATTATAGAAATGACAACCGAGCCAAACGACACGTTTGACCTCAAGGACAAATTCTGGAGGGCACTGTCGCATTCGCCTATTGTCATGCTCCAGCTCGATAGCGATCCCAGCACAGCAGCGCCGATGAGCGCACAGCTGGACGAGGCAGTGACCGGCAAGATCTGGTTTTTCACCAGCCGTCAGGGCAATTTTGCCCAACTCGGTCCGGTTACCGCCACATTGTCAGCCAAGGGCCACGACCTTTTCGCGCGGTTCACCGGCACGCTCGCGATGGAAAATAACAGGGCGCGGTTTGACAAGCAGTGGAACAACTCTGTCGCCGCATGGTTTCCCCGCGGCAAGGACGACCCCGACGTGCTGATGCTGCGGATGGATCTGGGCAATGCCGCGATCTGGGATAGCAATCTAGGTCTGCTGAGCACGGCCAAAATGGCGCTGGGCATGGACATCACTGGCGACACCGAGGGAACGTACGTCGAAACGCAGCTCTGAACGCATCGAAAAGGGCCGCCTCCCAACAGGAAGCGGCCCTTACGGTCTCACTAAACGCCCGCGATCAAGCGATCGGCGGCACCGGCTGCGGCGGGATGCCTGCGTCATCCTCGTGCACTTCAATGAACCCGCGCCCGACATGGCTACGGCTGCGGCTGTAGGTGTAATAAACAACAAACCCGATCAGCGCCCAACCGACGAACAGCAGCAGCGTGACCTGTGAGAGGCTGAAGAACAGATAGACGCAGCCCGCGATCGAGATCGGCGCGGTAATCATGACGAACGGCGTGCGGAACGGGCGGTGACGATTAGGATCGGTCCGCCGCAGCACCAGCACCGCAATCGAAACCGCCGCAAAGGCAAACAGCGTTCCCGTATTCGAAACGTCCGCGAGCAAGCCGACCGGGAAGAACGCGGCAAACAGAGCCACGCCGACACCAGTGAGAATCGTGATCAGATAAGGCGTATGATAGCGCGGATGGACCCGCGAAAAGAACTCCGGCAGCAAGCCATCGCGGCTCATCACGAAGAAGATGCGGGTCTGGCCGAACATCATCATCAGAATAACCGAAGGCAGCGCAATGATTGCCGCCGCGCCGACCAGATAGCCAACCAGCGGATAGCCGACCTGGCGCAAGGTCCAAGCCAGTGCTTCCTTCGAGCAGACCACGGCGGCCTCATTGATCGCGGTGCACGCCTGCGACAACGCCGTTGTGCCGGGCGAGAGCACCTCCTGGTTCGGGCCGAACACCGGCTGCGCGCCAACCGTGCCGATCACGCCCGATGCCACGAGCATGTAAAAGATGGTGCAGATGCCGAGACTGCCGATCAGCCCGATCGGCATATTGCGCTGCGGGTTCTTGGTCTCCTCCGCCGCTGTCGAAACCGCATCGAAGCCCACATAAGCAAAGAAGATCGAAGCGGCCGCGCCTGATATCCCGCTGAAACCAAGCGGGGCGAACGGCACGAAATTCTCACCCTTGATCAACGGCAACGTGAGGATGACAAACAGCGACAAGGCCCCGATCTTGACCGAAACGAGCACTGCATTGACCGTGGCGCTTTCACGTGTGCCGAGCACCAGCAGCCACGTGACCAGCCCGGCAATGGCCATAGCAGGCAGGTTGATAATGCCGCCGTCAAACGGCCCGCGCACCAGTTCAAGCGGGATGGTGATGTGCAGGCTGCTCTGGATAAAGCCGATCATGTAGCCCGACCAGCCGACCGAGACCGCGCCCGCAGCAATCGCGTATTCAAGGATCAGCGCCCAGCCGACCGTCCACGCCACGAGTTCGCCCATCACCGCGTAGCTATACGTGTAAGCCGAGCCCGAAACCGGAACCATCGCCGACATTTCAGCATAACACAGCGCCGCTACCGCGCAGACAAAACCGGCGATCACGAAGCTGATCATCATGCCCGGCCCGGCTTTCTGTGCCGCTTCTGCGGTGAGCACGAAGATACCGGTGCCGATGACTGCGCCAATTCCGAGCATGGTCAGCTGAAAAGCACCAAGCGAGCGTTGAAGCGACTTTTTCTCGGCAGTGGCTAGAATGGCGTCGAGGGACTTGACGCGACCGAACATGCAATTCTCCTGCCTTGGATCGGTGCGCATCCGCCGCAGCGCCGCCCTGCACGGCCTTGCGGTTGCACCAGTAACCAGGTTGTCACCTATCAGGCTAGCGCGGTGATCGTGTTCGGGAAAGCGCTTTTTCCCTCGCATACGTCAAGCAGCGAGGAAGCCTTGCGGCTTTTGGGCAAAGGTTTAGAATCCATAGCCCGCAACGAGGGCCTGCGCCATGTCGACCACATTCCAGCTTGATACCTCCACCAGCCGCGCCAACCCGACGCCGGCCCCAATGAAGCGCCTGACAGTGCCGCTGGTCCGCCAACGCAAGGCAGAAGGTGTGACAGCGCAGCCGCTGGTCATGCTGACTGCCTATACCGCCCGGCAAGCGCAGTTGCTCGATGAGCATTGTGATCTCCTGCTGGTCGGGGATTCTCTGGGACAGGTGATTTACGGCCTGCCTTCAAGCGTGCCTGTTACGCTCGACATGATGATCGCGCACGGCGCGGCAGTGGTGCGCGGATCTTATCACGCCGTGGTGATCGTCGACATGCCGTTCGGCAGCTACGAAGCCTCGCCGGAACAGGCCTTTGCCAGTGCGGCGCGTGTGCTCAAGGAAACCGGCTGCGCGGCGATCAAACTTGAAGGCGGCGCGGCCATGGCCGAGACGGTAGCATTTCTCACGCAGCGCGGCATTCCCGTCATGGGGCATGTCGGCCTGACCCCGCAGGCCGTCAACGTGCTGGGTGGCTATGGCGCGCGCGGGCGCAGCAAGGCGGAGGCGGCCAAGATCCTTGGCGATGCAAAAGCATTGGCAGATGCAGGAGCCTTCGCCATCGTGATCGAAGGCGTGATCGAACCTGTCGCGATCGCCATTACCCACGAAGTGCCCTGCCCCACCATCGGCATCGGCGCTTCGGCGCAGTGCGATGGGCAAGTGCTGGTCACCGAGGACATGCTCGGCATGTTCGAACGCGTGCCGCGCTTTGTGAAGATCTACGAAAATCTGGCAGAGACCATCGCCGGCGCGGCGGCGCATTATGCCGCCGAAGTGCGCGCGCGCCAGTTTCCCGGCCCGGAGCAAACCTACCAGCCCAAATAGGCGCGCCTATTTCAGCGGCTTTGAAGCCATCACCGGCGCGGGCGCAGGCGTTCCCATAAAGCGCGGCGCGGGCGCAGGCATGGTCTTGCCATCTGCCTCGATAAACGTGCCGCGCGCCGCCATGTGCGGATGGCGCGGTGCTTCCTTGAGGCTCAGCACAGGCGCGAAGCAGAGGTCGGCACCACCCATGATGGCGCACCATTCACCGCGCGAGCGCGTCGCGATCAGCGCGGCCACTTTGGCCTTGAGCGAGGGCCACTGGCTGGCATCCATTTGCGCGGCAAACAAGGGATCGTCCTTGAGCCCGGTGCGTTCAAGCAGCAATGCATAGAACTGCGGTTCGATCGAACCGATTGAGATGTATTTGCCATCGGCGGTTTCATATGTGTCATAGAAGGGCGCGCCGCCATCGAGCAGATTAATGCCGCGATTGTCCTGCCACTGGCCATTGTTGAACATTGTCCAGGTCATCGCCGAAAGGATGGCCGCGCCGTCGACCATGGCGCAATCGATGACCTGCCCCTTGCCGGTGCGCTGCACCGAAAACACAGCAGCCATCACGGCGAACGCCATCATCATGCCGCCGCCGCCAAAGTCGCCGACCGCGTTGGCCGGAAACTGAGGTTTGCCGCCTGCCGCGCCATAAGTATGCAGCGCGCCCGAGAGCGCGATGTAGTTGATGTCATGCCCGGCCAGCGGCGCCATCGGGCCTTCCTGCCCCCACCCTGTCATGCGTCCGTAAACCAGGCGCGGATTGTCGGCGAGCAGCACATCCGGGCCTAGCCCAAGCCGCTCCATTACCCCGGGCCGATAGCCCTCGATGACCGCATCGGCCTCGCGCACCAGCGCGCGGATTTGCGCAATCGCAGCGGGGTCCTTTAAGTCGAGCGCGATCCGCTCGCGGTTGCGGTTCAGAATGTCCCGGTTGTCGTCCGCATCGCCTGCCCGCTCCGCGTTGCCGGGCCGGTCGATGCGAATCACGCGCGCGCCGTGATCGGCCAGCATCATGCACGCAAATGGACCCGGCCCGATGCCTGCAAATTCGAGTACCGTCAGTCCTTCCAGCGCGCCTGCCATGTCCCAGCCCCTTAATTGATCGGTTGAGATCATCTGTTGCCGGGCCGGAATGGCGTTGTCGAGCCTTAACGCAACGATGCTGGCTGTCCGCGCGCCGCAAGGGCGAGGGCCATGGACGCCGCCGCGTCGACCCGACCGGCTTTGCGCCACGAAGCATCCAGCCGCTTCATCGCCGCCAAGCTCTGCGGATTTTGCTTCAGATAGCGCCCGGTCATGGCATCGGCTTCAAGCGGTTTGCCAAGTGCCCGCAAAGCTGCATCCATCCGGGTGAAGACTGGTTCGCTCAAGTGAATCGTCGATGCCTTTTCGTAGTCTCTCAGCGCGCCTGCGGGATCTGCGCGCAAGATACGCAGATCGCCTGCCAGCAAATGCGCATCGGCGAAGCCGGGATTGGCCGCCTTCAAACGGTCTGCCGCCGCCTGCGCCTCATCGCCTCGCCCCGCCCCGATCAGTGCGCGGATATAAGGCACTGCGGCCGCCGCAGCGTTTGGCGCTTCAGCATAACGCAGTGCCGCAACGCCAAGCGGGACATCGGAGGTTAAGGGCGAAGCGGCGCGGCTTTCGGGAGAGCGGACCAAAGCGAACAATGCATCCGCCTGCGCCTCGTCGCCCAACATACGCCAGGCCTGACCGACCACTTGCATAAGATATGGGGATGCGCCCGGTGCCCGCGCCGCGACATCGAAGCGCTCCACCACTTGCTGGGCCTGGCCTTGCCGCAGCAGCACGCGTGCCAGCAGTTGGCGGGCTTGGAGATTATCAGGCTGAAGCCGTACCAATCGCTCGAACTGATCGCCGGCCAGATTGGTGTTCCCCGCGCGGTATTCCAGCACGCCGCTCAATAGGATCATCGCCGGAACATCACGCAGCGCGGTGCCGGTGCGCCCAAGGATCGCGCGGGCTAGCTCGCTCTTGCCCGCACGCGCGGCCAGAATGGCTTGCAGGGATGCCGCGCGGGCATTCTTGGGATCGATGGTCACGAGCTTGCGGCACACCACCAACATGGCGCGGTAAGCGCCCATCTCGCCCAGCGTGGCGGCATATTCGCCCAGCAATGTCGGGTCCTCGGGCGCGACCTTCAATCCGGCCTCGAACCAGGGCAACGCCGCAGCGAGGCCAAACTGATCGCGCACGAGCAGACCGCGCTTGTTGAGCGCGCGCGGATTACGCGGATCGAGCCGGACGGCGCGGTCCGCCGCTTCAAAGGCTTGCGCTTGTTCGCCGCCCGAAAACCGCAGGGTGGCAATCGCCACCCACAACTCGGCATCGTCTGGCGCAAACCGGTAAGCCTGATCGAAGGCTTGCGCCGCCCCTTTCAAGTCGCCCCGGCCAAGCCGTGCCTGGCCGCGCATGCGCCAGCCGAGCGCCGCTGTATCGGGGGTAAAATCACCGGCTTCCAACACCTTCAAAGCCTCGCTGCGCTCGCCGCGCGCGAGCAGCGCCTCGCCCAGCAAGGCACGCAAGGCATCTTCATCCGCGCCTTTGCTGATCGCTTCGCGAAGGGGCACTTCGGCAGCAATCGGATCGCGCCGCTGGAGCGCCGCACGCACTTTGGTGCGCACCGCGTCCAGTTCGCTCGCCTGCGCCAGCGGGCTGCTTGCCCGCGTCGCGCTCAATCCTGCCAACATGAGCACCAGCGCGCATGGCAGCAAGACGCGCCATGCGCTAATGCTGAAGATCATATTGCTTGAGCAAATCATACAGCGTCGGCCGGCTGACCCCGAGCAAGCGCGCGGTGCTCGAGATATTGCCTTCGCTACGCGCCAGCGCGTGGCGGATCACCTTGCGGTCGGTCACTTCGCGGGCGGTTTTGAGGTTGAGCGGGCGCTCGCAATCGTCAACCGGCGCGGCCAGATCGAGGTCTGCCGCGCTGACCAGCTTGCCATCCGCCATGATCACCGCGCGCTTGATCCGGTTTTCGAGTTCGCGAACGTTGCCTGGCCAGCTCCAGCCATCGATCGCGGCCAGCGCCGCCGGAGCGAAGCCTTTGACCGACGGATTCATCTCGGCGGCGAACCGGCTGAGAAACACTTTGGCCAGCAATGTCGCGTCACCGGGCCGCTCGGCCAGCCCCGGAATGCGCACCACGATCTCGGCCAGACGATAGAACAGATCCTCGCGAAACCGGCCGTCGGCAATCATCGCCTCAAGGTTCTGATGCGTGGCGCAAACGATCCGCGTGTCGACCGCGATCGAGCGCCGCCCGCCGATCCGTTCAATCGTGCGTTCCTGAAGAAACCTGAGCAGCTTGACCTGTAGCTGCAGCGGAATGTCGCCGACCTCGTCAAGAAACAATGTGCCGCCGCTGGCCAATTCGATCTTGCCCTCGGTGGTCTTGACCGCGTCAGTAAACGCGCCCTTCTCATGGCCGAACAGTTCACTTTCGAGCAGGTTTTCCGGGATCGCGGCGCAATTGATGGCCACGAACGCGCCGCGCGCGCGCGCCGAAGCATCGTGCAGCCCGCGCGCCAGCAATTCCTTGCCGGTGCCGCTGGCACCCAGCAGCATGACCGAGACGTTGGTATTGGCAACGCGCTCGATTGTGCGCGCAACTTTGACCATTTCAGGAGCGGCAGTAATCAATCGGCCCAGCACGCGGTTGTCCTGCGGGGCCCGGCTGGCCAAAGCGCGGTTCTCGGCCTCGATCCGGTGCAGGTGCAAAGCGCGGCGCACAATGAGGCCCAGCGCGTCGATGTCGACCGGCTTCTGATAGAAATTATATGCGCCCTGGCTGATTGCACGCTGCGCGCTTTCGCGCGCGCCGTGGCCGCTGGCGACGATCACCTTGGTGTCGGGCTTGAGCGCCATGATCTCTTCCAGCACCGCAAAGCCTTCGCTGGTGCCGTCCGGATCAGGCGGCAGGCCAAGATCAAGCGTCACCACCGGCGGCTCTTCAGCGCGCAGGAAGGCCAGCGCGCTCGCGCGGTCACCGGCAATGAACACCTCGAAATCCTCATAGGCCCATTTGAACTGCGCCTGCAGGCCGGGATCATCTTCCACGATGAGCAACTTGGGACGGGTTTCAGACATTACGCTACCTTCATCTCGGGCAAGGCCGCCGCGCCCGACATTGTGTCAATTCCATCCGCCGCTGCGGGCGTCGCCGGCGCCGGCAGCGGCAGGCGCACCGTGAAGCGGCTGCCCAGCCCCTCGCGGCTTTCCACTTCAAGCCGTCCGTGCATCGCGCTTACCAGTTCTCGCGCTTCCATCGCGCCAATCCCGAAGCCGCCTGCTTTGGTCGAGACAAACGGCTTGAACAGGCGGTTGCGGACAAAGTCTGCGCTCATGCCGCAGCCGGTATCGATCACCTCGATCAAGCCTTGGCCGCCATCGATGCGGGTTTGCAGAAGCACCGGCATGCCGGGCGGACTGGCATCGATCGCATTCTGGACCAGATGGGTCAGAATTTGTTCCAGCGTTTCGCGATTGGCCATGACCGGGCAAGCCGCTGGCTGCACCACATGAACCTGCGGACCGTCGTGAGTAGCAGCCCCAGCAGCCCGGTAACGCAACGCAATCCTCTCGAGCACTTCGGCCGCGTCCACCTGTTCGATCTGATCGACATTGCCCGAACCATAGCGCGACAGGCGCGCCAGCAGCGTGTTCAGCTTCTCCGCTGCATTGCGCAAAGTCACCAGCATGTCCTTGCGAAATTCAGGATTCTCCGCATGGCGCTCGGCATTGCGCGAAAGCAGCGCGAGCTGGCTGGTGAGGTTTTTGATGTCGTGCATCACAAAGGCGATGCGGCGGTTGAATTCATCAAAGCGGCTTGCCTCCAGCAGCGCGGTCTGTCCGTTGTTTTCGGCCAGATAGCTCGCCAACTGCTGGCCAACGACGCGAAGCAGATCGAAATCTTCCCAATCGAGTTTGCGCGCCAAAGGGGGACGGCCAAGCACGACCAGTCCGATCATGCGATCAAAGTGGATCAGCGGAACCAGCGCCCACACGGCATCCTCGCCGTTCATCCATTTCGGCACAGCGGCAGCCTCGCCCTCATGGTCGATCCCGGCGCGCACCTCATCGAGATCGGCAATAAATCCGCTACGCTCGAAAAAGGCCGCACCAGCGGGCGCCATCGCCTGGGCCGGAACTGCCAGTGTGGGCCACTGCCACTGCGCCGCCAACACCAGTTCTCCGGTCTCTCCCGGCACCAGCAGTATGCCACGCGCGCTATCGGTGATGTCAGCGACAGCCTGTACCACACGGGCATGCAGCGGGGCGGCATTGGCTCCGGCGCGCCCGATCGTGCGCGTAAAGCGCTGCCATTCGGCGCGGTAGTCATAGCGGTGCTGAAAGAAATGCTTGGCGAGCATCACATTGATCCAGCCGCGCACGCGCCCTGATGGCACCAGCGCGATCACCATCACCGTCGTCACAAAGGCAAAACCGAGCTGCGTCAGCTGGCTAACATCCCCGCCCAGCCACGCCATGGATTGCGCCGCCGCGACCATCAGGATGAGATAACCGCCGATCACCAGCAAAGAGAGCGATTGAAAGGCGAGCGCGCGTGAAGGGGAAAAGCGCATGGCCGAAACCCCGCGCAGCACACCGGTCGCCAGCAGCAGAATCGCGGCCACCTGAACCAGTCCGCGCAGCGCAGCCAGTTCCACCGGGATGGAGTGACCAAGATAAGCGATAGTGTAGAAATTGAGGTCGTAACCCCACATCAGCGCCAAAGCGAGCGAAGTCCAGCGGACGCTGCCGCGCTGCGCAAGCAACGCGCCTGCATAAAGATTGTGCACCAGAACCAGCGCTCCGGTCGCCAACAGCAAGCGAAACATCACCGATATCTGAAAGATCATGGCCGCAGCGGGCGCAATCGCAATAAAGCGCCATTGCAGCGCCAGCAGCAGCAACTGAAGCAGCTCGACCATTCCCAGCACCAGCAGCACCGGGCGCACCGGCCCTACGGTGGCATGCCGGTTGTCGCGGGCGAAGAGCCCGAAGAGCACCACCAGCCAGCCCAGATTGCGCATCACTTCGCCCAGCTCGGTCGTGATCGCATCGGGCCCAAGTGCGGCCTCGAGCAACGACCAGACCGCACCGATCACCAGCGCCGCGATCTGGGCGCGGCTGGCAGATTTTCGGCGCCGCAGCCGGTCGCCCAGCCAAACCGCCAGCACCAGCGCGGCAAAGACCGCCAAAAGGTTGCTCCAATAGCCGAGGCTAACCCAGTTGAAAGCGCCGATCATGACCAGGATTACCGCGCGCCCTCATTCCAGAGCACCACGCGCAGCGTCTGAATGAGGATCAGGAGATCAAGGAACGGCGTGTAGTTCTTGGCGTAATAGAGGTCATATTCGAGCTTGTGACGCGAATCCTCGATCGAAGCGCCATAGGGATAATTGATCTGTGCCCAGCCGGTGATCCCCGGCTTCACCATGTGGCGCTCGGCATAATACGATAGCTGCTCTTCCAGTTCGCCAACAAATTCCGGGCGTTCGGGCCGGGGGCCGACAAAGCTCATCTCGCCTTTGAGCACGGTCCAAGCCTGCGGCAGCTCGTCGATGCGCAGCTTGCGGATCAGACGGCCCACCCGCGTAACCCGCGGATCATCCTTCGAAGCCCACTGCGCGCCTGCTTTTTCGGCGTCGGTGCGCATCGAGCGCAGCTTGATCAGATTGAAATTCTGCCCATACAGCCCGACGCGGGTCTGCCGAAACAGCGCCGGCCCTTTGCTGTCGAGCTTCACCAGAAGCGCAAAGAGCGCGATCAGCGGTGCGGTCAGCGCAAGCAGGATCAGACTAGCAAAGATATCGAACAGACGCTTCATCGCGCTCGAAATCATCCGCCCGGACGAGAACCCGTCAGAGAAGATCAGCCAGCTGGGATTGACCGTATCGAGATCGACACGGCCGGTTTCGCGCTCCATGAAGGTCGAGAAATCGTTGACATGAACCCCGGTGGTCTTGATCCGCAGCAAGTCCTTGAGCGGCAGCGCATTGCGCCGTTCCTCGAGCGCCAGAACCACCTCGCTCACCCCCAAATTTTCGACATAACGGGTGAAGTTGTGGATCGCACTGCGGTTGATGGCCTCTTCGATAACATGCGCGCCGTCGCTCATGCCGATGTAGCCGACAATGACGAAGCCTGCTTCGGTCCGCTCGCCCAGTTTGCGCAAACGGTCGGCGCGTTGGCCTGCGCCCAGCACCAGCACGCGGCGTCGAAACACCGCGGTTCCCAGCAATCCGCCCAGCAAAATGCGGATGAACACCAGGATCGCCATGGCGATGAACATCGCGTAAAACAGATTGGAGCGCCACAAAGTGCGCCCGGGCAGCAGGAAATACACCACCGATAGAGCAATGATGCCAAGACTGACGGCAACCATCAACCGCGCAGTAGCATAGCGCACCGAGCGCAGCGCATCCGAGCCATAGACACCCACCGCGATCATCGCGGTCTGCACCAGCACCGCAAAGATCATCAGGGGCAATTGACGATCACTGACCGCGCCGACATCGATCCCAATCTGATGCGCACGAACCAGCCAGCCCAGCTCACCCGCCACGATCAGCCCGACGAAATCGAGCAGGCCCAGCAGCAGCACGGCATTCGGGATGTAATGTTTGAACAGGCGGATCATAAAGCGCCGCACTCACCCGGTTGGCGGCCCGGAATGGGCCCCATGAACCGTGTCTGTAAGCGCTCAGGTGTAAAGCGTCGGTAAACTTGACAGCTCCGCCATCAGATTCATGGGGCCCGAACGCCCCAATTCTGAAGCGACTCCGGGCAAAACACACGCCCGATGTCGGATTGATTTACATGGCCAAGCAGATTGAACGCGTGCCACACTTACACTCTGGCCGCCGCAGTCAAGCCCTGTCATGATACACGTCATGCGGCAAAAAGAACTGCGCCTCGCACTGGTCTGTTATGGCGGAATCAGCCTTGCGGTCTACATGCACGGCGTGACCAAGGAAATCTGGTACGCCACCCGCGCCAGCCGCGCCTTTCACCAAGGTGATCCACCCGAGAGCGGATCGCAGCGAATTTATCATGCCTTGCTTGCCAAAATTGCCGATTTGCGGAGCATCAAGCTGCGCTTCATTCCCGATATCATCTCCGGCGCAAGCGCTGGCGGCATCAACGGCGTATTTCTGGCACAAGCGATGGCGAGCGGGCAGAGCCTTGAACCGTTAACCCAGCTGTGGCTCGAGAAGGCAGATGTCGATATCCTGCTTGATCCCGACGCCCGGCCTTGGAGCCGCTTTGCCAAATTCTGGGCGCAGCCGATCGTGTGGTTTGTGCTGTCGCGCCCGGGCAATGTCGTCTCAAGCACCGTTGCGCAGGAGACCCGCGCCGAGGTCCGGCTCAAGGTCTCGCGGCTGATCCGCGCGCGCTGGTTCGCTCCGCCGTTCAGCGGTATCGGCTTTTCGCAGCTCTTGTGCGACGCGCTTGAGGCGATGGCGCAGACCGCGACTGATCGTGCTCCGCTGATGCCCCCCGGGCATCCGCTGGACTTGCTGGTCACGGCAACCGATTTCCACGGGCATCTTGAGGAACTACGGCTTCACAGCCCGATGGTTGTCGAAGAGAGCGAGCACCGGCTCGCGATCGGATTTCGCCGCTCCGCCGATACGGCGGGCAGCAGCGACCTTGCGGCGCGGGCCGAGCTGGTCCTCGCAGCACGAGCGACGGCCAGCTTCCCCGGCGCGTTCCCGCCGCTCATGCTCGACGAGATCGATGCGATGGCGGCGCAGCGCGATCTGGCCTGGCCCGGTCGCGAAGATTTCTTGAAGCGAATCATGCCTAGCCGCTGGAAACGCGGGCAAACCGGCGATGTGGCGCTGGTCGATGGCGCAGTGCTGGTCAACCGGCCATTTGCGCAAGCGATGAGCGTCTTGCGCGATCGGCCGGCGCAGCGCGAGGTGGACCGGCGTCTGGTTTACATCGATCCCAGCCCTGATCATATGCGCATGGCCGCGAACGGAGTTCGCACGGTCGGGTTTTTCTCAGCCATTTTCGGCTCGCTGTCCTCGATCCCGCGCGAACAACCGATCCGTGATAATCTTGAGGTCATCGAGGCGCAATCGCGCGAAACCGGGAGGCTGCGCATGATCATCGATGCGTTGCGCCCGCAAATCGATACGGCGGTGGAAACGCTGTTCGGCTATACCTTTTTCTTTGATCAGCCCACCCGCAAGCGGCTCACTGCGTGGCGCGCAAAGGCACAACAAGCCGCTGCGCAGCAGGCAGGCTTCGCTTTCCATGGCTACGCCCAAGTCAAGCTGGCGGGAATTGTCGCCGCGCTAGCTGAGGTGATTTACGAGGCGGCTCCCGGTGCAACCCCGCGCGAGCGCGTTGAAGCCGCCTTGTGGAGCCATCTGGCGATGCTGGGCTTTGATCAGCTCTCGCTGGCCAAAGGCGGCGCGACCGCCGCAGCGATCGATTTTTTCCGGGCGCATGATCTGGCCTTCCGGGTTCGCCGGATGAAGTTACTCGCAAGACGCTTGCGGCAGAATTGGGACGAAAGCGAAGAAACAGTGAGCGCGGCGGATCGTGAAGCGGCGCGCGATACCGTCTACCGCGCGCAGGCGCTCTATCAGGAAAAACAGACTGCATCGGGTCTCGGCGAGGATTTCCCGATGATTGCGGCGCTGATCTGCGAAGATCCCGCGCTGGTGCTGGCAGCGATTGAACAGCGGCGTGATCTCACCAGGATCGATGTCACCGTGGATGGAATGATCATTACTGCGCTGGCAGGCATGACCAAGCCGCTGCGGCGGCATTTCCTCTATGAATACTTGGGCTTCCCGTTTTACGATGTGGCGACTTTGCCATTGCTGCAAGGCGAAGGGATGGGCGAGTTCGACCCGATCAAGGTCGACCGGATTTCACCCGACGATGCCACCTCGATCCGCCCGGGTGGCACCGCTTCTTGCCTGCGCGGCACGGAATTTTTCAGCTTCGGGGCGTTTTTCAGCCGCGCTTACCGCGAGAACGATTATCTCTGGGGCCGGCTTCACGGCGCTGAGCGGACGATCGATCTGATCGCCTCCACTGCAGAACCCGCGCTCGACGCGAGCGACGTGCGGATATTCAAGCGCGACGCGTTTCTTGCCATTCTTCAGGAGGAGCGCGGGCGCCTCAAAGCAGAACCTGGCATGGTCGATCGCGTGATCGGCGAGGTCCATGCGATGTTCTCGGAGGCGACAACTACTCCGTCAGATCCGTCCATGCATCCTTGATCCGGTCGAAGAAGCCCTTCGATTGCGGGGACTCATCCCCGGTTTCGGTGGCCTGGAATTCGCGGAGCAGTTCGCGCTGACGTGCGCTCAATTTCGTCGGTGTCTCCACCTGGATCTCGATCACCAGATCACCCACGCCGCGCGCCTGCAGCACCGGCATGCCTGCGCCGCGCTTGCGCAGTTGTTTTCCCGATTGAATTCCCGCGGGAATTTCGATCGTGTGCCGCGCCCCATCGAGCCCGGGGATATCGATCTCGCCGCCGAGCGATGCCACCGTAAAGCTGATCGGGCAGCGGGTGAGCAGCGTCGTGCCCTCGCGTTCGAACACGCGGTGCCGCGCGACGTGCAGGAATATATACAGATCGCCTGCCGGCGCGCCTTGCGGCCCGGCCTCGCCCTTCCCTACCAAGCGGATGCGGGTGCCGTTGTCGACCCCGGGCGGGATCGCGACTTCCAGCTTCTGTGCGGCATCGACGCGGCCCTCGCCCCGACAGGAGCAGCAGGGACTCGCGATCACTTCGCCGCGGCCATGGCAGGTCGGGCAGCTGCGCTCGACCATGAAGAAGCCTTGCTGCGCGCGCACTTTGCCCTGTCCGCCGCACAAGTTGCAGCGCCGGGCAGATGTGCCAGGCGTTGCACCCGATCCGCCGCAGGGCGCGCAAGTTTGCGCCACCTCGACCGTGATCTCGGCCTGCTTGCCATGAAACGCATCTTCGAGAGTGATTTCCATGTCATAGCGCAAATCGGCGCCGCGCCGCGCCTGTCCGCGCCCGCCGCCACCAAAGGCACCGCCAAAGAAAGTCTCGAAGATATCGCCGAGATCGCCAAACTCCGCGCCGCCGCCACCAAAACCGCCCGCACCGCCGCCGCCTTGCTGGAACGCGGCATGCCCGTATTGGTCATAGGCCGCGCGCTTTTGCGGATCGGACAGGCAGGCATAGGCCGCGCTGATCGACTTGAACGTGGCCTCGCTATCGGCGCAGCCGGGATTTTTGTCGGGATGGAATTTCATCGCCAATCGCCGGTACGACGACTTAATGGTCTTGTCGTCGGCCCCCCGGTCAACCTCGAGCAGTTCGTAAAAATCAGCTTCCGCTGCCATTGTTCCACCCCAAGCGCCGCCCACACCTTGCACACAAGCGCCAGGTGTGGGCGAACGCTATCCCTACTCTGTTTCGAAGATCAGGCTTTCTTGTCGTCGACTTCGGAAAATTCCGCGTCAACCACGTCCTCATCGGCGGCGGGCGCATCAGCCGCGCCCGGCGAAGCCGAAGCAGCCTGCTCCTTCTCGTAGATGGCCTGACCCATCTTCATCGCCTTTTCCGTCAGGGCCTGCGTCTTGGCATTCATGTCGGCCACATCGCCGCCCTCGATTGCCTGCTTGGCCTCGGCGATAGCAGCTTCGATCTCGCTCTTCAGCGAGGCATCGATCTTGTCGCCGTTTTCCTCGATCTGGCGCTCGGTTGCATGAACGAGGCTGTCAGCGTTGTTCTTGGCCTCGGCGGCCTCGCGGCGCTTCTTGTCCTCTTCGGCAAACTGTTCGGCATCGCGGACCATCTGATCGATGTCCGAATCCGAAAGCCCGCCCGAGGCCTGAATGCGGATCTGCTGCTCCTTGCCGGTGCCCTTGTCTTTGGCCGAGACGTTCACAATGCCGTTTGCGTCGATGTCAAACGTGACCTCGACTTGCGGCACGCCGCGCCGCGCTGGCGGAATGCCAACAAGGTCGAACTGGCCGAGCATCTTGTTGTCCTGCGCCATTTCGCGCTCGCCCTGGAACACGCGGATCGTCACCGCCTGCTGATTGTCCTCGGCGGTGGAGTAGACTTGGCTCTTCTTGGTCGGGATGGTGGTGTTGCGGTCGATCATCTTGGTCATGATCCCACCCAATGTCTCGATGCCCAGCGAAAGCGGGGTAACGTCGAGCAGCAGAACATCCTTGACATCTCCCTGCAGCACGCCCGCCTGAATGGCCGCGCCCATGGCGACGACTTCGTCCGGGTTGACGCCGGTGTGCGGGTCTTTGCCAAAGAAATCCTTCACCACTTCGCGCACGCGCGGCATGCGCGTCATGCCGCCGACCAGCACAACCTCGTCGATGTCCTTGGCGGTCAGCCCGGCATCGGCCAGCGCTTTCTTGCACGGATCGAGCGTGCGCTGGATCAGGTCCGCGACCAGCTTCTCAAGATCGGAGCGGGTAACGGTCTCCACCAGATGGAGCGGGGTGGTAGCGCCGCCTTCCATCCGCGCAGTGATGAACGGCAGGTTGATCTCTGTGGTCTGCGCGCTCGAAAGCTCGATCTTGGCCTTTTCAGCGGCTTCCTTCAAACGCTGCAGCGCCAGCTTGTCGGTGCGCAGGTCCATGTTTTCCTTGGCTTTGAACTTGCTCGCCAGAAATTCGACCATGACATTGTCGAAATCTTCGCCGCCCAGAAAGGTGTCGCCGTTGGTGGATTTCACTTCGAACACGCCGTCGCCGATTTCGAGCACGGAGATATCGAAAGTGCCGCCGCCAAGGTCGTAAACCGCAATGGTCTTGCCGTCCTGCTTGTCGAGGCCGTAGGCCAGCGCCGCTGCGGTCGGCTCGTTGATGATGCGCAGCACTTCAAGGCCCGCGATCAGCCCGGCATCCTTGGTTGCCTGGCGCTGCGCATCGTTGAAATAAGCCGGCACAGTGATCACCGCCTGCGTCAAGGTTTCGCCCAGATAGCTCTCGGCGGTTTCCTTCATCTTCTGAAGAATGAAGGCGCTGATCTGCGAGGGGCTGTAATCTTCAGAGCCGGCCTTGACCCACGCGTCGCCGTTCTTGCCCTTCGTGATGGCATAAGGAACGAGGCTCATATCCTTCTGCGTCATCGGATCGTCAAAGCGGCGGCCGATCAGGCGCTTCACCGCGAAAATCGTATTGTCCGAATTGGTCACAGCCTGGCGCTTGGCCGGCTGACCGATCAGACGCTCGCCATCCTTGCTGAATGCAACGATCGAGGGCGTGGTGCGCGCACCTTCCGAATTTTCGATAACCCGGGGCGTGCCCCCATCCATCACTGCCACGCAGCTGTTGGTCGTGCCGAGATCGATACCGATAACTTTAGCCATTTTTCCCCAATTCCTTATCGCATGAGACACCGCCGATGCAGCGCTCCCCGAGCGGGCGAGCACTGCGATTACGGCTCTACAGGGGCGATATAGGTGCGGTTTAGCTTGGCACAAGGCCTCGCAAGTCCTAGTTCAGCGCTGCTTTGTTCCCGTTGGAAGGTCCTGCCATGCGTTTGTTGCTTGCCGCTGCTCTTGCTGTTCTCCCGCTCGCGCTGGCCGCCTGCCAGCCATCGGCACCCGAGCCTGCGAGCAGCACCGCGGCGCCCGATGCCGCCCCCGGGATTGCGCTCAAAGACGCGGTGATCCAGCTTCCCGCCGTGGCCGGGCGTCCCGGTGCCGCCTACTTCACCGTGTCGCAAAGCGGCGGCGCTGCGCGCAAGCTGGTTGCGGTTTATGTCGACGGTGCCAAGCGCAGCGAAATGCACGAAAGCGGCATGAAGGACGGGATGATGACCATGGCTGAAGTGAAAGAAGTCGCGCTGGGCGACGGCAAAACCGTGATCTTCAAGCCGGGCGGCTATCACGCGATGCTGTTCGAGGTCGTTCCATCGCTGAGAGCGGGCGAAAGTGCGGAGATCACGATCACGCTCGATAATGGCGACAAGGTCAGCGCGCCGGCGAAGATTAAAGCGGTCGGCAGTGATGCAGGCCATATGGGCCATAGGTGAGCGACGCCGGACGCCCGCTGACCCCGGGCGAAGGGGCGCTGGTGCGCGAGGTTTTCAGGAATGCGATCGACCTTGCGCCCGTGCGAATCCGGCTCGCGCGCTTCTTTCCGTTCCAGCCCACCGCCACCGTCATGGCGCCGATGGGTCATATCCATTTCCACCCTAAAGGCCCGCACTACCGCGACGATTTTGCCGAGGCCACTGTGGCGCTGCAAGGGCTGTTCATCCACGAGATGGTTCATGTCTGGCAATCGCAGCAAAAAGGGCGCTTTTGGTTGCCGCTGATGCGCCACCCATTCTGCCGCTATGATTACCGCTTCGTGCCCGGCAAACCGTTCGAGGCTTACGGCATCGAGCAACAAGCCGAACTCGTGCGCCACGCCTTTCTGGCGATGCGCCAATGCCCGGCGGCAGCAGCACCGCCCCTCGAAACCTTGAGCGCTCTCCTGCCGTTCTGAAACCTCCCCGCTTGCGCTGAACACGCCAACAGGGAGGCCCAGCAAAAATCAATCCGGCTTCTTCGCCACAGCGACCATCGCGGGCCGCAGGAGGCGGTCCTTGATAGTATATCCCGCCTGCAATTCCTGAAGCACGGTCCCCGGCTCGGCATCATCGGAGGGAATTTCGAGCATGGCCTGATGCTGATGCGGATCGAGTGGCAGGCCGCGCGCGGCGATCCGGTTGATGCCGTGGGTGCCAAAAACCTTGTCGATTTCGCGCCCGGTCGCATCAAGCCCGTTCACCAGATTCTTCCATTTCTCATCGTCGCGCAAATCCGCCGGGATAACCTCAAGCGCGCGCGCCAGATTGTCCGCAACCGAGAGTATATCGCGCGCGAAGGCGGTGGAAGCATAAGCACGCGCGTCAGCTATGTCTTTTTCCATGCGGCGGCGCACGTTCTGCGTCTCCGCCTTGGCATAGAGGATGTCCTGTTTTGCGGCCTCAAGCTGCTCTTGCAGAAGCGCAATTTGCTCATCAGCGGATGGCTGATCAATCATGTCCTGCGGCACACCTTTCAGTTCGATTTCAATTTCGGCTGCCGTTGCCGCGTCGTGCGGGCGGGTATCGTTGTCGCTCATTTTCTTGAAAATCCGTCTTGTCCGATAATCTTGCTCAAGGTTTGAGCCGTCAGATCAACCATGGGGACAACGCGCGCATAATTCAACCGCGTCGGCCCGATCACGCCCACCACGCCGACCACCTTGCCGCCATCATCGCGCCACGGCGAGGCGATCACCGCCGAGCCCGACAGCGCGAACAGCCGGTTCTCGCTGCCGATGAAAATCCTTGCGGATTGCGCCTCGCGCGCTGCATCGAGCACGTTGGCAATCGCTTCGGTGTTTTCCAGTTGATCGAGCAACTGCCGGACCCGCTCGATGTCTGAGAGCGCCGCCTCGTCGAGCAGATTGGCTTGGCCGCGCACTACCAGAACCGGGCGCTGGGCGGCATCGCGGCTCCACACCGCCAGTCCGCGCTCAACCAGCGCGGCACTGGCCGCATCGAGCGCCGAGCGTCCGCCGGCGATCTCGCTCAGGGTAAGCGCCGCCGCTTCGGCCAGCGTGCGCCCCATCATCCGTGCGGTCAGGTAATTGCCCGCATCCTCCAGCGCGGCCGGGCCGGAAAGCCCGGGCATCTGGATCACCCGGTTATCGATCCCGCCGTCTTCGTCCACCAACACCACCAGCGCACGCTCAACCCCCAGCGGCACGAACGAAACCTCGCGCAGCCGAGGCTCGCGCCGTGGCACCATGACCACGCCTGCCCCTGCCGAAAGCTCGGACAGCGCAAGGCTTGCCGCTGCAATGGCGGCTTCAATGGTGCCGCCGCCCGCAAGCCCGCGTTCGATCTGCGCTCGGTCGCTGGCCGAAGGCTCGGCGACTTGCATGATCCCATCGACAAACAGCCGCAAACCGACATCGGTGGGCATCCGTCCCGCGCTGGTGTGCGGGGCGGCGAGCAAGCCCGCGTCCTGCAATTCCTGAAGCACCGAGCGGATCGAGGCCGGGGACAGATTGATCCCGGTGCTGCCGGCCAATGTTTTGGAGCCCACCGGCTGGCCGCTGGCGATATAGCCTTCGACCACCAGCCGGAAGATTTCTCGCGCGCGGCTGGAGAGTTCAGTGAGGGTCACGCCGGTCATACCCGCCATCTAGGCGCGATGGCGGCGATTAAAAACCCGCCCTTTTGCTCCGGCCTCTTTCAATCCGCGCCGCGCGGGCTAAGAGCAGGGCCAAGATCCTGCTCGGGGCGCAGTGCCCCCGGCACACCCCCAATCTGGAGCTTACCCCATGCGCCCTTCCGGCCGCGCCGCAGATCAAATGCGGAGCATCTCGATCGAAACCCATTTCACCAAACACGCCGAAGGTTCGGTGCTGATCGGCTTTGGCGATACCAAGGTACTTGTCACTGCCTCGGTTGAAGAGCGCGTGCCGCCGTTCATGCGCGGCAAGGGCGAAGGCTGGGTAACGGCGGAGTACTCGATGCTGCCACGCGCCACCCACACCCGCAGCGCGCGCGAGGCGGCCAAAGGCAAGCAATCGGGCCGAACGCAAGAAATCCAGCGCCTGATCGGGCGATCCTTGCGCGCCGTCACCGACATGAAGAAGCTGGGCGAGCGGCAGATCACGATCGATTGCGATGTAATTCAGGCCGATGGCGGCACACGCACCGCTTCGATCTCCGGCGCGTGGGTCGCGCTGCGTCTTGCGGTGCAGGGCCTCATGGCGAACGGCGCGATCACCGAGGACCCGCTGACCCGCAAGGTCGCGGCGATTTCGTGCGGTATTCATCAAGGCACTCCGGTGCTCGATCTCGACTATATCGAGGACAGCTCGGCCGATGCCGATGCCAACTTCGTGCTGCTCGAAGGCGGCCATATCGCGGAAGTGCAGGCCACCGCCGAAGGCGCGACTTATGACGAGGAAGGCTTGCTCCGCCTGCTGCGCCTCGCCCGCATCGGCTGCGCTGAAATCTTCGCGGCGCAGGAAAAGGCCGTGACGCGGTGACACGCCTGCTCGCGCCCGCCAAACTGGTGATTGCCTCGCACAACGCGGGCAAACTGCGCGAGATCCGCCCGCTGCTCGAGCCTTACGGGATGGAATGCGTCTCGGCCGGGGATCTGGGGCTGCCCGAACCTGCCGAGACAGGCACTACCTTTGCCGAGAACGCCTTGATCAAGGCGCACGCTGCTGCGGCCGCTTCAGGCATTCCGGCGATCGCCGATGATTCGGGCTTATGCGTCAGCGCCCTTGGCGGAGCACCCGGCATCTATACCGCCGATTGGGCCGAAGCCGCTTCGTTCGAAGGCGGCCCCGGGCGCGATTGGTACATGGCGATGGGCAAAGTCGAGGGCAAATTGACGCAGCTTGGCCCGGATACGCCGCGCGATTGCTGGTTCACTTGCGTACTCGCGCTCGCTTGGCCCGATGGCACCAGCGCGGTCTATGAAGGCCGCGCCATGGGTAGCCTGATCTGGCCGCCGCGCGGGACGCTGGGGTTCGGCTACGATCCGGTGTTTGTACCCACTGGAGACACCCGTACTTTCGCAGAGCTAGATCCGGCAGAAAAGCATCGAATCAGCCACCGCGCCGATGCTTTTGCCAAACTGGTCGCAGGCGCATTGACCGACAACAGCCATGTAAACGAGCAGTCAGGCTCCTGACCATGGGCACCGCATGACCCTTGCGCTCTATATCCACTGGCCGTTTTGCCTCGCCAAATGTCCCTATTGCGATTTCAACAGCCATGTCCGCGCCGCCACCGATGCCGCACAGTGGCAAAGCGCGCTGCTGGCCGATATGGCGCACGAAGCCGCATTGACACCGGGGGCAACGCTCACCTCGATCTTCTTCGGCGGCGGCACCCCTTCGCTGATGCCGCCCGCGCTGGTCGAAGCCCTGATCGCGGCGGCGGCGCGGCACTGGCGGTTCGCCCCGGATATCGAGATCACGCTTGAGGCCAATCCTTCGTCGGTCGAGGCCGCCAATTTTGCCGCCCTGAAGCTTGCCGGGATCAACCGCGCCTCGCTCGGGCTGCAAGCGCTCGATGACCAGACCTTGCACTTTTTGGGCAGGCTTCATGATGCGGCGGAAGGTCTGGCTGCGCTCGATGTGGCGCAGCGGCACTTCGCCCGGGTCAGTTTCGATCTGATCTATGCTCGCCCGGAGCAAACTGCGGAGCAATGGCACAGCGAACTTGCGCAGGCGCTGGCGCTCGGCACCAGCCACCTTTCGCTTTACCAGCTGACGATCGAGTCCGGCACGCGCTTTGCCACGCTGGTGCGCGAGGGCAAGATTGTGCCGCTCGACAACGACGCGGCCGGCGACCTGTTCCAGCAAACGCGCGAGCACACTGCTGCCGCCGGGGTGCCCGCTTATGAGATCAGCAACCACGCCCGCCCCGGCGAAGAGAGCCGCCACAATCTGACCTATTGGCGCTACCTCGATTATGTCGGCATCGGCCCCGGCGCGCATGGGCGGCGCGGGCAGATGGCCACGATGCGCCACCGCAAGCCTGAAAATTACCTCCAGGCGGTAGCCGCCCATGGCCACGGTATCGCCGAGCAGCGGGCACTGGGGCAGCGTGAGCAGGCCACCGAAGCCATGCTAATGGGTCTGCGCCTCGCCGAGGGGGTCGATCCTGCTGCGCTAGCCGCACGGTTCGGTCTTGACGAGACCGACCTCATAATCCCCGCAAAGCGGGCGTTTTACAGCGATCTTGGCTT
This sequence comes from Novosphingobium sp. Chol11, assembly GCF_945870625.1. Classification (GTDB taxonomy): domain Bacteria; phylum Pseudomonadota; class Alphaproteobacteria; order Sphingomonadales; family Sphingomonadaceae; genus Novosphingobium. The sequence continues at coordinate 12,708 of NZ_CAMBTS010000006.1, read as the reverse complement.
GCTGCGCGAAACCGGCAGTCGTTTGATTGTGACAGGGCGCGGCATGCCGCTGCTCGATGGGCTGCTGGGCGAACTGGTCCCGGCGGCGCTGGTCAGCGCATGAACCGTCAGGACATGCTGATTGCGTGGCACGATCACCTCGCGCTCGCCCGCCGCCGCTCACCGCATACCGTCCGCGCCTATAGCACAGCGGCGCGGCGGCTGCTCGAAGCGCTGGACGGGGAGCAGGACTGGACCACGCTGACGCGGCTGGACGCGGGTGCCTTGCGCACGCAATTGGCCAGTCGCCGGGCCGAGGGCATCGGCAATGTCTCCGCCGCGCGCGAGATATCGGCGATCAAGGCCTTTCTCGCCTTTGCTGCGGCGCAGGCCGGGACGCCGCATGTCCAGCCCCCCAAGCTGCGCGGACCCCGGATCAAGAAAGGCCTGCCCCGCCCGATCACCCCGGATGAAGCCGTCAATCTCGCCGAAAGCGTGACGCAGGACGCCTCGGCGGACTGGATCGCGGCGCGCGACCGCGCGGTCTTGCTGCTGCTCTATGGCGCGGGCTTGCGCATTGCTGAGGCGCTCGCGCTGCCGGCATCGGTGCTGCCGCTGGGCGAAAGCGCGGTGATCACTGGCAAGGGCGGCCGCCAACGTGTCGTGCCGTTACTGCCGGTGGTGCAGAGCGCTGTTGCCGATTATGCCGCGCGCGTGCCCTTCCCGCTGGCCAAGAACGAGCCGCTGTTTCGCGGCGCGAAAGGCGGGCCACTGTCACAAGGGATGATCCAGCGCGCAGTAGCGCAGGCGCGCAGCGCGCTCGGCCTGCCGACAACTGCCACCCCGCATGCGTTGCGCCACAGCTTTGCCACGCATCTTCTGGGCGCGGGGGCGGACTTGCGCAGCTTGCAGGAACTGCTCGGCCACGCCAGCCTATCCTCAACCCAGATCTATACCAAAGTCGATGCAGCAACGCTGCTCGATGTCTACCGCAGCGCGCACCCTAGGGCTTAAGCCGCAAGGCAGCAGCGATTACTTGCCCGCCACCCGATCAGCTTTGAGCTTCTTTTCCGTCCACTCCAGAAAATCCTTGGCGAATGCGTCGCGCAATTCAGCTTTAGCGATATCCACCATATCGGCGGTCTTAGGCGGGAACTTTTCAAGCGGATTCTTCACCGCGCCGATGGAGATACGCGGCGCGCCGCCTTTGCTGAAATCACGAAACTGCGTGCCAACAAACAGATGGCTACCGTGCATCATCGCCTTGAAATAAAAGACGCTGAGGAGCAGAAACTCGGCGTAACATGGATTTGTCGACGAGGTTATCCGCCTTCCAGCCTTGAGATCGGCATTCAGGACCTTGACCTTGGCCTTCAGTGCGGGATCCTCCTTGAGAGCGTCGCCCGACGGTGTCGGCGGCTCGACGATGACCCGGTAGCCTTCAACGCCTAGTTTCGACAGGTAGTTGACCTTCTCCATCTCAGCGAGTTGAACTTCCGGCCCAAGATAGTCCTTCATCAGTTCCTTGACCGATGCGACGCGCCCCTTGTGTGCCTCCGCATCAGCGAGGGCCCCGACTAACCCGAACCCGGAGAGCAAACCGCTATTGAAGCCGATGTAGTTTTCTGTGGGGAACACATGTAGCTCACAAGCCGCCTTATTGGGCACGCTCTTGTCCGCTGGCTGCGCGGCGGCGGTTGTCCCCTGCTCTTGTGCGAACGCTTGATTGGCAAACATCGCCAGAATGCATGCCAGACTAACGGCTAACCCCATCTTCATCAGATTTCCTCCCCCCAAGGTTGCCGATCTGCCTGAAATGATGACAGTTCTAGCGATTTGCCACGCCGCAATCTGCCAATCTAGCGCTGGGCACCAAGGTTTTATACGAAACACCACCAATCGAAGACAAGGGTCAATTCCCCGAACGCGGCAGCCGCAGCCGCGCGAGCAGCCCGCCAAGGTCGTCGCTTTCATCCAGATCAGTGGAGCCGCCATAAAGCTCCGCCACATCGCGCACGATGGCAAGGCCAAGGCCGGTGCCGGGTTTGCCAGTGTCGAGCCGCGCGCCGCGCGCGAACAGCTGGCCGCGCGCCTCTTCGGGAACGCCGGGTCCATCGTCCTCGATCCAGATTTCGCAAAACTTTGCGTCCCCTGGCACAGCATCGAGCGTGATGAACACCGAACCGCCGCCATACTTTGCGGCATTCTCAATCAGGTTGCCCAGGATTTCATCCAGATCCTGCCGCTCGATTGCGACCAGCGCATCGCGGTTCCCGTCCATGTCGAAACGCACCTTGGGATAAAGCCGCACCACTGCGCGCTGCACCGCCTCGGCGCTTTCGCCAGCGATCGCGCGGCTAAGGCCGGTGGCGCGCCGCCCCACCGCGCGCGCGCGCGCCAGATGGTGATCGACCTGGCGGCGCATCACCGCTGCCTCGCGGATCACGGTATCAGCCAGATCATCGGCTTTGGCAGTGGCGGCGTTCATCACCACGGTGAGCGGCGTTTTCAGCGCATGCGCCAGATTGCCCGCATGGGTGCGCGCTTCTTCGGCTTGGCGCACCGAGTGTTCGAGCAGCGCGTTGAGTTCCTCCACCAAGGGCTGGACTTCGAGCGGCAAGGGCTCGTCGACGCGGGCGGCGCCCCCTTGCCGCATCCGCGCGATCGCCCGGCGCACCCTCCGCAATGGCCCAAGGCCATAGTAGGTCTGGAGCGCGGCCATCCCGGCGAGCCCCAGCCCCAGCACCACAAATGACCAAATCAGAATAGCGCGGATCCGCTGAATCTGGCCATCCAGATCGGCGCGGCTCGCCGCCACCGAAAACTGCCACCGCGTCTTGCTTGCGGGAAGGATAACCGACCGCTCGATCACCCGCAGCTTCTCGCCTTTGAACTGCAGGCTGTCGTAGATATGCGGTCCGGTGTCGAAATGGTCGTCTTTGAGTTTGAGCGTCCGGTCCCAGAGCGAGCGGGAAGGGAAATCCTCGTGGCCGGGCCCTGAAATCTGCCAGTAAAGCCCGCTATTGGGCTCAAGAAAGCGCTGATCGCCCAGCGGCCGGTTAAAGAAAACCTCGCCGTCCGGGCCAAGTTCGGCTGAGGCTACCATGGCGGTGAGCATATAGCCCAATTGCTCGTCAAAGCTGCGCGTCACCAGCCCGGTCAAGGTACGATCGAGAGCAATCCCGCCCCCCAGCAGCAGCACGGTGATCCAGGCCAGCGCAATCAGCAGCATCCGCCGCGTCAGCGATCCGGTGTGCGGGGCGATTGCTGGTGCAGCCTTACGCGGGCTCGCGGTGCCGTCCTTGATGGCAGGCGCCTTGCTCACAGTCAGCGCCGCCAGCCTCAGCCGCGCCCGGGCAGCGCCGGATCGTCGAGGCTATAGCCCAGCCCGCGGATGGTGGTGATCACATCGGGGCCGAGCTTCTTGCGGATGCGGGTCACGAACACTTCGATGGTGTTCGAATCGCGGTCAAAATCCTGATCATAGATATGCTCGATCAGCTCCGTGCGGCTGACCACCTTGCCCTTGTGATGGAGCAGATACGAGAGCAGCTTGTATTCCTGCGCCGTGAGCTTCACCGGCTCACCATCGAGCGTAACCCGTCCCGAGCGGGTATCGAGCCGCACATCGCCCGCCATCAGCTCGGACGACGAATTGCCTGAAGCGCGCCGGATCAGCGCGCGCAGCCGCGCGATGAGCTCTTCGGTCTGAAATGGCTTGGCCAGATAATCGTCTGCACCGGCATCAAGCCCAGCGACCTTGTCCGACCAGCTATCGCGCGCGGTCAGCACTAGCACGGGGAATTTGCGGCCTTCCTTGCGCCACATGCCCAGCACCGTGAGACCATCGATCTCAGGCAAACCAAGATCAAGGATCACGGCGTCGTATTCTTCGCTTGAGCCCATATAGTGCCCGTCTTCGCCATTCACGGCGAGGTCGATGGCATAGCCGTTTTGCTCAAGCGTGGACTTCAGTTGTTTGCCAAGGGTTGGCTCGTCCTCGACGATCAGGATGCGCATTCCACACTGCCCCATGTTTTGCGCGCCGCAGTGCGCTTCAGTCATACGCCAGTTAATGGTCCAGCGAAGCTGAACGGTCAAGGAACAGCGCGGCGAGAGACCGCACTGTCGGCGCATTCATCGCCGTATTTGGCCTGTGCGCGCATCGATATCAATAAACACCACGCGCCCATCGCGGATGAATTTGAGCCGGTAGGCCATCGCGATCGGATCGTATTCAGGGCCAAGATACTGCATGCCGGACATGGATGGCAGCACCCGCTCCTCGATCTCGCGCAGCGAACGGACGTTGCCTGCGCGCATCTCGCGGCGCGCCAGCCCTTGCTCATCGGCGCGCTGCTGCGCCTCGGCAATCGGAGCAAACGCGATGAGGCCGAAGGCAAAAAGGGAAGTGATCAAGCGCATGATGGTCGTTTGTATAGCCTCGACCCATTGAACGGGTAGTGAATGTTGCCGATCTGTGCAGTTCATAAAGCCTTACCCCGCGCTAAGCCTATGCCAGCACCGAGCGCCGATGTGCAAGGCCTGCCGAACCGCTGGACCTGCGCGCGCGCGGCCGCTAAGCGCCATCGCCTATGGCAATTGCACCGATCCTCAGCTGGGAAGGCCTGAGCCTCCTCCAGGGCAACGGCTGGCTGTTCCGCGATCTCGACATTCATGTAACCCCCCGCGACCGGCTGGCGCTGATCGGGCGCAACGGCGCGGGCAAGACCACGCTGCTCAAGCTGCTCGCCGGAACGGTCGATGCCGACAAAGGGACTCGCTCGCTTCAGCCGGGCACGCGTATCATCACGCTGGAGCAGGACCCGTTCTTCACCGGTTTCGATACCTTGATGGACTTTGCCCTGTCTGGACCAGACGCGCCGCCGCGTCACGAGGTCGAGGCCATCGCCGGACAACTCGGGATCGACATGGCCCGCCCGGCGCTCAATGCCTCGGGCGGCGAGCGCCGCCGCGCGGCGCTGGCACGCGCGCTCGCCAGCGAGCCTGATCTGTTGCTGCTCGACGAGCCGACCAACCACCTCGATCTGGCAGCGATCGAATGGCTGGAAAGCTGGCTGATGCGCTATAATGGCGCGTTTGTGGTGATCAGCCACGATCGCACGTTTCTGGAACGGCTTACCAAGGCCACGCTGTGGCTCGACCGGGGGGCGCTGCGCCGCCGCGAAATCGGCTTTGGCGGCTATGAAGCCTGGATGGAGACGGTTTACGCCGAGGAAGCGCGCGCCGCTGACAAGCTCGACGCCAAGCTCAAGATCGAGGCGCACTGGCTGGAGCGCGGCGTCACCGCGCGGCGCAAGCGCAACCAGGGCCGCCTCGAAAAACTTTGGGAAATGCGCGCCACGCGCGCAGCCATGCTCGGACCGCAAGGCGCGGCCAAGATCGCCATCGCCAGCGACGACGCCAAGAGCAAGGCGGTCATCGTGGCGGACAAGATCACCAAAGTCTTTGGCGCAGGTGAAGCCGAGCGCACCATCGTCAGAAACTTCAGCCTGCGGATCACCCGGCGCGACCGGATCGGGCTGGTCGGCGCGAATGGCGCGGGGAAAACCACCCTGCTCAAAATGCTCACTGGCGAGCTGGCCCCCGACAGCGGAACGATCACACTGGCAAACACGCTTACCCCGGTCGTGATCGACCAGCAGCGCAGCCTGATGACCCCGGAAAAGCGCGTCCGCGATGTGCTGGCTGAAGGCGGCGACTGGATCGATGTGCGGGGGGTGCGCAAACATATCCACGGTTATCTCAAGGATTTTCTGTTCGATCCCAATCTGGTCGAGGCGCGGGTCGGCACGCTCTCGGGCGGCGAACGGTCGCGGCTTCTGCTGGCGCGCGAGTTCGCGCGGTTCTCCAATCTGCTGGTGCTCGATGAGCCCACCAACGACCTCGATCTGGAGACGCTCGATCTGCTGCAGGAAGTGATCTCCGATTACGAAGGCACCGTGCTGATCGTCAGCCACGACCGCGATTTTCTGGACCGCACGGTCACGGTCACACTTGGCATGGACGGCTCGGGCACGGTCGATGTGGTCGCGGGCGGCTATGCCGACTGGGAGAAGCAGCGCAAGGCGAGGCTGGCGAACAAGCCGGTGGCCAAGCTTTCAGGCCCCGCCGAGACCGCCGCCCCTGCCCCGCAGCCGCCCAAAAAGAGCAAGCTCAGTTACAAGGACCAGCGCGATTACGATCTGCTGCCCGCGCGCATCTCTGAAATCGAAGCTGCGATCAAGCGGGATGAGGCCGCGCTGGCTGACGCCGACCTTTATACAAAGAACCCTGCCCGCTTCGCTGCCCTCTCTGCCGCGCTCGATAAGGCTCGCGCGGAGAAGGACGCGGCGGAGGAACGTTGGCTCAGCCTAGCGGAGCTGGTCGAGGGATAACGGAATCGTTCTCGCTCATTACAGCTTTAGGCGCTTGTCTCTCGCTTTCAGACCACAGCGAGCACAACCACTTTCTGGCTGGGCGTTCAAAAGCAAAGAATGACACATAGGCCAAGCCGAAGAAAGCAAAGAAGCAGATCACCAACGCCAAATTCTGAACTGCAATTGAAGACCCAAGGTACCCCTTCGCACAAATTGAAAATATAATCGTGCGAACAACCGTGTGAAGCATATATACGCCATACGCAAGTTGGCCCCACGGAGCGAGAAACCTCACAAAAGTCCCACTCTCCTTCGTATCAGCAGCAATGGCGGAGATGGCGATAAAATAGACCAAAAAGATCAATAATTGGATTGGCAATAAGAAAATTGCTCCGATTATCAAGCAACCTAAGCCAAACACTAAGGCCGCAGCGGGTACGACAAGAAATCGAGCAATTTCATAGCGCAAAGCAAATGCGGACATTCCGAGCAGGAATGCTGGCAATGATCGGATGACCCCGAAGTCATGAGTGAGGTTGGTCCAATCTTCTGGTAACGTTGACTGCATGGCAAAGAGTCCGACGATCCATGCCGCGGCCAGCGCCGCAGGCGCCCATCGACGCCATTTAATGATCATGAGCGATGCAGGAAATGCGGCATAGCAAAACATCTCTGCACTAATTGACCAGCTTACATGATTAAAAGAATGCCCCGGACATAGGTGAAAAGAATTTAGCAGCAGTGCGTTAGGGATCAGGCAATTCCAATCATACTTGCTCGGATCGCCAGGTGAGGCATCTATCCGCATATAGACCAGACCAACTAGAACATAAAACGCCAGCGTCGCCCAATGAAGGGGTAGCAGGCGCGCGCCGCGCTTCCACATGAATTGGCAGAATTCAATACTACCTCTCATTTCACCATAGCAGTAGCAGATTATCGCCCCTGAGATAACAAAGAACATATCAACAGACAGACGTAGCACCTCAAATTGAGGGTAATCGCTTCCAAACGTCGATCCGAAATTCCATTGGTTTCTATAGTGGTAAATTACAACCAAAATGGATGAGATTATCCGAATTGCATCCAGATGAAGAAACTTTTCGCTCTCAGTACGTAGTTTCCACATGGGTCACCAGCTTAACTATTAACTTTTTGTTTGTGCAGCGTGCCAAAGGAAATGTCACGTCCATATTTCACAGCGGGGAGACGGTTCAGGCCGGTTTGCCCCGACCCGCAAACACTGTATATCGCGCAGAACTAACCCTCGCCGAGCGTGCTTCATGATCAATCGTATCCGCGACATCCGCCGCCAAAAGGGCTTCACGCTGGCCGATGTAGCGGCGCGCTGCGATCCGCCGACCACCGCGCAGACAATCGGGCGGCTGGAAACCGGGATGCGCTCGCTCTCGCTGGTATGGATGAACCGCATTGCCGCCGCGCTGGCGGTTGATCCGCAAGTTCTGGTGAAGCCCGACCAGAGCGTGCAACCAAGCTTCGTCGCCCGGCTGACAGCATCAGGGGCAGAGGCCATGACCCGGCCGATGGATGCGGTGCTGGAGATTGGCAGCGGAAATGCGCGGTTCGTGGTCATGGCAGTAGAAGTCAGCGCCGGTGACTACCGCAGCGGCGATCAAGTCTGGCTGCGCCAGATCGAACCCGAAGACTTTGCCCGCGCACTGAACCGCGATGTGCTCGCGCCGCGCCCGGGCGGGCGGTTTGTGTTCGGACGGATGATCGACCGGGCCGAAGGGCCAAATGGCGACCGGATCGCTGTGCTACCGCCCGGCGCGGGCCAGCGGCAGATCATCATCGATCATCCGGTCTGGCTCGGCATCGCCGAAACCCTGGTCAGGCAGATTTGATCTGCCGGTGAAGCGCAGACTGCTCTCGCTCGCCACGCTATATCCCGCGCCGGGGCGTCCCGGCTTCGGGCGCTTTGTCGCGCGCCAGATGCAAGCGCTGAGTGCGCGCGGCGATTGGGATGTGACCGTGGTCAACCCGGTGGGCCTGCCGCCGCTGCGGATTGGCCGCTATGCGCCGCTGGCCGCGATCCCGCGCATCGAGCACGAAGGCGGCGTTACCGTTCATCATCCGCGCTTCATGCTCATCCCGGCGCTTTCGGGGCGGATCAATCCGGCGCTGATCGCACGTGCGGTCATGCCGCTCGCGACCAGACTACACGCCGAAGCGCCTTTCGATCTGATCGATGCGCAATTCTTCTATCCCGATGGCCCCGCCGCGATGAGGATTGCCAGCGCGCTGAGCGTGCCGCTAGCGATCAAGGCGCGCGGATCGGATATTCATGTGTGGCAGGGGCAACCGGGCGCGCTGCCCCAGATGCGCGCGGCGGCGCAGGCCGCTGCTGCGGTGCTGTCGGTCTCGGCGGCCTTGGGGCGCGACATGACTGCGCTTGGCCTTGGCGGCGATAAGCTGAACGTGCACTATACCGGGCTGGATCGTGACCGCTTCTTCCCCTCCCCGCGCGGTTCCGCGCGTGAGGCAGCGAGGGTGCTACCCGGGCTCGAAAACCTTGGCGAAGGTCCGCGGGTGCTGAGCGTCGGCGCGCTGGTGCCGGTCAAGGGCCACGAGATCGCGATCTCGGCGATGGCGCTGCTGCCGCCTGAGGTAAACCTCGCGATCGTTGGCACAGGACCGCTCGAGGAAAGCCTGCGAGCGAGCGCCGCGCAGGCCGGCCTCGCCAGCCGCGTCCGCTTTCTTGGCAACGTCGAACACGATATCCTGCCGCAATTGCTGAGTGCGGCCAGCGCCATGGTGCTGATCTCGCAGAGCGAGGGCCTTGCCAATGCCTGGATCGAGGCGCTTGCCTGCGGAGCGCCGATCGTCATTCCCGATGTCGGCGGCGCGCGGGAGGTTGTCACCTCTCCGGCGGCAGGCCGCATCGTTGCGCGCGACCCCGCCGAAATTGCCGCTGCGCTGGCCGATCTCATCGCCAATCCGGCCCCTCAAGACGAAGTCGCTGCCTGCGCCGCCCGCTTCAGCTGGGCGGCGAACGCCACCGCGCTGGCAAAGATTTACGAAAGCGTGATCGCCGGTCGTTGAAGCTTAACCCCGTTCGCGGGCCAGCTTTTCCTGCCGGTCGAGCGCGGTTTCGGTCGGCACAAAGCTCTTTGACGTGACCTTGAGCCAGATCAGGATCGGCGCGGCCATATAGATCGAGCTATAGGTGCCGACAAAGATGCCCAGCGTAATCGCAGCGGTAAACCCGAAGATCACGTCCGGCCCCAGTAGCAACAGCGCGACCAACGTGATCAGGATCGACAGCGAGGTCACAATCGTGCGGTGCAAAGTCTCATTCACCGACAGATCCAGCAGCTCAGGCATCGGCATTTTGCGGTATTTGCGCAAGTTTTCGCGGATGCGATCGTAAACCACGATCGTGTCGTTGAGCGAATATCCGATCAGCGTCAGCAAGGCCGCCACGATATTGAGATCGAACTCCAGCTGCGTCAGCGCGAACATGCCCAAAGTCAGCATCACATCGTGCACGAGGCTGAACAGTGCGCCAATGCCGAACTGCCATTCGAAGCGCACCCAGATATACGCCGCAACGCCAAGAGCGGCGAGCCCGAGCGACAGGATAGCGCTCTGCCAAAGTTCAGCCGACACTTTGCCCGAGACCGAATCCACCCCGTCGATCCGTGCATCGGGATGATGGGTTTTCAGGTCGGCAGTGATCGTGCGCGCCATCTTGTCCGAAATCGCTGTGTCGCGGTCAGCGCCCGCGGGCAGCTTCATCCGGATCGAAATCTCGTTGGGCTTGCCATAACGCTGGATGATCGGCTCGCCAAAGCCGAGCGCGCCCACTTCGCCGCGCAACTGCGCCACCGGAGCCTCGGCACTTTGCACGAAGGTGACGCGGATCATCTGCCCGCCGACGAAATCGACGCCGAGATTGAGGCCCTTGGTGAACACCAGCGTGAGGCTGAGCGCCATCAGCAGCAGGCTACCGGCATAAAACGGAATGCGCCAGCGCAGGAATTTGATGTTGGTATGATCGGGAACGAGCTTGAGCAGTTTCATGGGATCATCTGCTCCTTCACAGCGCAATATCGGTGGGGCGGGCGCGGCGCAGCCATTGCGCCACCCACATCCGGGTCAGCGTCACCGCCGTGAATACCGATGTGGCAATCCCGATGAGCAGCACGATGGCAAAGCCGCGCACCGGCCCGGTGCCAAATGTGGCCATCGAAAGCGCGGCAATAACGTTGGTGATATTGGCATCGAAAATTGCGCGGCTGGCCTCTTTATAGCCCACTTCGATGGCTTGCACCACGCGCCGTCCGCGCTGCCGCTCTTCGCGAATGCGCTCGTTGATCAGCACGTTGGCATCCACCGCCGCGCCGATGGTCAGCACGAAACCGGCGATGCCCGGCAAGGTCAGCGTCGTGTTGATGATCGCCATAATGCCAAGGATCATGAGGACATTGATCACCAGCGCGATGCAGGCATAAGCGCCGAACCGGCCATAGCTGAGCAGGATGAAGGTCATCAGCGCCAGCGTGCCTACGCCCATCGCGATCATGCCCTTGCGGATCGAATCCGCGCCAAGATCCGGCCCCACGGTGCGCTCTTCGACCACTTTGAGATCGACCGGAAGCGCGCCCGAACGCAGAGAAATGGCGAGATTGTTGGCGCTTTCGGTGGTGAAGTTACCCGAAATCACGGCGCTGCCGCCCAGAATCGGCTCGTTGATATTGGGCGCGGAGAGCACTTTGCCATCCAGAATGATCGCGAACGGCTTGTTCACGTTCTGGGTCGTCAGCTTGGCAAACTTCGCGCCGCCCTCGCTGTTGAACGTGATCGCGACGGTCGGCTCGTTGGTCTGCTGGTTATTAGAGAGCTGTGCGTTGGTCAGTTGATCACCGCGAATGCCGCCCAGCCGCTTGACTGCGATCGATGGCGCACCGCCCTCCTTGGCATCGGCAAACGGCACGATCTCGCTGCCCGGAGGCGCGATCCCGCGCGCGATATCCGAAGGCAAGGCGGTGCCGTCCACCAATTTGAATTCAAGCTTGGCGGTCTTGCCGATCAGGTTCTTGAGCGCCTGCGGGTCCTGCAGGCCCGGCACTTGCACAACAATGCGGTTGGTGCCCGAACGGATGATCGTGGGTTCGCGGGTGCCCAGTGCGTCGATGCGCTTGCGCACGACTTCGACGGCGGTTTCCATCGCCTGCGAGACCGCCAGCGCAATCCCCTCGGCAGTAGGCGTGAGCACAAAGCGGTTGCCGTCGATTACCTCGATCTTCCAGTCGCGCTGTCCGGTAAGGCCTGCGCCGTTGGTCAGCGGAAGAATAGCTTCGCGCACCGCATCAATCTTCGACACGTCTTCGACAAGGAAGGTGAGCGCCCCGCCCCGGTTCGAGATATCGCTGATACGGATCGGCGTGGCGCCGGCCTTCAGTTTGGCGCGGACCGATTCGTCCATGCCTTCGATGCGCTGCTGGCCTACTTGCGCAGGATCGGCTTCGAGCAGGATGTGGCTGCCGCCTGCGAGGTCTAGCCCCAGATTAACATGCGGCGCCGGGAGCGCAGCGGGCCACCTGATGCCAAAAGTGGCGGTTAAAGAAGGGAGCGCGGCCGCGACGCACACCAGCGTCACGGCCCACAGCCAAATCACCTTCCAGCGCGAGAATTCCAGCATTGCCTGCAAATTTCCTGATGAGGCCGACCCGGCAGGGCAAGCCTGATAACCTGTGGACCTGATCAGTCGTTGGCGGGCTTGACGCCGGTGGGCGGAACGACATCGCCGATGGTCGATTTCACTGCCTTGACCCGCACGTTGGGGCCCAGTTCGAGATCGACGGTATGCTCGTCGACCTTGATCACTTTGGCCAGTAAGCCGCCCGCCGTCACCACCTGATCGCCCTTTTGGATGCCTGCAATCTTGGCCAGCTTGTCCTTCTGCGCGCGCATCTGCGGGCGCAGGATCAGGATGTAGAAAATGGCCACCATCGCCACCAGCGGCAAGAACCGCAGGTAGATCGGCGGTTCGGCGGCGGCGCGCGGGGCTGCTGCGGCAAGGAGCATGAGCATGGCAGGACCGTTCATGGGATCGGCGTCAACTTTCGGGGCAGACCAGCATGTGGCATTGGATGCCCCGCGCTGGCCGGTGATGGGACGCGCGACTAGCACCTTGCCCTGCGCAAGGCAATCACGAGGCCATCACGAGCCAGATGGGGGGCGCACAACAAGGCCATCGCGCCCCTTGCCTTCGCCAAGCCCCCTCCCTATAGCCCCCCTTCCGGTCGGGACGTAGCGCAGCCTGGTAGCGCATCACACTGGGGGTGTGGGGGTCGGAGGTTCGAATCCTCTCGTCCCGACCAAT
>NZ_CAMBTS010000005.1 GCF_945870625.1 Novosphingobium sp. Chol11 | reverse complement strand
AATCCGGCCAATGGATGCCCAACTTGTCCCGCGAGCAATCCGCCCGGCGTGCCGACCGCAACCGCAGCGCCCGCCGACATCGGCGCGCCGCCGCGCAGCCAATCATTGTAGCTGGTGCGCACAGAGTTCTGGCCCGCGTTGGTAATCGTCTGCGCGGCGGTTGTGACCCAACCATTCGTACTGGTCGTTTCCGGCGTTATCGTCGTTTGCCAGACGGACGCGCCGCCTGCACCCGATGCTGTCCAAACGCTGATCGCTGCGGCCTGCAATGTGGCGAGCGAGCTGGCAGACTTGATATCGTTGATGCCCAACTCGCAAATGACATTGCTGACGAGGCTGCGCACATCTCTCATTCGCCGCCAATGCGCAGTGTTGAAATCGGAAAGCTTGATGCTTGAGCGCGTCGCGCTGATCCAAGGCGCATTGCTCGCCAGAGCGCGTTCGACATAACCCGCAAAACCACTACCGTCGCAGTCCGCGCTGCGCTCACCCACGCCTGCGGCAATGCTGTCGCCGATGATTAGAGTGCTGGCCAGCGGGCTGCGCGTTTGACCAAAAATCATCGAAGGTCCGTAGGCGTTCCCGCCGCCTGTCGCCAAACCGCCCGTGCTTGCCGTCAAATCTGAGCCATCGGTGCGTCCTTCCGAAAGCCCGCCCGATTGAATGCGGCCAAGCGGCCAAGTCTGCCCAATGCTCGCGACAGACACGTAAATCCTGGTGAAGAAAGACGCACCGCCGGGAAGCTCCAAGCCAAACTCATCAGCGACAACTTCTGCGCCGGGCTGGATGGTCACAGTGTTCGCGCCGTTGAAAAACAGCGGATAGCTTACCCCGTTGTATTCAATCGCCGCCTTAACAGAAATTGCGTTGCCGTTGTCCACTTCGCCGGAGCTCTGCAGCCCCCAGTTGGCAAAGCCCACGCGAAGGCCGAAAACGATGGCGCTGCCGGCAATGGTGTGTCGGTTGCGATATGTGGTGCCTACCGAACCGGACGTGGTAAAGACCGGCGTTGAAGAACCCCCACCAAGCCTGCCATTTCTTGTTGAGACAGCGCGAGGCTGGCGCAAGCGCTGAAGATTTTTTGTCGCCTGCGCCGCCAGCCCCCGTGCAATGATATCGGTCATGTCGGTGTTCTCCTTACTGGCCAGCGCTGAGCTGAAAAACGCCGCCCGTGCCGCCGGTAAGCCGCACATATCCGCCGCCTTGAAACGTAACCGCTCCGGTGAACGGGGTGGCGATGCTGGTCAGTGTGTTAAAATTGAGGTCGAGACCCGACGCCGCATACCAGCTCGCGCCATCGGGCGACCACTGCGGCGTGTAAGCTGCGCTCGGCGCGGTGGTGACGACCACCGTGACCGAGGAATAGGCGCGCATGTCCTGCGCCGTCCCCGGGCTCGCCCATGCCGCGGGCGCAAGGTAGGAGGGCTGCACCATGCCGATCAGGTTTGATCCGGGCGGTGTGGCCCCGGTCACCGCAACTGGCATAGGCGTCACCGCACTGACCACCTGAGCGCTGCTATCCGGGTTGGCAAATGCAACTGCGTTGGCAGGGGCAAAGTAAGCGGGAAACGTTACTTGCGGATTGGACATAGTATGGCTCCATCGGGCAGGCATCGGATTGGGGATGCATCAAAATAACCAAATGGGTTATTGTAGGAAAGTAATTTATCCGATATAGCCAAAACGGCAGGATATCCGGCCGGGCGGGCGGCTTTTGCCGCATGCTTGACGCATAAGTCATATCGCGCTTGTGGCTTGCCGGGTTGGTCTGCACCGGCCATAGATTATACCTAGGGCATCCGCAGGGCGGGTGTATGGGGTGAAGTCGATGTGGCTACTGGATAAATTGCTTCGTCCACTGGTAAAGGCCGGCCGATTCATCGTGACCGACCATGATGGGACGCAATACGAGTATGGCGACGGTTCGGGCGAACCCATGCGCATCCGCTTCACCGATAAAGGCACAGCGCTGCACATCGCGAAAAACCCGCGGCTCGGCGCCGGTGAGGCCTACATGGATGGCCGGCTGGTGGTCGAACCGCCGCACGATGTGCGCGACTTCGTGCTCTACATTATGGGCCAGGGCAATCGGGAAGGCAGCGCGTTCAAACCCCGCGGGTTGCTGCGCCAACTTTTCGATAAGCTAGAGTCCCGGCTCGATCAGATCAACTTCATCTCGCGGTCGAGCAAGAATGTCCTGCATCATTATGGCCTTAATCGGCAGTTCTATGAACTTTTCCTTGATGTGGACCGGGTCTATTCAATGGCCTACTTCCGCGATCCGGCAAACAGTCTGGAACGCGCGCAGATCGACAAGAAGGCATTGATTGCCGCCAAGTTGCAGCTTGGCCCCGGCATGCGGGTACTCGATATCGGCTGTGGTTGGGGCGGGCTCGGACTCTACTTCCACCACCATTTCGGCTGCGAGGTTCTCGGCGTCAGCTTGGCACCCGATCAAGTGGCCTTTGCCAACGAGCGCGCCGCTGCGGCTGGCGTGGCGGATAAGGTCAAATTCCAGCTGATGGATTATCGCGACGTCACCGGCACCTTCGATCGCATCTCCAGCGTCGGCATGATCGAACATCTCGGCGCGCCGCACTACAAAGAGTACTTCTCCAAAACGCACAGCTTGCTGGCCGAAGACGGAGTGATGCTGACCCACACCATCGGCCGCGCGGGCGAACCAGGGCCGACCGACAAATGGGCCCGCACCTACATTTTTCCAGGCCATCACCTGCCAGCAATGAGCGAAGTGCTCACCGCGACCGAGCGGACCGGCTGGAAAGTCGCAGACTTCGAGATCCTGCGCACCCACTATGCCTATACGCTGGCGGAATGGTATCGCCGCACGACGCTGCATCAGGCAGAGATTACTGCCATGTTCGACGCCCGGATGTTCCGCATGTGGCAATTCTATCTGGTGGGGGCCGAGCAAGGCTTTCGCAGCGGCAATCTGGTCAATTTTCATGTCCAGACGGTCAAGAAACATGGCGTCCTGCCGATGACGCGGGACTACATCCAGCAAGAAACCGCGCGGTTGGCCGCGCTCGATGAGGCGCCGCAGTGGCATCTCGAACCAAAGGGCTGAGGACCGCCCGTCGATGAGCATGCTCCTGCTCGGTGCCGCGCTTAAACGTCTGGTTACGCATGGCACCCTGACCGTGACGGAAGCCTCGGGCCGCGCACACCGCTATGGCATGGCCACAGCGGGCTGGCCCGATCTGGGCCTGCATTTCCATGACAAGGGCGTTCCAGGCGCCCTTGCGCGCAACCCCAGCCTTGGCATGGGCGAGGCGTTCATGAACGGTCGCCTCACGATCGAGGGCGGCGATATCATGGATTTTGTCGGCTTCATCCGGCGCAACAACCCGTGGGATAAAGCTGGCGATCTCGACAATCTTGGCATGATTGAAAAAATCCGCGTCGCGATCATGAACCGAATCGATCAGGTCAACCAACGCGCCTCATCACGCCGCAATGTGGCGCACCATTATGATCTGGACGACCGCCTCTACGATCTCTTCCTTGATCCCAACCGCCAATATTCGTGCGCCTACTGGGCCGACGGGGTCAGCTCGCTGGAGGAGGCCCAGCTTGCTAAAATGGATCACATCGCTGCCAAGCTGACGCTCGCGCCGGACATGCAGGTCCTCGATATCGGCTGCGGCTGGGGCGGCCTTGCGCTGCATCTGCACCGGATTTCTGGCGCTGCGGTTCATGGCATCTCGCTCAGCACCGAGCAGATCGCCTATGCCAAAGCGTGGGCAGCGCGGGAGGGCGTCGCGGACAAGGTTACGTTCGAGCTGATAGATTACCGCGATGTGCCCGGGCGGTTTGACCGGATCGTGTCGGTGGGCATGTTCGAGCATGTCGGCGTGCCCAATTTCCCGTCATTTTTCAGCAAATGTCACAATCTTCTCGAAGATCAGGGCGTGATGCTGCTGCATACGATCGGCCGTTCAGGGCCTCCCGGCATCACCGACGATTTCACCCGGAAATACATTTTTCCCGGCGGCTATATTCCGGCTCTCAGCGAGACGATGCGCGCGGTCGAACCGTGCAAGCTGATGCTAACTGATTGCGAAGTGCTACGGCGTCATTATGCACCCACTTTGCGCGAATGGTACGCGCGCTGCGTGGCCCATGAAGCGCGCCTGACAGAGCTTTACGACGCGCGCTTCACCCGGATGTGGCTATTCTACCTCGCAGGGGCGGCCACCGCGTTCGAATATGGCGATCTGGTCAATTTCCAGCTTCAATTGGTGCGCAATCGCGATGCCTTGCCCCTTACCCGCAATTACATCGGGATAGCTGAAGATCGCTACGCCGCGCTGCGACAGCTTCCGGCCTGACGCAAAACAGCAATTCCCAGCGGCTTCAGAATTCGCGACTTACACCGAGGAAGGACTGGCGGAAGCACGCTCCCGCCAGTCCAGTATCGTGCCCCAGGTCATCACCAGCAACGCAGGCAAAGACCAGAACCCCGCAAGGTTCAAAAGGATGAATTGCGGCATTCCGGCCTGCGTCGGGGTCAAGGCCAAAGTCGCGACCGTCAGAGTTTGCATCGCTGCAAACCAGATTGGCCAATAGCGATCCGAAGTGAGTGCAAGGGACCAGGCGACCAGCAAAATGAAGCAATCTGAAAAAATTGACAGATACGCCAAATCGCTGGTCGTCATCATCAAGCTCATCGCAACCAACACAACACTGATCGCAACCAGTCCTGCGGCTATCGCTCGTTCCAGAACGAGCCCGTAAGCAAATGCCGCCGCTAGGTTGCAAAACAGATTGAGCCAGAAAAGAACAAATACGATGACGTTCAGCAATCCTGCACTCCCTTCGCCGCCGTTACGCTACCGCGCGCTCGGGTTTGGAGGTTGAAACAAGCTTCCAGATCCCGATCGGGCAGCCAAAATTGGTCTCCTTGAGGTTGCTGTGGGCCAACAGGCGGTTCATTTCGCGGATCGAGTCAGAGACCTTTTCCCGGCTCGCGACCAAGCAGCCGAGGCCTTCGGCCATGGCTTGCAGGGCTGGCTGGGTGAGCGGCATGGCAAGGTGCGATTCCTGCGTGGCTTCGATGAAGCTCGTCGCAAGGCGCATTTGCTGGATCAGCGCCTGATCGATCGCGCCATTCATTTCCTGAGCATCATTGGTGACGACGCGGACCGATGCTTCACGAAAGTTGATCATGGACAACTCCTATCTTCCTTTAGAGGAGCCATGATTATACAATCACTTAGACCAGTTCGTGAAAAAGATCAAAACAAGAACGACGAGAATCAGGGAAGATGCAGCCATTATCGACACAGTAATGATCTGCAGAACAGAGAAAACTCTTTCCATCAACGAAAGTGAGTTGCGAATCCCCCCCATGGCTGGAAGCGAGATTGAAATTCTAGGGGCGCCGCTGTTGACAGGCTGCTCTTTGTCATAGGGAGCCGAGTGCCCCGATTCGCGATTTTCACTGTACCAGTTCGCCAATGCAGTCCGGTTTGCCAAACCAACCGCATGCATGGCCGCCGAGATATGGTTGTCGACGGTAGATGGCGATATGCCAAGCTCGCGCGCGATCTCCTTTGAGCTAAAGCCTTTGGCGACAAGCGCGATGCAACTCGCTTGGCGAGATGAGAGGCGAGTTGTTCGCCCATCCGCAGGATGAGTCGCCGCTATTTCTGTTCTCCTCGCGCCGATCATGTCAGTTCGTCCGACACCGCGCATCTCCAACTGATTCCATTTTGGCAGAAAGGTCCGTTTCGGGTCTACCCGCAAGGCGTTGACGATCGTGGCAACGTTGGACCTTGAGCTAGGCTCGAACCGTTCACATTGCGCCAAAACGGCCAGCAATGGTTAATCTCTATCCAATTTCGAGCAATCTAGAGATGACCTTAGGCAATCATCCTGCGCCTCTAGGCAGGCTTCTCCAGCGCGTTTCGGACCGGACCGCGCTTTAATCCTGTTACGCGAAAGGCGGATTGGCCATTGCTCCGGAGGGTTGTCGCGGGCTTGGGATGTCCCGGCAGCTGCTATCCGTCGGGAGGTCCAACTCCCGACCCGCTGACCCCGCGCAGGGCGATCACCTCGATCGCGCTGTGTTCGCTGAGAATTGAAGTCGAGACGAAAAAGCACTTTCTGGAAACCGTGGCCGCGCCTGTTTGATCGGGCTGGTGCCGCCACGGCCTTCCCGGCTTGCCCAGCGCCCGCGCGGTTGACGCAGGCATAGGTTGCGATCATTGCGCCTGCCTGTTACGCGCCGCCGCTCGAAAAGCAGTCCGGCAATTCAGGGGATCAACCTGCCATGTCCGATATCAAGCGTGTTGTTCTTGCCTACTCCGGCGGCCTCGATACCAGCGTCATCCTGAAATGGCTGCAAGTGACCTATGGCTGCGAGGTAGTCACATTCACGGCCGATCTCGGACAGGGCGAAGAACTCGGCCCTGCGCGCGCCAAAGCCGAGCTGATGGGCGTTCGCCCCGAGCATATCTACGTCGATGATCTGCGCGAGGAGTTCGTTCGCGATTTCGTATTTCCGATGATGCGCGCCAATGCCCGCTACGAAGGCGATTACCTGCTCGGCACCTCAATCGCCCGGCCGCTGATTTCCAAGCGTCTGATCGAAATCGCTCGCGAAACTGGTGCCGACGCGGTCGCGCATGGCGCAACCGGCAAAGGCAACGATCAGGTCCGTTTCGAACTTTCGGCCTATGCGCTCAATCCCGGCATTAAGGTGATTGCGCCGTGGCGGGAATGGGACCTGACCAGCCGCACCGCCCTCATCGCCTGGGCGGAAGCGCACCAGATCCCAGTGCCCACCGACAAGCGCGGCGAAAGCCCGTTCTCGACCGATGCCAACCTGCTCCACACCTCGTCGGAAGGCAAAGTGCTCGAAGATCCATGGGCCGAAGTGCCGGACTACGTCTACAGCCGCACCGTCAACCCGGAAGACGCGCCTGACCAGCCGGAATACATCACCATCGAATTCGAGAAGGGCGACGGCACCGCGCTGAATGGCGAGGCGATGTCGCCTGCCGCCTTGCTCGCCGCGCTCAACGATCTCGGCCGCAGGCACGGCATCGGGCGGCTCGATCTCGTTGAAAACCGTTTCGTTGGCATGAAAAGCCGCGGGATGTATGAAACCCCGGGAGGCGAGATCTATGCCCGCGCGCATCGCGGCATCGAGAGCATCACGCTTGATCGCGGCGCGGCGCACCTGAAGGACGAGCTCATGCCCAAATACGCCGAGCTCATCTACAATGGCTTCTGGTTCACGCCAGAACGAGAGATGCTGCAGGCGGCGATCGATCACAGCCAGACGCGCGTCAACGGCACCGTGCGCCTCAAGCTATACAAGGGCGTGGCCTCGGTCGTCGGCCGCAAATCGCCCGACAGCCTCTATTCTGAAGCGCACGTCACGTTCGAAGACGATGCGGGCGCTTATGATCAGAAGGATGCCGCCGGCTTTATCAAGCTCAATGCGCTGCGCCTTCGCCTGCTGGCGCAGCGGGGTCGCTGAACTGGCAGCCCGCTCGCCGCGTTCAAGGCTTGGTCAGTTGCCCGCGAATGGCGCCCTTGGGAAACTCGGCGGTGTGGACATTGATATAGTATGAAGCCGGGTCGGCCAGAATGGGCTTGAGCTTGGCCGGCTCCATCGCAACGCATTCATCGCTGCCAGCACCGGTTACGGCAAGCGGCACGACCACGTCCCCATCGCTGCCTGCCGCTCCGCTATGCAGGTGGGCGGCGCTCGCGGTCCCGATCTTTGCGGCTGTCAGCGTGTAGCAAAAGTCTCCCGTTTCGCCATCCGCCTCAACTTTGAAAGTGCCGCTGCCTTCCGCACTGCCGCCACCCGTTTCATTTCCGCCGCCAAGGGTTGCGGTCAACGTGACGGGAGCAGCCACGGCAGGCGCGCCTCCGATCATGATAAGAACTGCTGCGGCCAAAAGCGCCGATTTCGTGGATTTTCGAGCAACTGCGGTGAACAGGGGCATCGTATCTCTCCTTCGTCCAGACAGGGACCGATCCGCGGCACAAGCCAGATAGACTCAAGCGATCAGAGCCGCTTTTCGCACTATGAATGTACGCCTCAATCCTTGCTGTTCCAAGCGATCATCCCAAGCAATGTTCCCAAGCAATTTTCAGTGCAGCGCGTCGGCCATTCCGTCTGGCACGCTGCCTGCGGCTTCCTTGGTGACGGGCATTGCGCTCTTCGCGCTCTTGAGAAACAAGATCAACGGGATGGCTACAAAGCTGACGACCGCCATCAACAGAAAATCGTTTATGTAGGCGATCATGGCGGCCTGCTGGTTGATCATGCCATCGGCCGCCGCGATCATCGCGGCGCTGGCATCGCCATAGGCGGTGATCCGGTCTAGATCGAAGGGGACCGAAAGCCGGGTAACCTCTGCGCCTAGTTCCGCGTGGTTCACTTGAATGTCGCGGCCGAGCAGGAAGGTGGCAACCGCGATGCCGATCGACGCACCGAGATTGCGCATCATGTTGACCAGCCCCGAAGCATCGGTCCGATACGCAGGGGGCAGCGTCGCAAACGTGATCAAATTGGCCGGAATGAACACCAGGCTGATGCCCATCCCCTGGACAAACCCGCTCAGCACTATTGGCCAGGTCGGCATGATGTCAGACCATCCGGTCATCAGCCAGAATGAAAAGCCGGTAATGCCAAAGCCGCAGGCCAGCATCATGCGCGGATCGCTTTTTGCCATGAGCCGGGAAAACAGCATGATGAAGAGCAGTGTCCCCACCCCGCGCGGCGCAAGCAGCAACCCGGCATCGATCACCGGATAGCGATAGATTGTCTGGAGCAGGCTCGGCAGCAGCGCCATCACCGACATCATGGTCATGCCCATGATGAACGTGAACAGCAGACCGCCAAGGAAATTTCGGTCGGTAAACATCGCAGGTGGAAACAACGGGTTCCGGGCAGCAGCAAAGTGCACCACCCCCATCCAGAAGCAACTGAGCGAGAGAACCAGGTAAGACACCACCTCACCCGACTCGAACCAATCCTGCGAAGGTCCGCGATCAAGCAACAGTTGCAAACCCGAGACCGCCCCAGCGACCAGCGCCCAGCCCAACAAGTCGATCTTGCGCGCGGGTCCCACTGTCCGGGGCATGCACAGTGCGATGATGACCAGACACGCAATGCCAAGGGGGATGTTAACGAAAAAGACCCAGCGCCAATCGAGATTCTCAGTGAGATAACCACCGAGCATCGGACCGGCGATCGGACCAAGCATGACCCCTTGGGTGAACAGCGCCATCATTTTGGGCCGCTCCGACGGCGTGCTCGTATCGATTGTAACGGTCTGTGCCAGTGGCCCGAGAAAGGCACCGGCAAGCCCTTGGAGCACACGAAACAGCACCATTTGCTCCAGGCTCTGCGCCAATCCGCAAAGGATCGAGGCCAGCGTGAACAAAGTCACCGAACCCAGCAGCATGGTCCGCGTGCCCAGTCTGCTGACCAGCCAGCCCACGAGAGGCAGCGCGACCGCCGAGGCCAATACGTAGCTCGTGAGCACCCAGGTGACCGTATCCTGCGTGGCCGAGAGCGATGACTGCATATGTGGCAGCGCCACATTGGCAATCGTCGTATCGAGCACTTGCATGACCATGGCGCCCATCACGCCGACAAGCAGCCAACCGCGATGCTTCACTACCAACGCCGGCACTTCAACGTTGACCGGTGTTTTGCGGGCCGGGGAATCAGCGCTTGCCGACATGCACCTTTACCTTGGCGCTAAGCCCGGCGATCAGCGGGCGATCAGCCTTCCCATCGATCGTGATGCGCACGGGCACCCGCTGGATCACCTTGACCCAATTGCCGGTGGCGTTTTGCGCAGGCAGCACCGAAAATTCCGAGCCAGTCCCCGCGCCGATGCTCTCGACATGCCCTTTGAGCTTCATGCCCGGGTATGCGTCGATGCTGATGTCCGCCGGTTGCCCCGGCTGCATCCGGCCCAAGTCGGTTTCCTTGAAATTGGCATCGATCCGTGCGCTGCCCGCGCGCACAATGCTCACCATTGGCACGCCGGGAAACACCATCTGCCCGGCCATCATGCGCCCCGATTGCGCGATCCGGCCCGATGCTGGCGCACGCACGACGGTGCGCTCAAGATTGAGCGCGGCGGTGGCGCGCTGCGATTGCGCTGCCGCGATTGCGGGATTGAGGCCGGGAACCTGACTGCCGTTGGCCAACTGGGCGCGCGCCTTGACGACTTCTGCTTCGACCGAGGCCAGCCGGTCGCGCGCCGAGGCGACCGCATGCTCGGCTATATCCATTCGCGCGCGGGTGTTGAAGCCGCGGTCGAGCAGCGCCTTCTCGCGCGCGAGGGTGGATTGCGCGAGCACGAGATCGTCGCGCGCGCCCGCCAGCTCGGCCGCATTCGCGCCCACTTCCGCTTGAAGCCCGGTTATCCGGGCCTGTGCGGCCGCGATCTGTGCGTCGGCCTGTGCCACCGCCACCCGGTAAGGCGAAGGATTGATGGTGAACAACACATCGCCTGCGTTAACCTGCTGGTTTTCCCGCACATTGGCGGATTCAACCAGTCCGGTAACTTCGCCCGCTACCGCCACAATGTCCGCCTTGATGTAGGCATTGTCGGTCGAAACCACGTCCGGACTGCTGAACCAGTACCACAAGCCGCCGCCAACGATCAGTACCGGGCCGATCAGCATCAGCCCGGGCCGCAGCCGGCGGGCCAGAGGTTGGTTCCTAGCTTTCATGGCGGGCGCAGGCGCCGCATTGATCACGGATACGGGATCGGCCTCAGCCATGCGCCTGCTTCCCTTCCAATGGCAGATCGTCTGAGAGATTGCTGCGCAGGCGGCCAAGGAGATCGAGCAACTGGGTGTGCTCGGCCTCGCTAAAGCCATGCAGGACTTCGGCAAACACCTCGTCCGCGCAGCCCCTGAGGCGGTCCATCAAAAGCCCGGCGGCGGGAGTCACATAAAGCAGCCAGGCGCGGCGGTCGGCCGGATCCGATTGGCGCTCGACCAGCCCTGCCTTTTCCAACCGGTCGATCATCCGGCCTGTCGTGATGGTTTCAACCTCAAGCCAGGCGGCCAGCGCCACTTGATTGAGGCCCGGCGTGCGGGTGAGCGCCACGAGCACCCGCCATTGCGGGCCGGTGACGCCAAATCTTCGCGCGGCGATGTCAAAGCGCTTGCGAAACAAGCGCCCAACGTCAGCGGCAATGAACGCGATGTTATCCTGCATTGCAGCAATTTATCTACCATGCTTACTAAATGCAAGATTGTTATAAGCTGCGCGTCCTAAGGGGCAAACACGCGCAATCGATCGATGACTTTCGCCCTCCCAAATTCGCTGCTTGCGGGGGGCCGCCCGGACGGGTTAAGCTATCGGTTAAACACATGGGAGAACCAAAATGGATAGCTACCTGAAGCACTACATCAATGGCAAATGGGTCGACAGCATCGGCGGCACGCGTCACGAAGTGATTTCGCCATCGACCGAAGAGGCCTGCACCGAAATCACGCTCGGCACGAAGGCCGATGTCGATGCCGCCGTTGCCGCCGCGCGCGAAGCGTTCAAGACCTTTCGCAAGACCTCCCGCGAAGAGCGCCTTGCGCTGCTGACGCGGATCGTGGAAGAAATGCAGAAGCGCGCCCCCGATCTGGCCCGCTCGATGGCCAACGAAATGGGCGCGCCGGTCAGCTTTGCCCAAGCAGCGCAAGTAGGCGCGGGCATCAGCGGCTTCCTCGGCACGATTTCCGCGCTCAAGGACTTTTCGTTCAGCGAGCGCATGGGGCCAAACATGGTGGTCTACGAGCCAATGGGCGTGGTCGGCATGATCACCCCGTGGAACTGGCCGCTGAACCAGATCGCACTCAAGGTTGCCCCTTCGATCGCCAGCGGCAATACGATGGTCTTGAAGCCTTCGGAAGAATGCCCCGGCAACGCCGCGATCTTCGCTGAAATCCTCGATGCGGCAGGCGTGCCCCCCGGCGTGTTCAATCTCGTGCAGGGTGATGGCGTCGGGGTCGGTACAGCCATCTCGTCGCACCCTGACATCGAAATGGTGAGCTTCACCGGATCGACCCGCGCCGGCATTCTGGTCGCCAAAGCAGCTGCCGATACGGTCAAGCGCGTCCATCAGGAACTGGGCGGTAAATCGCCCAACATCGTTCTGCCCGATGCCCGCTTTGAAGAAGTTCTGCCGCCCACCGTGCAGGGCGTGCTCATCAACACCGGGCAAAGCTGCATCGCGCCGACCCGCATCCTCGTCCAGAAAGAGCGCACGACCGAAGCTGCCGGGTTCATCAAAGCGATGTTCGAAGGCACCAAGGTCGGCGATCCGATGCTCGAAGGCATGCACATCGGGCCGGTTGTCAACAAGGCTCAGTACGAGAAGATCCAGGGGCTGATCCAGTCCGCCATCGATGAAGGCGCAACGCTTGAAACCGGCGGTACCGATCGCCCAGCCGATCTCAACCGCGGCTTTTACATCAAGCCTACGGTGTTCTCCGGCGTGACGCCCGACATGCGCATCGCGCAAGAGGAAATCTTCGGTCCCGTTGCCACGATCATGGCCTATGACACGATCGAGGAAGCGATCGATATCGCCAATGACACTGCCTACGGTTTGTCGGCGGTGATCTCGGGCGATCCGGCCAAGGCAGCGGAAATCGCACCGGAGCTGCGCGCGGGCATGGTAGCGATCAACAACTGGGGCCCTTCGGCAGGAATGCCGTTTGGCGGATACAAGCAATCGGGCAACGGACGCGAAGGCGGCCTGTTCGGTCTCAAGGACTTCATGGAAATCAAGGCTGTCAGCGGCGCTCCCGCCTGACACCCGAAGGCTGCGCGGTCAGGCGGGGTTGCCCCCTGACCGCCAGCACTTTCACTTTCATTCATAATATAGCCTATAAATCTGAACGACAGCCAACTGTCTATTCAGGCTAAAGCCAGCGCGAATCGCGCATTCTTTGCTCATCGGCCCGTGCTGACCCGCACCGCGCCGACCAACCCCAGAGCAAAGGACATGGCTATGAAGACTTATCTTAAAGCGATCACCAGCGGACTGGTAATGGGCGCGGCGCTGATGATCGGCCCTGCGGCAATCGCTCATGACGAGAGCATCTATGGCGGCTACGGCTTTCGCGGCGATGTGATCGGCGGCGACCGGTGGGGCCAGCGCGCAGGATATCTCGTGCAATCCACCTGTTCGGGCGAGCGCGGCCTTCAGGTCCAAAGGCGCCTCAATCGCGAAATCCGCTTTGGCAACCTCGATCGCTGGAACGCCCGGCGCATTCAAAACGATATTGATCGCCTGCGGTTTCAGGAAGCACGAGAATGCCGCCAGGGCGATTTTCGCTCAGCGCGCAGGATCGGGCGGGAATACAGCCGCATCGATGCGCGGATCGATTCTGTCAGCGGCCACCTCGATCGCGGATGGCACCATTGAGCGCTTACCCGCGACCGCGATACGAAGCGACGCCCTGCTCGGGAAGCCACAGGCCCTCGGGCGGGGCGCCGGATTGCCAGAAAACATCGATCGGGATGCCCCCGCGCGGATACCAGTAACCGCCGATCCGCAGCCAGCGCGGGCTCATTTCGCCAAACAGGCGCTGCCCGATGCCGACCGTCACATCTTCGTGAAACCCGGCGTGATTGCGAAAGGCGCCCAAAAACAGCTTGAGCGCCTTTGATTCGACAATCGTCTCGCCCGGGGCATAATCAATTACGATGTGCGCGAAATCGGGCTGACCGGTGACAGGGCAGAGCGAGGTAAACTCAGGCACGGCAAAGCGCACCAGATAGAGCGCTCCAGGGCGGGGATTGGGCACATAATCAAGCACCGCCGCCTCGGGCGAGGCCGGCATTGCGCTGGCCTTGCCAAGGTAACGCGGGCCGCCAGTATCAGTCATGGACGCAGCACTCCTGCAGAAAATCGGGCCCATGCACCCGCCGCGCGCGCAGGGCAAGACGGTGCGGTGGGCCAGCACGCGCTGGTCAATAGCGCACCGCCTCGCCTGCTCAATCTTTCTAATCGGCATGAGGCGCATTAGGGGGTGACGCCCGCTCAACGGAGGGTTAATCAGGACCGCAAGCGAGCCACGCAAAGCCGGGCCGCACCAAAACGGCAGGAGCTTGATTGCATGGATTTGCTGGTCTCGACGAATTGGCTTGCCCAGGAAATGGGCGCGAGCGATTTGCGCATCGTCGATGCGAGTGCTTTTCTTCCCGAGCATGCCCGCGACGCCGCCCTCGAATATGAGGCATGCCACATCCCGGGCGCGGTATTCATGGATATCGCCAATCTCACCGATCCCGCGCAGCCGGGAATGAATATGCTCCCCTCGCCGGAGAAATTCGCCAGCCGCATGCAAAGCCTCGGTCTTGGCGATGGCAGCCGGATCGTTGTCTATGATGACAGCCCGATCAAGTCGGCGGCGCGCGGGTGGTTCATGCTGACCATGTTCGGTGCAACCAATGTCGCGCTGCTCGATGGCGGTATCGCCAAGTGGAAGGCCGAGGGGCGGCCTTGCGCGCAAGGCAAGCATACCCTGCGTCACCGCCATTTCACCGTCTGGAGCGACAACCGCAGCGTGCGCACCAAGGCGCAGATGCTGGCCAATCTGGCTTCGCGCGACGAGCAAGTGGTCGATGCGCGCGGGGCCGGCCGGTTCACTGGCGATGTCGCGGAAACCAAGCCCGGCCTTGCCAGCGGCCACATCCCCGGCGCGCGCAATGTGCCTTATTCCAGCCTGTTTGAACCCGATGGCACCTGGAAAAAGCCCGAAGCGCTGCGTGCCGCTTTTGGCGAGGCGGGTGTCGACCTTGAAAAGCCGCTTGTGGCTAGCTGCGGATCGGGCATGACCGCCAACGTGCTAATCTTCGCGCTTCATCTGATAGGCAAGGAGGACGTCGCGCTTTATGACGGCAGCTGGAGCGAATGGGGTGCTGATCCCGACGCGCCAAAGGAACTGGGCGCCGCAAGGTAGGCTAAGCGGCCGAACAACGGCTTGCGAGAGCGCGGAAATCCTGCTTTTCCGTCTGGCATGAAAGATCCGCACAACAAAGCGTTGGGCATCGGCACCCGTCTTGTCGGTGCCGGGCGGCGGTCGGCGTGGACCGGCACCGCCGACCATCCGGGTGCCGTGGTCAACCCGCCGGTCTACCGTGCGAGCACGCATCTTTATCCCGACATGGCGGCGTTGCGGGCTCATCCAGCGAATGTCGACGGCCTGTTTTACTATGGCCGGCGCGGCGCTCCCACCCAATGGGCGCTCGCCGAAGCGCTGACCGCGCTGGAGCCCGGCGCAGAGGGAACCGTGCTCTATCCATCTGGCGTTGCCGCAATCATGGGTGCGCTGCTCGCCGTTCTGCGCCCGGGCGACGTTCTGTTGATGACTGACAACGCCTATGAACCCAGCCGCGCGATGGGGCGCGGGCTGCTGCGCGATTTCGGGGTGGAAACGCGCTGGTTCGATCCTCTCGATGCCGCCGCGTTCGAGGCCGCGATCTGCCCGCGTACCAAGGCGGTACTGCTCGAATCGCCCGGTAGCCTGACGATGGAAGTCTGCGATGTTCCCGCTTTTGCAGCGCTCGCCCATGCGCACGGCCTCACTGTGTTGCTCGATAACACCTGGGCTTCGCCGCTGGGCTTCCCGGCGCTGCAAATGGGGGCCGATATCGCGGTGATGAGCCTGACCAAGCATGTCGGCGGACACAGCGATGCGATGATGGGAAGCGCCAGCGCAGGCCCCGCATGGCACCGCAGATTGCGCCTGCGCGCGCAAGGGCTAGGTCAGGTCACTTCGCCCGATGACGCATCGCTGATGCTGCGCGGCCTGCGCACGATGGCGCTGCGGCTGGCGCAGGAAACCGCATCGGCGCTGGCGATTGCCGAGTGGCTGAGCGCGCGGCCCGAAGTGGCGCGGGTGCTGTGCCCGATGCTGCAGGGATCGCCCGGGCATGCGCTATGGCAGCGCGATTTCTCCGGGGGCTGCGGATTGTTCAGCTTTGTGCTGAAAGGCGGCACATCGGCGGCGCGCGATGCGCTTATCGATGCGCTGAAACTGTTCGGGATCGGCTTTTCGTGGGGCGGGTTCGAAAGCCTTGCCACCCCGGTCGATCCTGCTGCTATCCGCACCGCGAGCGTCTGGCCGCTGCCGGGGGCAGACCCAGATGACCGGTTCGCCGTGCGGCTGTCGATCGGGCTGGAGGATCCTGCGGACCTGATCGCTGATCTGGAGCGCGGGCTCGCCGTGTGGGGCGCTGCAGCGTGAGCACCTGGTCGAAGCTGCTCCGGCAGGTAAACACGCAGATCAACGAATGGGCAAGTTCACTCGACGATGTCGGCTTCGATATCGGCCGCACGCATATCTCGCTGTTTAATGCAGTGTGGATGATACTGGTGGTTATCGCGGTGTTCGTCTTCGGCCGCGTGGTGAGCCGGGTCGGACGGCGGCTGGTGCGCAGCATGAAAGGCCTCGACGGAACGCAGCGCGCGCTCGGCGAAAAGCTGATGACGGTGACGGTGTGGAGCATCGCGGTGCTGGTCGGCATCGATGCGATGGGCATTAACCTGACCACCTTGACGGTGTTTTCGGGCGCGTTTGGCCTCGCGGTCGGCTTTGGCCTGCAAAAGACCTTTGGCAACCTGATTGCAGGCGTGATCCTGCTCATGGATCGTTCGATCAAGCCGGGCGACGTGATCGCCTTGACCGATACCAAGGGCAGCACCATCGGCGAAGTGCGGACCATCGGGGTGCGCGCAGTTTCAGTGACAACGCTCGATAACCGCGAGATCCTGATCCCCAACGAGATCTTGATGACCACGCAAGTGGAAAACTGGTCTTACGCCTCGCGCATGGTGGGGATCACCATTCCGATCAACGTCGCCTATGGCAGCGATATTGCGCTGGCCGAGCGGCTGCTGGTGGAAGCCGCGCGGACCGTGCCGCGTGTGCTGGCAGAGCCTCAGCCTTCGGTGCTGCTCCACGCCTTCGGAGCGAGCGGGATCGAGCTCTTGATCTATGTCACGATCGAGGACCCGGAGAACGGCATCGCCAATGTGCGCTCGGATGTGCTCAAAGCAGCATGGCACAGCCTGAAAGCCCACAGCGTGGAAATCCCCCTGCCCCAATCCGACGTGGCCCTGCGCGATTCAGATGGCCTCAAGCGGCTTGCGGCGGCGCTGGCGGAGCGCGGAGTGGGCGAACCTTCCGCCCCGCGCTAAAGTTGATCTAGCCCGCCCCCTAGCTTTCCTCGCTGGCGATTGATGGGCCAAACGACCATCTGCCAGCCATGGACACTACGCCTACCCATATCGGAACAGTCTTCCTTGTCGGCGCGGGTCCGGGCGATCCGGACTTGCTCACGCTGCGCGCGGCACGGCTGGTGATGGGCGCGAAGCTCATCATCCATGATGGTCTGGTTGATCCCGCGATCCTCGCGATGGCGCCTCCCGGCGCGCGGTATATCTCGGTGGCCAAGAGCCGTGCGCGCCATACCTTGCAGCAGGACGATATCAACGCGCTGCTGGTGCGCGAGGCGCGCATGGGGCGCGATGTCGTGCGCCTCAAAGGCGGCGATCCGTTCATTTTCGGTCGCGGCGGTGAAGAGGCTGAGGCATGCCGCGCGGCAGGGGTTCCGGTGGAGATCATTCCCGGCGTCAGCGCCGCGCTGGGTGCTGCCGCCGCCGCGCAGATCCCCCTCACCCACCGCGATAGCGCCTCGATCGTCTCGTTCGTGGCCGGGCAGTGCAAGGGTCTGGCCGAGCAGAACTGGGCCGGTCTGGCCGGAGCTGGCCGCACGCTGGTGATCTACATGGGCGTCGCCACCGGCGATGCGATCGCCGAGAAGCTGATCGCCGATGGCCTTGCCCCCGATATGCCGCTGGCGGTGATCGAAAACGCCTCGCGCCCGCAAATGCGCGTGCTGCGTGGCCCGCTGGCCGGGCTAGGTGCGTTGATCGCGCGCGAGAAGGTTAAGAGCCCGGCGCTGATCGTGATCGGTGACGTAACGGCGCGGGAGGACGCCAAAGCGCTCCTCCAGCTGGCGGAGAACGCGGCATGAAAATTCTCACCGGCAACGACCTCAAAACCGGCGATGTGGTGTGGTGGGACGGCCAAGACTGGTCGCGCGATGTCAACGACGCGGTCGACGTTGGCGCAGAGGCTGACGCCATTCTAGCCCGCGAAGACGCCGCCCTGCGCGTGAACGCAGGCTATGCGATCGATGCCCAGCGCACGGCCGATGGCGTGCGCCCGGCGCATATCAAAGACCGTATTCGTGCGCTCGGCCCTACTGTCCGGCTCGATTTCTCTCTCAAACCCGCTGACACCGACATTAGCGGATGGGTGCTCTGACATGTATCAATATGACCACTATGATCAGGCGATGGTCGATGCGCGCGTCGCGGAATTTCGCGGGCAAGTGGAACGCCGTCTTTCAGGCGAGCTGACCGAAGACCAGTTCAAGCCGCTGCGGCTGAAGAACGGGCTCTATCTTCAATTGCATGCCTATATGCTGCGGGTAGCGATACCATACGGCACACTTAGCAGCCGCCAGATGCGTTTGCTCGGCGATATCGCCGACAAGTATGATCGCGGCTATGGTCACTTCACCACGCGCCAAAATCTCCAGTACAACTGGATAAAGCTGGAACAAACGCCTGATATCCTTGCTGATTTGGCGACTGTTGAGATGCATGCGATCCAGACCAGTGGCAATTGCATCCGCAATATCAGCTCCGATCAGTATGCCGGGGCCGCCGCCGACGAACTCGTCGATCCGCGTCCTTATGCCGAATTGCTGCGCCAATGGTCGAGTTTTCACCCGGAATTCGATTATCTGCCGCGTAAGTTCAAATTCGCGGTGATCGCCAGCGAAACCGACCGCGCAGCGATGCGGCTCCACGATATCGGCATCCAGATCGTCGCCAACGCAGCGGGCGAGATCGGCGCGAAGTTCCATGTCGGCGGCGGCATGGGCCGCACCCCGATGATCGCGCCGGTGATCCGCGAATTTGTGCCCGCGCTGCAGATGATCAGCTACGCCGAGGCGTGCCTGCGCGTTTACAACCGCTACGGCCGCCGCGACAACAAGTACAAGGCGCGCATCAAGATCTTGATCCACGAGATCGGCGCGGACGAATATCGCCGCCAGGTCGAGGAAGAGTTTGCGCACATCCTGACCCTCGGCCTTGAGCCGCCAGCAGCAGAACTCGCCCGCATCCAGAGCTTCTTTGCCGATCCCAGCTTTGAAGCCGAACTGCCGGAGGCCATCGACCGCAGCGACCCCGATTTCGCGGTCTGGCTCGATCAGAACACAGTCGCGCACAAGCATCCGGGCTACACTGTCGTCACGATCAGCCTCAAGCCGATCGGCGGCATCCCGGGCGATGCAAGCGCAGACCAGATGCGGCTGATGGCTGATCTGGCGCGCGATTACAGCTTCGACGAGCTGCGTGTGACCCACACGCAGAACATCGTGCTGCCGCATGTCAAAAAGGCCGATCTCTATGCGCTTTGGCAAATGCTGGAAGGCGCGGGTCTCGGCAGTGCCAATCTCGATCTGATCAGCGATATCATCGCCTGCCCTGGCCTTGATTATTGCAGCCTTGCCAATGCGCGCTCGATCCCGCTGGCGCAGAAAATTTCGGCGCGCTTTGCCGATATGGACCGTCAGCGCGATCTGGGCGAGCTGAAGGTCAAGATTTCAGGTTGCATCAATGCCTGCGGGCATCATCACGCAGGCCACATCGGCATCCTCGGGGTCGACCGCAAAGGCACCGAGAACTACCAACTGTCGTTTGGCGGCTCGGAAGCGGCAGACACATCGCTCGCGCAGATCACTGGCCCCGGCTTCAGCGAAGACGGCGTGGTCGATGCGCTGGAGAAAGCGACCGAAGTCTATCTGGCGCAGCGCAGCGATGGCGAACGCTTCCTCGATACTTACCGCCGCATCGGTATGGCCCCGTTCAAGGAGGCAATCTATGGTTGAGACCCTGCTGCGGTATCGCGGCGATGAAGCCTCGGCCGCCCCGGCGGTAAGCTTCGCCGCATTTGCCGATGCCGGCAATGCCGCGGCGGTGCGGATCGAGCCCGGCGACGACGCGCGCGCGCTCCTGCCGCATCTGTCCCAGCTTGCGCGCATCGACATCGCGTTCCCGTCCTTTGGCGATGGCCGCGGCTATTCGGCGGCGCGCATCTTGCGCGAGAATGGCTATACGGGGGAATTGCGCGCGGTCGGTGATGTGCTGATCGATCAGCTAAGCCACATGCGCCGCTGCGGCTTCGATGCCTTCGCGCCCGACCGGCCGATCAGCGCCGATGCTGCGGCAAAGGCATTCGCCACCTGGCCCGAGGTCTATCAAAAGACCGTCGACGGCCGCACGCCTATCTGGGCGCTTCGTCATCGCGAGACCGACCATGGCTGAAACATCCATCAGGAATGTCGACCGGATCGATGCGACCGCGCGCTTCTCGGAAAGCGACGCAATCCGGCTCAACAACATGTTTCGCGGCACCGAAACGCTCGAAATGCTCCGTTCCGTGCTCCGCGACAGCCTCGCGGGCGAAGTTGCGGTCGTTTCCAGCTTTGGTGCGGAAAGCGCGGTGTTGCTGCATCTGGTGGCCGCAATCGACCCGGCCACGCCGGTCATCTTCCTCGAAACGCACAAACACTTTGCCGAAACGATTGCGTATCGCGACGCATTGATGGCGCGCCTTGGCCTCACCCATCTGATGATCGTTGAGCCCGATGCCGAAGTTTTGGCCAAGAAGGACGACAAGGGCTTGCGCTGGTCGTGGGACCCTGATGGCTGCTGCGAGATCCGCAAGGTCATTCCGCTAGCCATAACGCTGGCGCGCTTCGATGCCTCGATCACCGGGCGCAAGGGCTTTCAATCGGCCACCCGCACTGGCCTGCCGCGCTTCGAGATCGACCGTTCCGATCCGCATGGCCGCCTCAAGATCAACCCGCTGGCCAGCTGGTCGAAGCAGGATATCGAGGCCTATATGGTGCACCACGATCTGCCCCGCCATCCGCTGGTGGCAGAGGGCTATCCCTCCATCGGCTGCGCACCCTGCACCACCAAAGTGGCGCCGGGTGAAGACCCCCGTTCGGGCCGCTGGAAGGGCTGGGACAAAGTCGAGTGCGGCATTCATGCGCCGACCGGCGAGACCAAGGACGGCCCGGGCGAACTCCCCCCGGGATACGATCCGGTTTTCTGACCTGAGCAATGCATAGCCCTGCGCCCCTAAAGCCAGATTGCGTGCCGCGAAGGCGGGGTGAACAGGGGTGGGATGGTTATTCAAAAAGTTTGCCCGTGACCGCAAATCTCACCGTCTGGTTCGATGGCGCATGCCCGCTTTGCACGCGGGAGATCAGCCTCATGCGCAAACTTGACCGGGCGCGGCGCATCGATTTTATCGATGTGGGCGATCCGGGAGCGGCATGTCCGATCGATCGCGCCGCGCTGCTGGCGCGCTTTCATGCCCGCGAGAATGGCCAACTGCTATCGGGCGCAGCGGCCTTTGCCGCAATGTGGCGGGCGATCCCCGTGCTGCGCCCGCTAGGCCTTGCTGCACGCAACCGGCTGGTACTGCGCGTGCTTGAGGCGGCATACTTGCGCTTTCTACGCCTGCGGCCCACTCTTCAAAGGCTCGTCCGATGAGCGACCGCTATCGCAAGGTTCCCTCGGGCCGCCTCGCCCGGCTAGCTTCGTTCGGGCAACTGGCGGGCGGTGTGGCGGGCGGGGTCCTGACCGAAGGCGCGCGCCGCCTTGCACGCGGCGAGCGTCCGCAGATGTCCGAGCTTTTGCTGACACCAGGCAATGCGCTGCGCGTAACCGAGCAGTTATCGAAGCTGCGCGGCGCGGCAATGAAAATGGGGCAGATGATGTCGCTCGATGGCGGCGATCTGCTGCCAGCCGAGCTCACCGCCATTCTTGCGCGGCTGCGGGATTCCGCGCATTTCATGCCGCCACCGCAACTGCAAAAAGTGCTTAGTTCGCAATGGGGTAGCGATTGGCGCCGCCGATTTGCGCAGTTTGACCCGGTGCCGATTGCGGCCGCCTCCATCGGCCAGGTGCACCGGGCCAAGCTGCCCGATGGCCGGTTGGTCGCAGTCAAAGTGCAGTATCCCGGCATTGCCGCCAGCATCGATGCCGATGTCGATAATGTCGCAACATTGCTGCGCGTTTCGGGCCTGCTACCCGGCGATTTCGATATCTCGCCGCTGCTGGACGAGGCCAAACGCCAGCTGCACGAAGAAGCCGATTATGTGCGCGAGGCCGAACAGATGCGCCGCTACGGCCAAATGCTGGCGGGCGAAGGCGCGTTCCTCGTCCCCGCCCCGGTCGATGAGCTGACCGGCGCGCAAGTGCTGACGATGGATTTCATCGCCGCGCGCCCGATCGAGGAACTGGCAAGCGCTACGCAAGAGGTCCGCGATCAGACCATGGGCGCGCTGATGGATCTGGTACTGCGCGAATTGTTCGTGTTCGGCTTCATGCAGACCGATCCCAATTTCGCCAATTACCGCTGGCAGCCCGAAACCGGGCGGATCGTCCTGCTCGATTTCGGGGCGGCGCGGCCCGTGCCCCCGGCCACGATCGCAGCCTATCGTACCTTGATGCGCGCAGGTCTGGAGCAAGACCGTCCCGCCATGCGCAATGCGCTGGTGGAAGTCGGCTTCATTTCGCAAGGCCTGCTCGAAAGCCATGGCCCGGCATTCGATGGCATCATCGAGATCATCCTCGCCCACGGCAACAAGCCGGGCTTATTCAACTTTTCCGATCGCAGCTTTGTCGAGGGCATTCGCGAACTGACCAAACCCATCGCCAAAGACCGCAGCAACTGGCATCTTCCGCCGATGGATACCTTGTTCGTGCAGCGCAAAGTAAGCGGAACCGCGCTGCTGGCGATCAAGATGCAGGCCAGATTGCCGCTGCTCGCCATGGTCGCGGCCCGCCTCACCGAAGCACCAGCTATTTGAGCCAGCCCGCCTCGCGGTACCACGCCGCCGTTGCGCGCAGGCCCAGGCCGGTTTCCACTTGCGCGCGCCACAGCCCCGGCGGCGGAGCCATGCCCAGTTCGGCCATCCAATCGGGATGGCACATAT
The DNA here is from genome assembly GCF_945870625.1 of Novosphingobium sp. Chol11. Classification (GTDB taxonomy): domain Bacteria; phylum Pseudomonadota; class Alphaproteobacteria; order Sphingomonadales; family Sphingomonadaceae; genus Novosphingobium. Next base: position 42,525 of record NZ_CAMBTS010000005.1, on the reverse strand, counting down.
AGTCGACCCGGTCCGGCGTAAGCTTCGCGCCCGCCCCGCGAAACGCCTTGTCGGCCCATGCGATCCAATGGAGCGCGCGCTGCGGCAGCGGCACCAGCGTCACACTGCGACCAACCGCTAGGCCGATCGCTTTGGCCAAAGTCACGTGAGTCCAGCCGCCCGGTTCGCCGTCATCGGGCTCGAAGATGCGGTGTGTCACCTCTTCTCCGCCGGGCATCAGCGCCAGCAGCAACCGGGCGAGATCGACGACATGAATGATCGACAATTGCCCGCGCGGCGGCAGCAGCATCACCCCGCGCTGCGCCAGCTTGAACAGTTCGAACATCTCTGTATCGCGCGGACCATAGACGGCGGGCGGGCGCACCACTGTCCAATCGAGGCTGGACGCTTTGACGATCTGCTCGCCCTTGCGCTTGGAAGCGCCATAGAGCGACAGGCCGGGTTCCCGCGCCGCCAGCGACGAGACATGCACAAGCCGCCCCACGCCCGAAGCCAGCGCGGCATTGACCACATTGAGCGTGCCACGCACATTGCCCTCGTCAAATCCCTCCGCATCGGGCGCATTCACCACCCCGGCGATATGGATCACCACGCTGGCGCGCCCCACCAGCCGTTTCAGCGCGCGTTCGTCGCCCAGATCGCCGCGCACCCATTCCACGCCGGCGCGCGCGCGCTGCGGCCGCCGCGCCAGCGCGCGCACTTCCATCCCGCGCCGCAGCGCCTCATCGAGCACCGCCTGCCCGACAAAGCCGGTCGCGCCGGTAATCGCCAACAAATCGCCGCTGCCATTTTCTTCAAACATCACAGCAATACGAGCTGGTCGCGGTGGATCAGCGCCGAACGAGGGGCATACCCGAGCAATTCCTCATGCGCGCGCGATGGATGCCCCATCAGCCGAGCGCACTCATCGGCATCATACTCGCTAAGCCCACGCGCCAGCACCGCGCCATCGGGTCCGACCACGGCAACCGCATCGCCGCGCGCGAACGCACCTTCGACTTGCGTTACCCCGGCAGCGAGCAAGCTGGACCCCCGCGCCAGCGCCGACGCCGCGCCGGCATCGATATGAACCGCGCCGCGCATGCGCATCCGCCCGCCCAGCCAGGCCTTGCGCGCCGGCTTGCGCCCGCGCGGCAGAAACAGCGTGCCGCGATCCGCTTCGAGCGCGCAGGCGATTGGTGCGCTGGGCCTGCCATCAATGATGCCAAGCGCCATTCCCGCCATTTCTGCGATTTCGGCTGCCTGCAGCTTGGAGGTCATTCCGCCCGAACCGAGCCCTGAGGAAGAACCGCCCGTGGCCATGGCATGTATCGCCGGGGTAACGCCCCTGACCACCGGAATGCGCTGCGCACCTGCCTCGCGCGGATCGCGGTCGTAGAGTCCGTCGATGTCCGAAAGCAGCAACACGCCGCTTGCGCCCGCCGCCTGACCCACCCGCGCGGCCAGCCGGTCGTTGTCGCCAAAGCGGATTTCCTCGGTTGCCACGGTATCGTTCTCGTTGATCACCGGAACAGCGCCTGCCCCCAGCAAAGTGCCCAGCGTGGCGGCGGCATTAAGGTAGCGGCGGCGATCTTCGAGGTCTTCGAGCGTCAGCAAGACTTGCGCAGCAGTCAGGCCGTGGGTGCCGAGCAGCTCAGCCCAAAGCCCGGCCAGTGCGATCTGGCCAACTGCCGCCGCCGCCTGCGCATCGGCCAGACTGCCGCGCCCGCCCTTGGTCAGCCCCAGCTTGCGCGCGCCCAGCGCAATGGCGCCGGATGAAACCACAATGATATCTTGCCCGCGCCCGCGCGCACTGGCGATCTCGCCAACCAGCGCGGCCAGCCAATCGCGCCGTGGCGCGCCATCTGCGCCCACAAGCAGCGCCGATCCGACCTTGATCACCAGCCGCGGGCACAGCGCGGGTTCAGACAGGCTGGAAAGGCGAGTGATCTTCATGGTCCGCGCCGCTTAGGGGAAATACCATGAAACGGGAAGGCCGAGCGGAGTGCTAACCACGCAGATATGCCCCCCGATCGCCGATCAGTAGGGCGACCACGGCTTCTGATCTTCGGCATCCTCAACCTCGCCGGTCGGGCGCTCGGTGATCGTGGCGGCGGGCAAATGATCCAGCACCGCATCAAGCAGCGCATCCATGCCCTTGCCGGTCGCGCCAGAGATCGGGAATACCCGCGTCGCCCCGGCCTCCAGCAGTTCGCGGCTGAACGCGCGAACCAGCTCGGCATCGACCAGATCGATCTTGTTGAGCGCGATCAGGCGCGGCTTGGCATCGAGCCCAGCGCCATATGCGGCCAGTTCATCCTCGACGATCTCCATCGCTTCGACAGGATCGGTGCCATGGATATCGACCAGATGGATCAGCACCCGGCATCGTTCGATATGGCCGAGAAAGCGGTCGCCCACCCCTGCCCCTTCGGCAGCGCCTGCGATCAGGCCAGGAATATCGGCCAGCACGAACTCGCGCGTGCGGTGACGCACCACGCCCAGCTGCGGGCGCAAAGTGGTGAAGGCATAATCCCCCACTTTGGCCTTGGTGTTGGTGATCTTGTTGATAAACGTCGATTTTCCAGCATTGGGCAGACCGACAAGGCCCGCATCGGCCAAAAGTTTCAGCCGCAGCCAGACATACATTTCCTCGCCCGGCCAGCCCGGCCCGGATTGGCGCGGCGCGCGATTGGTCGATGACTTATACGACATGTTTCCGCGTCCACCGTCGCCGCCGCGCAGCAAAACCACCCGCTGGCCCGGCTCGGTCAGATCGAGCAGCACGGTTTCGCGGTCGTCGTCGAGCACCTGCGTGCCAATCGGCACTTTGACCACCAGGTCGTTGCCGCCTGCCCCGGTGCGGTTCTTGCCCATGCCGCCAATGCCGCGCTGCGCCCGGAAATGCTGCGTATAGCGAAAATCGATCAGCGTATTGAGCCCGGTCACCGCCTCGAACACAATGTCTCCGCCCTTGCCGCCATCGCCGCCATCGGGGCCGCCGTATTCCTCATACTTTTCGCGCCGAAAACTGACCGCACCCGGGCCGCCGGCACCGGAGCGAATGAAGATCTTGGCTTGGTCGAGAAAATGCATGTGTTGAGTCCGGCGGTAATGATGGCGTGCGCTTGGCCGCACTGTTCGCTCTGCGCGAGCGAGGATCGACTCCTAAGCCCCGGCCGTCAGACGCCCGTCTTAAAGGATCGCTGAGTTGGTGGAGCCGAGGGGGATCGAACCCCTGACCTCGTCATTGCGAACGACGCGCTCTCCCATCTGAGCTACGGCCCCGATCCCGAACCGTTCCGGCCCGATAAACCGAATATCGCGCCCGCTCGGGATATTTTGCATAGCGCAGCCGCACCGCGGATGCAAAGCGTGAATTGATCGGTTGCTATCCCGCCGGAACGATCTGCGCCTGCGCGGATTGCGGCTGCAACTCGCTTGGCTTGTAGAGAGCCTGCCATGCGGCCAGATCCGCCTGATAGGCCGCATAGCGGCGATAGAAATCGTCAAACACCACCTCGACGCTGGGCAGACTGCGCACCGCGAAGGCCTCAAGCTCGGCAGACTTTACGCCCTGCAAATCGCGCATCACCGCCATCGTGGCATCGCAGAAATGCGTCCGCGTGGGCGGGAGAGCGAAGTGATTGTAGACCGTGGTCATGTAAACATCGCGCGGCCCGGCATAGCGCGCGCCATGCTGCTTCTTGAACTCTGTATCGACTTGCTTGTTCGCCGCTGAGAGCTTCTTACCGTAGGTTTTGAGGAAAGAGCGGTAAGCGGGCACAATTCCGTCGTGCTTTGGCGCGTTGCAATTGAGCGCCGCGACATTGAATGCCGAGCGCAAGTTCCACAACATCTGATTAGGAGAGATTTCGCGGTTGACCGAACGGCGCAGCCCGGTAGCGTCAGCGGGCGGGATCATCAAACCGGCTGCTGCGCCATCGGGCGGCGTAGGCCGCGGCGGGATCGCCACCACCTTGGGCGGCGGCGGGGGCGGCGGCGGCAACTGCTTTGCGGCGCAAGCAGCAATCGTCATGGCGAGCGCCGAAACCACAAGGCGGCGCGGGGCCAAACCCCAGATACGGTGCAACACTCTTTCCCTCCCGAAAATGCTTCGGCCTTCGCTGGCTGCGCTCAGGCTCGGCATAGTGCAACCGACATTAGCTGAGTTAGTTTCATCGGTTCGTCAATAAAATACCCGGCGGGCCAGATGGCCCGCCGGGCAGTGTGATGTGTTCAAGCGCCGCAACAAGCGCCGGAAGAAAATCGCAAGTTAGCGACGATCACCCATGAATTGCAGCAGGAAGGTGAACATGTTGATGAAATCAAGATAGAGCGTCAGCGCGCCAAGCACGACCGCCTTGCCGGCAAAGTCGGTCCCCGCAACATAGGAATACTGCTCTTTGAGCTTCTGCGTGTCATAAGCGGTGAGCCCTGCGAAAATCAGCACACCAAGGAAGCTGATGCCCCAACCGAGGCCCGGCGACTGCAGGAAGATGTTGATCACCGACGCGATCAGGATGCCGACAAGGCCCATGATCAGGAATGTGCCCATGCCCGACAGGTTCTTCTGCGTGGTGTAGCCAAAGAGGCTGAGGCCCGCAAAAGCACCCGCCGTGGCAAAGAAGGTCGCCGCGATCGAAGGGCCGGTGTAGACGAAAAAGATCGACGAGAGCGACAGGCCCATCGCCGCGCTGAATGCCCAGAACATCCCCTGCATCGCCGAGGTGGAGAGCCGGTTCGTGCCAAAGCTCATGATCATCACGAACGCCAGCGGGGCCAGCGCGATCACCCAGCGAAGCGGGGTGCCGAACACCGCTTCGGCCATGCCGCTGCTGGCAAAGCCGAGCGCAATGAGGCCCGAGAGCAATACGCCCGAGGCCATGTAGTTATAAATCGAAAGCATGTGCTGCCGCAGGCCGGCATCAAAGACTTCGCCGCGGCGCGCGTTCGCGCCGCCAAGACCAAGGCCGACAGGGCTTGCAGAGCCACCGAAGCCCCGGTTGGTGGGCTGAGGGTCGTTCCAGTTTGCCATGACTTACCAAACTCCGCTTACGGCCCGGAACGGGCCATGTAGTGCCACTATTGCGCTTGCGACGCGCAGTTTCAAGCAGGATCGCTATAATCGATCTGTCGCAAATTGTAACGCGGCGAATTTGCGGTCAATCCCTACGCGCCAGCGCGTTCAATCCTTGCGCGCCAGCGCGGTCATCTCCGCGCTGCGATCGCGCGCGCCCCGCAGTGTATCTTCCATCAGCCGCACCAATCGGCGCTCTGCATCCAGCACATCGATGCCCACTTGCGTCACCCCGCCCGGGCTCGCCACCCGGCGCGCCAGCTCGCCTGGGGCATGCGGTGATGCTGCCGCCAGTGCCGCTGCGCCCTCCACCATGCTCAGCGCCAGCCGGTCGGCCTGTGCGCGTGGCAGGCCAAGCTTAGCTGCTGCCTCCGCAAGCGCGTCGATAAACCGGTAGACAAACGCAGGGCCGGACCCGGCAAGCGCGGTTACCAGATCCATGTCGGCCTCGTCCGCCAGCCATTCGGCAATGCCCAAAGGCGCCATGAGCCTTTCGGTCAGTTGCCGGGCCTCAACTGCCGCATCGCCGAACAGTGCAATGGGGGATTTGCCGAGCGCAGCGGCCAGATTGGGCATCACCCGCACGATCGCCGCAGCACCGGGAAAGTAGCCGCGCAACGTCCCTAGATCAGCCCCGGCAAGGATCGACAGGACCAAAGTCTGCGGGCCGACATGCAGACCGACAGCGGCAGCGGCGTCGGCCAGCTGCTGCGGCTTGAAACCGAGCATCACCACCTGCGCGGGCGCTTCGCCAATAGGCCCCTCGCGCAGCAACCGCACCCCCGGCGGGGCCGATGCCAGAAACGGATCGACCACCGTAAACGCCGCAGGCGCAAATCCGCCCGCGAGCCATCCGGTGAGCATGGCCCCGCCCATATTGCCGCAGCCAAACTGAAGAACGGAGCCGGGCTGGATCATGCTTCGCCAGCTGCATCCACCAGGGCGCTGGCCAGCGCCTCGGCCGGGCTTTTGTCGCCCCACAGGATGAACTGGAATGCGGGATAGAACCGGTCGCATTCATCGATCGCGGCCTCGATCGTGGATTGCGCCTGCGCCAGGCTGAGCAAGCCATCATCGCCGAGCATCATCCCGTGCCGATAGAGCAGCACCAGCCCATTTGACCACACATCGAAGTGGCCAATCCAAACCTGCTCGTTGATCAGCGCCATTAACTCAAAAACAGACGCCTTCTTGTCGTCGGTGATGCGCACATCGGGCAGACACAAGATTTGCAGGACATGATCCTCGGCACGCCAGATACAACGCAGCTGATAATTGGCCCAGCTGCCTTGAATCTCGCCCTGAATCTCGTCTTCCGAAACAAACTCGCAAGGCCAACGCCGCGCTTCGAACAGCGAGGCGAGCATATCGACGGGCGCTGCATCGTCGCGTTCGCCGTCGTCGTGACCGGTCCGCATCGCAGATCCCCTTAGCACGGTTGGATGATCCTTCCCGTCTGGCTGGGCAGAGCCATCGCGGAGCCAGCGCCATCGGACAATCGAACGAGCGCGCACCGCTGGGCAAAACTCGACAAGCCTGTGCAAAAGCTGTGGAAAGGTACCCTGCCGACCCGCCCGTCTCGCGCCCGAGCCTATTTCAATTGCAGTGTATCGATCGCTTGCCCCGCCGGGCTTGTCCACTGGAACCCGCTGACGCCATCCTTGCGCAGCCCGTTTATGAAGTCCTGCGCAGCAGCGCCGCTCTCGAACGGTCCTGTCAAAAGCCGGAAGTTGCTCCGCCACGCCGTCGTGTAAGGCTTGCGTCCTTTAAGGCCCCCAGCCTCGCGCAACATGGTGCGCCATTCCTTGACCATGACATCGCGATTGGCCCCGGTCAGCACCTGCACCCAGATCCGGCTGGGATGGGTCAATCTCGGCTTGGCATTCTTTCCGCCCTTGGCATCTTTGGAATCCTTGGCGTCTTTGGCGTCCTTGCGGTCCTTCTCGCCTTTTGCGCCTTTGGTGACCTTGACCGTGCGGGCATCGCTCTGATCCTTTTCGGCATCGCTGATGCGCGCCACAGACGTTGGACCATCGGGCCGCTCGCCGCGCGCCGCGCCTTTGGAATTGCTCTTCACATCTGCTGCATCTTTTGCACTTTTGGCCGCTTTGCCGCTCGCAGTCTTGCCATCCTTGGCCGGTACTTCGGTTGTAACTGCCGCTACCTGCGCCGATTTTGCCGAACGCGGCCGGACCGGGTTGATACTGGTGATGTCAACGGCGGCAACTTGGGTTTGCTGCTCCTCGGCTGGCGGCTTGAAGTCCGTAAACGCGCTCATGAACCCGTCCGCTTGCGCGGGCGTTGAAGTGGCTGGCGCCACTAGCTGCGCTGGCGGCAATGAAAGCGTTTGCAGCGGCGCGGCCTGTGGGGGGATCAGTTCGAGCTGGGCCGCGCTGGTTGCGGGCAGCAAGGCAATCGGCGGGCTCGCAACCTCCGCTGTGCGCGGTCCGGCAGGCGGCGCCTGGGTCAATGTCTGCAAGGGCAAAACGGCGACTGGCGCAGGCACCAGAGCGGGCAACGGGGCGACCGGCGCTGCGTTCGCAATCCGGGTCTCGGGCAGCGGCGATGTGACTGGCGGCGGTTTGGGCAAAGCCCGCTCCGCACTGGCCGCACGCGGCGCAGCAGGCGGCAAGTCAAGCTTTGAAAGAACAGTGGGCCGTGCCGCAGAAACCGATGGCGGCGCGCCCGGTGCCGACGTTGCAGCCGTTGCGGCCGGCCGAGGTTGCAGGCCCCACGGCGTCGTCACCATCAGCGGGCTCGGCGCGGGAGACGGCGTAACCGCCGCAATCTGCTTATCTGAGCCGCGCCGCCCTCTTGCCCGATTGGAACGGCTCTCGCGCTCGTTCTGCCGTCCGCGGCCGCCGAGCGCTTCGCCTGCCGGAATAAGCCCGCTATCCATCCGCGGCGCGCGGGGATGAAGCAGCGCATACTGCGCCACGCGCGGCTCATCTCGGCCGATATCGGCCGCACGGGGAAACCTGCCCAGATTGGCCGCAGCGGCCTGCTGTGCCGGCGTCAGGCGGGGCAGGTAGCGCAAATAGGGCGTTATGCCTTGCGCCATCGCGGGCGGCATCGAAGCGTTGGCAATCCCGACGGCTTCATCCGTATCGCCCAGAATGGCCACGATAAACGTGCGCACCCGCCAGGCCGGGCGGTCCTGTCGCTGGATCTGCGGCGCGAGGATCGCTTCGGCACCCCGCCGATCGCCAGCGATGGCGAGACTGAGCGCGTAGCGCCGGGTTGCCTCCTCATCACCGCCCCGGCTGAGCGCGCGCTGGTATTGGCGCTGCGCGGCGGCGTTGTCGCCGATCAAATCATAGGCGAGCCCGCGGTCGCTGGCCATCGCGGCCGCGTCCGCACCCGTCGCCTCTGCCTGATCAAACCAGCCGATGGCTTCAAACGGTTGGCCAGCTTGCAGCATGGCGCGCCCGATCTGCGCCTTGACTGGCCCGTTGCTCGGCGTAACCTGATCGGCGCGCGTAAAAAAACCGACTGCGGCATCGGTATCGCCCAATTGCAGCGCCGCATTGCCAGCATCGACCAACGCCGCCGTGTTTTGCGGATCACGCGAGAGACGCGCCAGCGCGGCGTTCAGGCTTTGCCCGGCGCTTGGCCCGGTCGTCTGAACCGTGGCTTGCGTCCCCGAACTGCCTGCCGATGCGCCGCTGCTTGGGGATGCGCTTTGCTTCGCGGCGTGCGCCGCTGGCACGACAAGCCCGAACACCACCGCTGCTCGCAAAGTTGCAAGCGCAAGCAAGCGTGTTTTCAGCAGTAAACTGCCATGGAGCATAGACCTTGGGGGCTTCATCAAGCCGTCCCTATAGTGGCAAGGTTCCTGCCCGTCGACAGCCAGCGCGGCGGCCCGGCCCATATAGCGAGCCGGACGACCCGAATTGTTGCTACTGGTTGTTCTGCCGGCCCAGAAAACGAGGAATGTTCAGCGCGCTGCCGTCATCGCCATCGTCCGCCGGATCCGCATTGGGTGCGCCGCCGCCGCGCGAGAGATTGGCCATGCGTTCGAACAAGGTGCTTCCGGTGGCTGGAGCCGGCGTTGTCGGCGCGGGCGGATCGCCTGCGCCGGTCTGGATGCGGCCAAAGCGAGGCGGCATCAGCGGCGCGGGGGCGCTATCGGCTTCGTCGTCAACATCTGCAAACGGCTCAGGCGCGCCTTCGCCTTTGCTGAGATGAGGAGTCAGATCGAGCTCGTCCTCCTCAGGCGCAGTCCCCTGGCCGGCTGCGGCAACCGATGCCCCGGCCGCTGAGTGATCAAACTGCCCGCTCGTGTCCGGCGCGTCTGGGCTTTTGCCAAGATTGACGGTCATGGCCGGTTCAGGTGCTGCGGTTGCCGGAGGCGGCGTGAACGGGGGCGCTGACCGGGCATTGCCTGCGCCGGGAAACTGTGGACCACGCGCCGAACCCATGCTGGCCGGACGCTGGATCATTTCGACCATTTCGCCTGCCTGCTCGATCCCGGTGGCGACCACGGAAACGCGGATTTTGCCGCCAAGGTCGGGATTGAACGCCGAACCCCAGATGATGTTGGCATTGGGATCAACCAGTTCGCGGATATGATTGGCCGCCTCATCGACTTCGAGCAGCTTCATGTCGTCGCCGCCGATGATCGAGATGATCACACCCTTGGCCCCCTGCATCGAAACACCATCGAGCAGCGGGTTGGCAATCGCGCGTTCGGCCGCTTCGAGTGCGCGGTTCGGGCCTTCGCCTTCGCCGGTCCCCATCATCGCCTTGCCCATCTCGCCCATTACCGATCGCACATCGGCAAAATCGAGATTGATCAGGCCCGGCATCACCATCAGATCGGTGATCGAACGAACACCTTGCTGCAGCACCTCGTCGGCCAGCTGGAACGCTTCCTTGAAGGTGGTTTCGGCCTTGGCGACGAGGAACAGGTTCTGGTTGGGAATCACGATCAGGGTATCGACATGCTTTTGCAGCTCTTCGATGCCCGCGTCTGCGGCGCGCATGCGGCGCGTGCCTTCAAACAGGAAGGGCTTGGTCACCACGCCCACTGTCAGCACACCTTTGCGGCGCGCGGCCTCGGCAATCACTGGCGCAGCGCCAGTGCCGGTGCCGCCGCCCATGCCCGCCGCGATAAAGCACATGTGCACGCCCTCAAGCGCGCGCTCCAGCTCTGCCAGCGTTTCCTCGGCAGCCGCCCGGCCAACCTCAGCGCGCGCGCCCGCGCCCAGACCTTGCGTGATGTCGGGCCCTAGCTGGATGCGGTTTTCCGCGATCGAATTGTTCAGCGCCTGCGCGTCGGTGTTGACGACAACGAACTCGACACCCTCGATCTTGGCGTTGATCATGTTGCCGATGGCGTTGCCACCTGCTCCGCCAACCCCGATGACCGTGATGCGCGGTCGCAATTCGTCAATTGCCGGCGGTCCGATGTTGATGCTCATGTCGCTCTCCCGTCAGGGTGTGCTTGGGCGCGGATGCGTCCGCCGCAAAATGAATATCTGCAATGCTTTGGCACGGATCGTTTCACCGAATCAAAGGCAAACTGCGCTTTTCCACAGGTTGAGTCCGAGACAGCGCGTGGTTTGCGCGCATCCATCGAGCTACGGGCGATCGGCATGATCAGAAATACTCCCGTACGGCCCGGCAAACCCTGTTGACGAGGCCGAGCCCGGTGTAGGGCCGCCCCGGATCATGCGCCGGACCGATCGAGCGAATATCGATCGGATCGGCTGCGGCATAAAGCACCAGCCCCACCAGCGTGGATGAGCTCGGCGTCGCATGGCCGGGCGGAAGCCCCAGCATCGTGGGCGGGGCGCCGATCCGCACCGGCCGGGCGAGCGCGGCCTGCACATAATCGGCCAGCCCCGGCAATTGCGCGCCGCCGCCGGTCAGCACCACCTGCTGGCCGCGCGTTCCGGCAAAGTTCATGCCTTTGAGCGCCTTGGCCACTTCTTCGGTAAAGTGGCCAAGCTGCTGTGTGATCACCGAAATCAATTCGGCGCGGGGGACCCGGTTCTTGTCATCGGCGTGGCGCGCCATCGGCCCCGCGCCTTCAAGATCGCCGGGGGCGTTCACCGGGATCATCTCGCGGTGATCGGCCGGGCTGGCAATCGCCGAGCCTGACATGCATTTGAGCCGCTCCGCCTGATAGCGGCGAATGCCAAATGCCGAAGCAATCGCATCGGTGATATCGCCAGAGCCATAAGCGATCACCTTCATGCCGCGCAGCATACCTGCAGCATAGAGCGAAACCGTGGTGACCTCGGCCCCGAATTCGACCAGCGTGACGCCCAGTTCACGCTCCTCGGGCGTCAGGCAGGCAAGGCCCGCCGCGATCGGCGAACAGACCACGGCCTCTACCCGCAGATGCGCATTTTCAACCGTTTCCGTAATGTTGCGCAGCGGCGCACCGTCTGCCAGCATGACATGGATGTCGACTGCGAGCCGTTCGGCATGGAGCCCGCGCGGATTGGGGACACCATGCGCGCCGTCCAGCGTATAGTGCGCAGGCTGCGCGTGCAGCACAATCCTTCCATCGGGCTGGATCACCTCGCGGCCTGCCATGAGCAGTTGCTCGATATCGTCCTGTTCGATCCTTCGCCCGCCGATATCAACCTCGACTTGCGCGGTGCTGCTGGCGAGCCCCGCGCCGGCGCAGCCGATCCACACGCTCTGCACGCTGGCATTGGCCATCTTCTCCGCGCGCTCGATCGCATCGCGCACGGAGTGCGTGGCGGCCTGCATATCGGTGACGTAGCCGCGCTTGATGCCCTGCGCCGCGCGGTGGCCAGAGCCCAGCACCAATACTTCGCCGTTTTCAGATAGCCCGGCGATCATCGCCGAGACGCGAAACGAGCCGAGATTGACGGCTGCAAAAACTTTGGTGATGCGCGCAGGTGCCATGCCGTCATTGATCTTTCGCGGCTTTGCCGGAAGGGCTTTCGCTGCGCGTCTTGCTGGTCGCAACTTTGGCTTGCGCAGCCTTGGCATCGGCGATTTCCTGTTGCCGCGCGCCAGCCGCAGCCGCCCGGCCGGGCACCAGCATATAGGTGCGGTCGCGCGCGCGCATGTCGAAACTGGCGACTTTGCCGCCAATCAGCCGGTCGACCCCGTCCATCCGCGCAAAAGTGAGGAGCGCCGCCGCCGCAGTATCCGCGCCTTCGGGCAGCGCGAGGATCTGGCCGGTTTTGAAGGTCAGGTTCCAGCGGCGATGGCCAATCCATTCGGCCTGCGCGACCTGCGGCTTCAGCGCCGGGGCCGCTTCCAACAGCGCGCCCAGATCCTTTGAGCGGGCCCCTGCGCCATCACCGGTCAGGACCAGCATGCCGCGCGCGCGCTTTTCGCTCACCGCTTCGAGTGGATGCCCGGTGTTGTCGATCAGCGTAAACTTATCGCCGGTGCGCAGCACCGCATGCGGTTCGCGCTCGACCACATCGACCACCAGCGTATCGGGAAGCTGGCGCGAGACCCGCGCATCCTTGACCCATGGCAAATCAAGCAGCGTGGTCCGCAACGCCGCCAGATCGAGCCGCGACATCGCTTGATCGCGCTCGCTCAGCACTTTCTCGTAGATCTTGAGCTCGTTCATCCGATTGAGCCCGCGCACTTCCACGCGCTTGACCTCAAATCCCGTTTGCCCAGCCACCACGGCGAGTTGCGCCTCGGCCAGCGCCGGCAGGCCAGCCATGCTCGCGACGATCCATGTCAGAACCGCCGCGCCCGCCAAGATCGCCATCATCAAAACGCGATAGAGCGTATCCTCGCTCACCGGCAGCCACCGCACGGTGGTGTCGATCATCGTGCCCGTTTGCTTGCGCGCGGTATCCATTTTGCGGCGCGTACCGCTCGCCGCCGCTGCGCGGCGCACGCTCTTGCCCCCGCGGCGGATGGTCTGCGCCATGGCTATGCCCCCCCTTGCGCAAGCGCACTGGCGCTGCGGGGATTCCGGCACGCCAGCGCATCGGCGATAATCGCCTCGACAAGATCGCCATAATCCATGCCCAGCGCCTTCGCCTGTTCGGGCACCAGGCTGAGCGGGGTCATCCCCGGCTGGGTGTTGACCTCGAGCAGGAAAAGGCCCTCGACGCCTTGCTCATCATCCCAGCGAAAGTCCGAACGGCTGGTGCCCCGGCAGCCGAGCAGCTGGTGCGCGCGCAGCGCGATGTCCTTGCACGCCTCGGTGATTTCGTCGGGAATCTGCGCCGGGCAGACGTGCTCGGTCATCCCGTCGGTATATTTGGCGTCAAAATCGTAAAAGCCCGACTTGGGGCGCAGTTCGGTCACGAGCAGCGCCCGGTCTCCCAACACGGCCGTGGTCAGCTCGCGCCCCCGAATGAAAGGCTCGGCCAGGAGCGAGGCAAATTCCTGCCAAGGCCCGATGCTGTCGCGGCTGATCGGGTGGCCATAATTGCCCTCGGCGGTCACAATCGCGACGCCCACCGACGATCCTTCGTTGACCGGTTTCAGCACATAGGGGCGCGGCAGCGGATCGCGCAGGTAAAGTTCCTCGCTCGCCACCATACGCCCGCCGGGCATCGGGATGCCGCGCGGCACCAGCGTCTGCTTGGTCAATTCCTTGTCGATCGCGATCACCGAGGTGGCGAGGCCCGAATGCGTGTACGTCAGCCCCATCAAGTCCATCAGGCCCTGCACCGTGCCGTCTTCACCCGGCGTACCGTGCAGCGCGTTGAACACCACGTCGGGCGCGGCCTCCGCCAGCCGCAGCGCCACGTCGCGGCCCATGTCGATCCGCGTGACTCGGTGGCCCTTGGCCTCAAGCGCATCGGCGACACCATTGCCGGACATGAGCGACACAGGCCGCTCGCTCGACCAGCCGCCCATCAAGACGGCGATATGGAGTTTGGGGAGTGTCATGGCTGGCCCACCCGCTGGATTTCCCATTGCAGATCGACGCCCGAAGTCTGGCGCACCTTATCACGGACCATCTCGCCCAGCGCTTCGATGTCGCTGCTGATGGCGGTGCCGGTGTTGATCAGGAAATTGGTGTGCTTTTCGCTCACTTGCGCGCCGCCGAGCGTCATGCCCCGGCATCCGGCGCGATCGACCAGTTCCCACGCCTTATGGCCATCCGGGTTCTTGAAGGTCGAGCCGCCGGTCTTGGAGCGCAAGGGCTGCGAAGCCTCGCGGGCGGCCGCGATGCGGTCCATCTCGGCCTGAATGGACGGCGGATCGCCCGCGCGGCCGCGAAAACGCGCCGCCACCACGATTGCGCCTTCGGGCAGCGCCGAATGGCGATAAGTGTAGCCCATTTCGGCCACCGGCAGGGTCACAAGCTCGCCCGAGCGCAGCACCACATCGCAATCGGTCATCACATCCTTGACCTCAGCGCCATAGGCCCCGCCGTTCATGCGCGCAAAACCGCCGACCGTGCCGGGGATCGAGCGCAGGAACTCCATCCCCGCAATGCCATTGTCGCGCGCGGTGGAAGAAACGAGGATGCCCGAAGCACCCCCACCGCAGGCCAATATCAGATCATCCGCCTTGTCCACTTGCGCAAACGCCTTGCCCAGCCGCACCACCACGCCCGGCACCCCGCCATCGCGCACGATCAGATTGGACCCGAGGCCGAGCGCCATCACCGGCACAGAAGGACCGAGGTCGCGCAGAAAGTCCTGCAAATCAGCCAGATCGGCCGGCTCGAACAGCCACTCAGCGTTGCCGCCGGACTTGAACCACACCAACGGAGCCAATGGCGCGTTAGCCGTGAGTTTGCCGCGAACCCGAGGCATTGTGGCTGTCGTCATGCCGCAGCCCTTCGCGCCGCAATCGCACCGGCCAGCCCGGCGGCCCACTTGGTAATGTCGCCCGCGCCCAGACACACCACCATGTCACCCGGCTCGATCAATCCTGCCAGTTCCTGCGCCAGAGGCTCCGGTCCGGCGATCAGCTGCGCCGAACGGTGCCCGCGTGCTTTCATCCCCTCGACCATCGCGGCGCTGTCGATCCCCGCAATCGGCGCTTCGCCAGCGGGATAGACCGGCGCGGCAAAGACCACGTCGGCATCGTTGAACGCGCCCTGAAACGCTTCAAGATGATCGCGCAGGCGGGTGAAACGATGCGGCTGCACCACGGCAATCACCCGGCCCTTCACCCCTTCGCGCGCGGCAGCGAGCACTGCGCGGATTTCGACCGGGTGGTGGCCATAGTCATCGATGATCTGCGCGCCGCCCACCTCGCCCACTTTGGTAAAGCGCCGCTTGACCCCGCCAAAGCCGCCAAAGCCCGCGCGGATCTGGTCATCGCTGCACCGCAATTCGCGCGCCACGGCAATCGCGGCGAGCGCATTTTGCACATTGTGACGGCCGGGCATCGGCAGCACGATATCCTCAATGCGCCGGAAAGAGCCATCGCGGCGGCGCAGCACGGCGGTGAACCGATTGCCGCCGGGGATCGGCGTGACCCCCTCGCCGCGCACGTCGGCCTGCGCCGAAAAGCCATAGGTCACCACGCGCCGGTCGCGCACTTTGGGGATGATCGCCTGCACTTCGGGATGATCGATGCACAGGATCGCCGCGCCGTAGAACGGCACATTCTCGATGAACTCGACGAACGATTCCTTCACCCGCTCGAACGAGCCATAATGATCGAGATGCTCGGGATCGATATTGGTGACGACCGCAATCGTGCCATCGAGCCGCAGAAAAGACCCGTCGCTTTCGTCCGCCTCGACCACCATCCAATCGCTGTCGCCCAGCCGCGCGTTCGAGCCATAGGAATTGATGATGCCACCGTTGATCACCGTAGGATCAATGCCGCCTGCATCGAGCAGGCAGGCCACCATGGATGTCGTCGTTGTCTTCCCATGCGTGCCCGCCACCGCGACGGTATTCTTGAGCCGCATCAGCTCGGCCAGCATTTCCGCGCGGCGCACCACCGGAACGCGTGCCTCGAGCGCGGCGACAACTTCGGGATTATCGCGCTTCACCGCCGTCGACGTGACCACGACCGAAACGCCTTCGACGTTCTCGGCGCGCTGGCCGATCATCACGGTGATCCCGCGCGACCGCAGGCCCTCAACGACATAACTATCTGCCATGTCAGAGCCTTGGACGGCATAGCCCATATTGTGCATCACCTCGGCAATGCCCGACATGCCGATGCCGCCGATCCCGACAAAGTGGATCGTGCCGATGTCGATGCCCACGCCCCTCATTCGGCGTTTTCCCTTGCCAGCGCCTGCTTCGTCGCAGCCGCGGCAGCAGGCGCGCCGTCCATGCGGATGACATCCATCAGCGGCTCACCGCCAAAGCTCTCCACCAGATCGGCCAGATCGGACACGGCATTGGGCAATCCGCAATTCCACGCCGCGTGGGCAGCATTGGTCAGCGCCTTGGGATGCAGCGACATCGCCTGAATCTGCTTGGCCAGTTCCTTGGCGTTGAAACCATCCTGACGGATGGCGCGCGCGCCGCCGGCTTTGACCATCTCCGCGGTATTGGCCGCCTGATGATCATCGGTCGCTATCGGCAGCGGCACGAGTATCGCCGGGCGGCCCACCGCCGTCAGTTCGGCAATGGTCGATGCGCCGGCGCGGCCGACAAACAGGTGCGCCTCAGCCAGCCGCTCGGCCATGTTCTCGAAATATGCGCCCAGTTCCGCCGTTATTTGATGCCCCGCATAGCGCGCGCGCACCGCGTCAAGGTCTTCGGGCCGGCATTGCTGCGTCACTTGCAAACGGTGGCGAAGCGCCGGGGGCAGCATAGCAAGACCGTCGGGCACGACCTCGGACAAGATCGAGGCCCCCTGGCTTCCCCCGGTCACAAGCACACGAAACAGGCTGTCTTCGGTAAACTCGGGAAATGGCTCGCCGCGCAGCGCCAGCACTTCCGCGCGCACCGGATTGCCGACAAGGCGCACCTTTCCCCACAGTTTGGGATCGAGCCGTTCAACTTCGTGATACGATGTCGCGATCAGATCAACGCGCCCCGCCAGCAGGCGGTTGACCCTGCCCAGCACTGCGTTCTGCTCATGAATGATGGTGGGCACCCCCGCCGCCCGCGCGCCCAGCAGTGCGGGAAGCGCCGGATAGCCGCCGAACCCCACAACGCACGAAGGCTCGAAGCTCTCAAACAGGCGCATCGCCATCGCGCGGCCCTGAACAATTGCTCGCACTGCCCGGACCAATCCAATCGGGTTCTTGCTCATCCGCCCGGCTGGCAGGACATGCGCAGGCAGAAACGCAGGCTTGCCCGGAATGCGCGCACCGCGCTCGTCGGTGACCAGCGCCACGTGATGGCCGCGCCGCTCCAGCTCGATCGCCAATGCAAACGCGGGGATCAGATGCCCGCCGGTTCCCCCAGCCGCGAGGACATAATGCCGCGAAACCGCACTCATGGCCGCCAAGGCTCCCTGAAATCGAATGTCTCGCGGCTGAGATAGGGGTTCCTGCGCGTGATAGCGAGCAGGAAGCCGACACCTAGCAGCAGCGCAATGGTCGAAGATCCGCCATAGCTGATCAGCGGCAGCGTCATGCCCTTCGACGGAAACAGTTGCAGATTGACCAGCACATTGATGAACGCCTGGCCCGCCAATTGGGCCGTGAGGCCGGCCGCCGCCAGGATCGTGAACAGATCATCTTCGTCCATTAGCCGCAGCAGCACGCGCAGCACGATCGCGGCATAGATGACGACAGTCAGCGCGCACGCGACCAACCCGAATTCCTCGCCGATCACCGAGAAGATATAGTCGGTATGCGCCTCGGGCAGCGCCATCTTGCGGCTGCCGAGCCATAACCCCGTGCCGCTCCAGCCGCCATTGAGCAATGTGCGCATGGCCAGGTCGACCTGATCGAATTCGCTGCCGCCCGAAATGAACGCGTCGATGCGGTTGGTCGCGTTCGGGTAAAACAAATACGCCAGCGCGACGATCACGATCCCGACGCCAAGGCTCCAGCCGATGCGCGCCAGCGACAGGCCCGAAAGCAGCACCAAGACAAACCATACCGCGCAAAACAGCACGGTCGAGCCAAAATCAGGCTGCGCCATCAGCAAGGCAGCGACCAGCCCGACGAGCGCAATGCTGATCGAGATGACCGGAATTCCGGGATCGCGCACACGCCACGACAAAATCCACGCCACCGCGATTGCAAACCCGGGTTTGAGAAACTCGGAAGGTTGCAGGCTGAAGCCGATCCACAACCAGCGCCGCGCGCCGTTCACTTCGCCGCCGACCAGCGGCACCAGCATCAACGCGCCAACCATGGCCGCCGCCAGCAGAATCCCCAGGCGGCGGCTGGTTTCCTTGGGCAGCAGCGAGGCGATGAACATCGCGATCAGGCCGACGGTCAACCAGCGCAAGTGCAACCAGAAAAAGTGCAGATCGCTGGTTCCATATTTCTTGGCGCCGGCCGGCGCAGCTGCGGCCACGGCGACTGCCCCGACCAGCACCAGCAGCAGGATCAGACCGAGCAAAACCCGGTCGATCTCGCGCCACCAGATCAGCAGCTCGCTGCGCCTGCTGCGGCGAGGACGGTTCGCGCGCCCGGAAACGACGACGCCGCCATCGCGTGTCGGATTGGCCACAAGCCGCGTGGGGCTGGTCATGCTCATGTGCCCTGCCCGGCTGGCGCAGCCGATGCGCCGCGTTCGGCGAGCAGCGCCGCAACGATGGCGCGAAAGCTGTCACCGCGCGCTTCGAAATCGCGGAACTGATCAAAGCTGGCGCAGGCGGGCGAGAACATTACCACATCCCCCGGCATGGCGGCGTCCATCGCCTGCCGCACTGCATTGGGCAGCATCTCGCTGCGCACCACCGGCATGAAGGGTTCGAGCAATTCGGCAAAGCGCGGCCCCGCCTCGCCTATGGTGTAGGCCTGCACGACATGCCCGTAATAGGGTACGCAAGGATCCAGATCATCGCCTTTCGGCAAGCCGCCGACGATCCAGTGGATGCGCGGATAAGCGCCCAACGCGGGCGCTGTCGAGGCGGGATTGGTCGCTTTGCTGTCGTTGATGTAAAAGACGCCGCCTGCATCGGCCACCCGTTCCATCCGGTGGGGCAAGCCAACGAAGCTGGCCATTGCTCCGCGCCAGACATCCTCGCCGATGCCCAGCATCCGCGCGATCTCAGCCGCAATCGCCGCGTTTTGAAGATTGTGGGGGCCTTGCAGCGAGGGCCAATCCGCCTGCCCCGCCAAACCCGCAGGATCGACCACTTGCACTCGGTTTGAAGGTTTTCGCGCCTGTTCGCGGCGGGCAAACTCCAGCGTCACCGCATCACCGCAGCCAAACACCGCATCCTGGTCCTCCGCCTGCATGGCAAAAAGGCGTGCCTTGGCCTCGGCATATTGCGCAAAGCCATCATACCGGTCGAGGTGATCGGGGCTCACGTTGATCAGCGCGGCCACATCCGCCGCCAGACTGTAGGTCAGATCGATCTGGTAGCTCGACAGCTCGAGCACATAAATCCCGCCCGGCGGCAAGGGATCCTGCTCCAACACCGGCAGGCCGATGTTGCCGCCCATCCGCGATGGCAGGCCTGCGGCAAGGCAGATGTGGTGAACCAGCTTGGTCGTCGTCGATTTGCCGTTGGTCCCGGTGATCGCGACCACGCGGTGCGGCGGCAGGCTTGGCCTCGCCTGCGCGAAAAGCTCGATGTCGCCGATCAGGGGCACGCCAAACCCGCGCGCATAATCGGCAATCGGATGCCGATTAAGTGGAACGCCGGGGGACACCACCACGCCGTCGAACCCCGCCAGATCAATCGTCAGCGGATCGGCGATCACCGCGCGTCCGTCCAACGCCTCGCGCGCTTCTTCGCGCGTATCCCACGCGGTCACAGCAGATCCGCTCGCCAGCAAAGTCTGCGCCGCGCTCATCCCCGAGCGCGCCAACCCAAGAACCGCGTAACGCTTACCGGCAAAGGCGGGGGAGACGATCACGCTAGGCTCACCGCACCTTGAGCGTAGCGAGCCCGAGCAGCGCAAGCACGATCGAAACGATCCAGAAACGGATCACCACGGTCGATTCTTTCCAGCCCAGTTGTTCGAAATGATGATGGATCGGGGCCATCAGAAACACCCGCTTGCCCGTCCGCTTGTAAACAGCCACCTGGATGATCACCGAGACCGCCTCCATCACAAACAGTCCGCCCACGATGCCGAGCACGATCTCGTGGTGAATCGAAACCGCGATCACCCCCAGCGTGCCGCCCAAAGCTAGGCTGCCGGTATCGCCCATGAACACCGCGGCCGGCGGCGCATTGAACCACAGGAAAGCAAGGCCTGCGCCCATCACCGCGGCGCAATAGATCGCCAGCTCGCCCGCGCGCGGCACATGCGGAATGCCAAGGTATGCGGCAAAGTCGGCCCGTCCGGCCAGATAGGCGATGATCGCAAAAGTGCCCGCAGCGACGATCACCGGCATGGTCGCCAGCCCGTCCAGCCCATCGGTCAGGTTCACCGCATTGCCCGCCCCCACGATCACAAACGCGGCAAACAGATAGTAGGCAGGCCCCATCGGAATATAGAGATTGCTGAACACCGGCACATAAAGGTTGGTATCGGTAACCACGATGGCGGTGGCGATCCCTGCAACCGCAAATTCCGCAAGCAGGCGCACCCGCGCGGAAACGCCTTTGTGCGCATATTTGGTGACTTTGTCATAATCGTCGAGAAATCCGATCAAGCCAAAGCCCAAGGTGACGGTGAGGCAGGCCCAGATGAACCGGCTTTGCACATCCACCCAAAGCGATAGCGAGCCGATCAGCGCGATCACGATCATCAGGCCGCCCATCGTCGGCGTGCCCCGCTTGGCGAGGTGGCTTTGCGGCCCGTCTTCGCGGATCGGCTGGCCTTTGCCCTGGCGCACGCGCAGCATGTTGATGAAGCGGGGGCCGATGATCAGCCCGATGGCAAGCGCCGTCAGCAGCGCCGCGCCCGACCGGAACGACTGGTAGCGGATGAGGTTGGCAAAGCCCTCAAAATGCAGCCACTTCGCCAAAAGATAGAGCATTCAGCGTTCCCGTGCCCCGTTTTCCCTGATCGTCAAGGCCCGCACAAGCGCGCCCAGCCCGACCGAATTGGACCCTTTCACAAGAATGGCGTCGCCACCCTGCGGACCATCCGAAGCGAGGCATTCTGCGGCTTCGGCGGTGGTCTGGACATGGTCGAGTTCGATTCTGCCCGCAAGCACGGCATCGCCGCTTTTCCCCAGCGCGCTAGCCAGCGCTGCCATTTCCGCTCCCACCAGCACGATCCGCTCGATCCCGGCGGCCAGCAACGGCTCGGCCAGCGCGGCATGATATTGCGCCTCGGCAGCGCCCAGCTCCTTCATCGCGCCCAGCACCGCCACGCGCCGCACCGCAGGGGTTGCCCCCAGTTGCTCGATCGTGACCTTCATCGAGGCCGGATTGGCATTATAGCTTTCATCGATCAGCAGCGCCTTGCCCGATCCATCGCCGCCGATCGCGGGTACTTCGTGGCGCACGCCCCGGCCGGCCAGGCCCGGCATTTCCGCGAGCGCCAGGCCCGCCGCGCCCAGATCGCCGCCAACTGCGGCGACAGCGGCCATCACGGCCAGCGAGTTGGCAACCCAATGCGTGCCTGGCTGGGCCACGACATAGCAGATCTTGCGCGGTCCCAGTTCACCTGAAAACTCGGCGCAGACCATCGTCCCGCCGCCCATGGCAGGCACCGCATCGAGCAGCCGCACAGCGGCATGCGCGCTGCGGCCAAAGCCGATCACCGCCCCGGCGTGGCGCTCCGCCTTGGCGCGCAGCCGCTCGAAATGCGGATTATCTGCCGGGATGATCGCGGTGCCGCCGACTTGCAGCCCTTCGAAAATTTCCGCCTTGGCATCGGCGATGGCATCCTCGCCTGAAAAGTGGCCGATGTGCGCAGGCGCGATCGTCGTCACCACGGCGACATGCGGGCGTACAAGCTGCGTGAGAGCGGCCAATTCCCCTGCATGGTTCATGCCCATTTCAAACACGCCAAACCGGCTGCGCGCGGGCATCCGCGCGAGGCTGAGCGGCACCCCGACATGATTATTGAAGCTCTTGACCGAGCGGTGCGCCAGGCCCCTGCTGCCCCGGTCGAGCGCGGCAAAGAGCGCCTCCTTGACCCCGGTTTTTCCGGCCGAACCGGTCACGCCAATGATCGCCGCGTCAACCCGGGCGCGCGCCTCTGCGCCGAGATCGTGCAAGGCCTTGGCGGTGTCCTTAACCAGCACGTGCGGCTGCGCAATGGGCCGGTCGACAATCGCCGCCGAAGCGCCCCGCGCAAAAGCGCCGTCCAGAAACCTGTGGCCATCGGCCTGCTCGCCGCTCAAGGCGAAGAACAGATCGCCCTCCATCACCTCACGGCTGTCGATCGCGCAGCCTGAAACTTCGAACCGGCCGGACGCCGTGCCCCCGGTGGCCGCCGCGATCGCTTCGGCGCTCCACAGCGCAAGGCCGCGCGCGTCGCCGGGTTCGGCGGGCCAGCTAAGCAGGGCTGGATGGGCATTCATACAGAGCACTCCCGGGCAACCTGAACATCATCGAACGGCAGGACGCGAACATCTGCGCCGCGTCCGATAATCTGGCCTTGCTCATGGCCTTTCCCTGCCACCAGCACGATATCGCCTGCGTCCGCCATGGCAATCGCGGCGGCAATGGCGGCGCGGCGCTCGGCGATTTCGCGGGCTTTTTCGTTGCATCCGGCCAAAACCGCCGCGCGGATCATGGCGGGATCCTCGCCGCGGGGGTTGTCGTCGGTGACGATCACCACGTCCGATCCGGCGCAGGCCGCGCGGCCCATGTCCGGGCGCTTGCCTTCATCGCGGTCGCCGCCAGCGCCGAAAACCGTTATCAAACGCGCGCTGACATGCGGGCGCAGCGCCGTAATCGCCGCCACCAGAGCATCGGCGGTATGGGCATAATCGACGTAAACCGGCGCTCCGGCACGGTTGATGGCCGCGCGCTCAAGCCGGCCGCGAACCGGCTGAAGGCGCGAGAGGCTGTCGAACGTGCGCGCCGCTTCGCCGCCCGTCGCCAACACCAGCGCGGCCGCAACAAGTGCATTAGCAGCCTGATAGGAGCCGATTAGCGGCAAGGTAAGCTTGGTAATGATGTTTTCATGAACCAGTTCGAGCACTTGCCCTAGCTGGGTCGGGGTGCGGCTGATCAGGCGCAAATCCTTGCCTTGCGCACCCACGCCGAGCACGCGGAGGCCCCGGCGCGCCGCATGTTCGGCGGCGCGGGCTGACCATTCGTCGTCGGCCCAGATCACAGCGACGCCATCTGCCGCGACAACTTCATCAAAAAGACGCATCTTGGCGCTGAAATAATGCTCCATCGTGCCATGATAATCGAGATGATCGCGGCTGAGATTGGTGAATGCGCCCGCGCTCACGCGCAGCCCTTCGTTGCGATACTGGTCGAGACCGTGGCTCGATGCCTCGTAGGCGACGTGGGTAACGCCCTCGCGCGCAAGACCGGTCATGTTCGATAGAAACGTGACGATGTCGGGCGTGGTGAGCCCGGTCGACACGCTTTCATCGGCGGTAGTTACGCCCAGCGTGCCGATCGAGGCGGCCGAATGCCCTGCCATCCGCCAAAGCTGTCTGGTCATTTCGGCAACCGACGTCTTGCCATTGGTGCCCGTGACTGCGGCAATCGTGGCGGGCACGGGGGCGAAGAAACCGGCTGCCAGCCGCGCAAAGGCCCGGCGCGGCAGCGGATCGGCCAAGTGCACCGCGCCGACCACACGCGCCTCTGCGCGGGCGACGATGGCCACTGCTCCTGCCGCGATCGCCGCGTCGATAAAGTCCTCGCCGTTGAAGCTGGCGCCCACAAACGCGCCAAACACGGTGCCGGGGGCCACTTTGCGGTGGTCGATTGCAAACCCGGTCACATTCGCGTCGCCGAGGCCTTCGCAGACCAAGCCCGCCGCCTGCACCAACGCATCCAGCCTCATTCGCCCTCTCCGCTTCTGACGAGCGGGCTTATATCCGAGATATCGACATCGCGCGTGCTATCAGGAACCACCCCCAGCATCGGCCCGATGCGCGGCACCACCCGCTTGACAATCGGCGCCACATTATAGGCCGCCGTGCGCTGGCCTGAAGTGGTCTGCGTGGCCTGCGGCTCATCGAGCATCGCGATCACGACATAGCGCGGCTTATCCATTGGGAAGGCTGCGGCAAATGTCGCGATCAACGAGGTCTTGCGATAGCCGCCCCCGCCGGACTTTTCCGCAGAACCTGTCTTTCCGCCCACCCGGAAACCGGCCGCATTGGCCCGCCGGCCTGTGCCGCCAGCCACGATCATGCGCAAAAGCTGGCGCATCCGCGCGCTGGTTGAGGCTTTAAAGACCCGGCGGCCAGCGGGCACATGCGCCGGATCCAGCTTGTAAAGCGTGGCCGGACGCCAGATGCCCCCATTGACCAGCGCGGCATAAGCCGCCGCGAGATGCAGCGGGGTGACGGCGATGCCATGGCCATAGCTGACCGTCATCGTGGTGATCTGCGACCAATCGCCCGCAGCATTGACACCGCGCGGCCAGAGCGGAAAGCCCCGCGCCGGCAGTTCGATCGTCGGGCGTTCATTCATTCCGAGCTGCATCATGGTGCGCCGCAGCGCCCCTGCGCCCAATTTGTCCGCCACTTGGGCGGTTACGACGTTCGATGAATGGATCAGCGCCTCGGGCACATTGAGAAAGGCGCCGAAATCATGGCTGTCGTGAATGGTGAACCCGCCGATCTTGAACGGGGCCGTCGGATAGCGCACCGCAAGATCGGTGATCACCCCGGCGTCGATGGCGGCAGCAATCGTGATCGGCTTGAAGGTCGAGCCAAGCTCAAACACCCGGGTGGAAACGCGATTGGAGACCAGTTCGTTAAACGCCAGATCGGAACGATTGGGGTTGAACGCAGGAAGCGAGGCGAGCGCGATCACTTCGCCGGTATCGACATCAAGGATGAGCCCGGCCGCCGCCTTCGCGCTGGTTTCCAGCATACCATGCATCAGCTCGTCTTCGAGCGCGCCCTGCACGCGCGCGTCTATCGCCAGCGGCGTAGGCGCGCCGCGCCGCGCCGGATCGAGCAGCCGCTGCTCCAGAACGCTTTCCATGCCAACTTTGCCTTTGCCTTCTTGATCGACATAGCCGAGCACATGGGCGGCAAGCGAGCCTTGCGGATAGAAACGCTGCTCCTCGCGCGGAAACTCCAGCGCAGGCTCGCCCAGGGCAAAGACCCGGTTGGCTTCTTCGGGTAGGACGCGGCGATGCAGATAGCTGCCGTTCTTGGCTTTCAGCCGCTTGACCAGATCGGCAAAATTGGCGTCCGGAAAGATCTCGAGCAAAGCGCGCGCGATTTCCTCGGGCGTTTTGACCAGAGGCGAACCCTCCGCGCCGAGCGCTTTGGGATTGTACCACAGCGAATAGGACGCAAACGCGCGGGCCAGCGCCAGACCGTTGCGATCAGCGATCTCGCCGCGCGAAGGGAGCAGCGCCTGCGCCATCGAGGTGCGTTCGGGCGCAACTTCGGAAATGCCCAGCTGGCCGATGCGAATGATCGCGACAAAGGTCATGAACACAAACCCGCCGAGCACCCACAGCACGCGCATCTTGGCCGTGACCAGCGAGATCTGCCGCACATTGGCGAGCCTGACCCGGCCCGAGGCCAAGGCAGCAGAGGCGGTCATCCCGTTCATTTGTAGCTCCGCGTTTCGGTCGCCATGCGCGCGGGCTTCATGCCAGCCGATTTAGCGTCAGCCAGCACTTTGGGCTTTGCCGCCGCAGCCAGCGCGCGCGCAGGCTTGTCCTTCGCCGGGCGGGCGGCCGGTTCCGCCGCATCGTCCGCCCCCGGCAACGCAGAAACCCTCGCCAATCGCGCGCCCAGCGCTGCTTTTGCAGCACCGTGATCGCGAGGTGCCGCCTCGCCCTCGCCGACTTCTCCCGCAGGCGCTTCAGCGGCCGCCGGTTTGCCCGTCAGCGGGGAGACCAACGCCGGAAATGCCGCGTTTGCGGCCACGGTATCATCGAGGCTGGCAACCCGGATCGGCACCGGCGCGCCCGGCGCATCGGGCCGGGCAAATTGCGCCAGCTGCCGCTCGTTTTCCAGATATTGCCCTGCCGTGGGCGCGGCATATCCAAATTCGAGCGTATTCCAGTCTCTGAGTTGCTGCTGGCTGGCGCGGGTTTGAAATTCGAGTTGGAGGTAGCTTTGCTCAAGCCGCAGCGCGATGATCTTGTCTTCGGTCCGTTTCACCTGGCTGCGCAGTGCGTTCACCCGAAACGCCAGCACCATCACCAATGCGATGCACACCGCCAGCAATGCCATCCAGCCAATCGAGCGAAAGCTTTGCGCCTTGGTAATCATGCGCCCGCCGCTCCGCTCTCAGCGCGCGCAGCGGTGCTCGTACGCATCGCCCAGCGCAGCGTGGCCGACCGGGCGCGCGGATTGCGCGCTTCTTCCTCGGCACTGGGCCGGATCGCAGCAGAAGGCTTTTCAAACACCGGCGCACCGGCCGCCGCACGCACCGGCAAATGCCGTGATCCTGCGGGCACAGCGCCCGAGGCTTCACGCAGGAACTGCTTCACGATCCGGTCTTCCAGGCTGTGGAAGCTGACCACGGCGAGCTTTCCGCTCGGCTCCAGCACGTGTTCGGCGGCGGCCAGCCCAGCCGCAAGCTCGTCAAGCTCGCCATTGACATGGATGCGAACGGCCTGAAAACTGCGGGTTGCAGGGTCTTTTTGCGCGCCTGCCCCTTTGGCATTGGCGCGATATCCCAGCGCTTTGCGCACCACATGGGCAAACTCGCCAGTGCTCGACAGCGGGCGCGCGGCCACGATGGCGCGGGCCAGACGGCGCGACTGGCGCTCATCGCCGAAAGTATAGAGCACATCGGCGATCGTTTCTTCGGCGGCTTCGTTTAGGAAATCGGCGGCGCTTGGACCGTCTTGCGACATGCGCATATCGAGCGGACCGTCGCTGGAAAAAGCAAAGCCGCGCGCCGCCTGATCGAGCTGCATCGAGCTCACCCCGATATCGAACACCACGCCCTGCACCCGGGCAAGGCCAGCTTCGGCCAGCGAGGCGACAATCTCGGAAAAGCGGCGCGCGTGAAGCACCAGCCGAGCAGGCTCGCAGGCCGCCTCGGCCCAGCCTCGTCCGGCGGCAATCGCGTCGGGATCGCGGTCAAAGGCATGGACCGTGGCCCCGGCATCGAGCAGGCGGCGGGTATAGCCGCCCGCGCCGAACGTGGCATCGACCACGATATCGCCGGGCTGCGGGTTCAGCGCGCTGATCACCTCTTCGAGGAGCACGGGGATGTGCGGCGCGCTCATTTGCGCTTCGCCTTGGCAGCCGCCTCACTCATCAACGCGCGGCACTTGGCCTTGGCGCTGTCCCACCCGGCGTCCATTTTGAACAGCTCTTCGGGCGCCCAGATCGTGATCAGCTCGCCGCCGCCGTTGAAATAGAGCGCATCGGTGATTTTCGCCTGCTCGGCGATGGAATCGCCCAAGATGAAGCGGCCCGAATCGTCGAACCCGACGTCGTAATAAGCATAGAGCTGGCCGCTGCGCGTATCGCGGTCGAAAGGTGTGCCTTGCTTGATCGCATTGACCTCTTCGCGATCGAGCACATCGGCAAATGTATCGACGCGCGACAGCCCGAAGCCGACGAGGCAATTGAAATTGTGATGCTTATCAAGGCACAGGATCGGCTGGCCGCCCGAAGCTTCGCGGATGGCGGAGCGGAACGCAGTGGGCAGGACAAAGCGGTTCTTGTCGCCGCGCGGCGAGAACCCCTGACCCCGATAATTTGACGGCGTTCCCGTCACCCCAGCACCCCAAGTGAACGGACAAAAGCCTTCCATCCCGGCGCGCGCATCGCGCTCGCCGACTCATCCCCTGTGGATGCGACATGAAGTTCGTCTCGATGATTTTGGTGTTAACGCGGGAAAGCGCGGGTGAAAAGGGGGAAAGTATGGGAATTGATCCCCAATCAGCGCATAATTGCGGACAATTGAAGATTTTCAGAGCTTATCTCTGCTGCCACGAAGCGCGGATCAGCGGAAAAATATCTTTGATTCAATGTCATGCAGGTCAGCACCACCGCGCTCCGGCGCATTGCCACTCTTTCCCGTGCAAAACGCGATCTTCGCGCAATTCGCGTCAGCGCGTGAACGCTTTTGTCGCCAGTGTGTGCAGCAGTCCGGCTTGCGCCGCCGGATCGGGCGCGGCTTCAAACAGCGCCGCATCGGCCACCATCAGCGCGCGGCCCGCGCCAATCCGGCAGTTTGCGACCAGCCCAGCCTGCTCGATTCGGCAGTCCGCCTCTCCGCCCGGCCGCTTTGTCCAATGCCCCGCAAGGTTAATTGGCAGGGTGCTTCCCGCAATTTCCCGCAAACCTAGGGGCTGCGCCTCATCATAATTGAGCGACAGCCCCCAATGCTTCAGGATCGGCGAGAGCAGCGCGATATCTTGCGGGCGGCGCGGATCGCCAATCGCGAACCGGCTCGGCGCGGTGAGCATCGGATCGGCAAACAGCAGCAGATGGCCGCCCCGGCGCACCCAGCGATCCAGCGCGACGTTTTCTTGGGGCGCCAGCGGGCGCGGCTGCGCGATCAACAGGTCGCCAAGCCGATCAAGCTTGAGCAAGGTATCGAGCGGGACGAGGCGAAAGCGGGTTTCGAGCGCAGTGCGCGGCCATGGCGGCGCGGCATGCGTGCCGATCATCTCGGCGGGCCCGGTTGTTTCGTTCCAGATGAGCGGCAAGCTGGTAAAAACGCCCAGGGGCGTTCGCGCGCCGGATCGAAGCGGAAGCGACGCTGCGATCAGCGCCGCCGCCGCCAGAGCCGCGACCACGGCAATGATGCGCCAGCGGCGATGACCCCAAGAGCGGATCAGGGGCAAGCGCGCTATGGGTTGGCAGGCTTGCGCGCGGCAGGCGGGGCCTTGGCTGGTTCGCCGCTAACCGGCAATTCAGGAGCGACGCCCATGTCCACCAGCGGATCGCTGGCGGGGGAGGCGCTGGCGCTGATTGCGGCGGGGTTGGTCCGGCTGAGCAGACCGGCATCGGCGCTCTGCGCCCGGTCCATGATCACATTGGCAAGGCTGACCAGCAGCAACATACCCGCCAGCCCGAACATGCCGACCTGCAGCCGGTGGACCGCCTGCGCCCGCAACTCACGCTGGGTGGCGGCGCTGCGCAGCGAGGCATCGAGCGATGATGCGGTGGGCGAGCCGCCAGCCGGGCCATTCTTGGCCAGAGGCAAAGACGTTGCCGACGTCTTGCGGGCGAATATCGTGCCAAACAATGCCATCGGAGGGATATTAGCCGATCACTAGAGCCAAGGGAAGACCGGCAAACCCTTTGCGGCAAGCCATTCGGCATTGTAAAGCGATGAAAGGTAACGAAAGCCGGTGTCGCACAGGATGGTGACGACGCGCGCGCGCGGCCCCCGCTGTTGGCTGAGCTGCCTGCCCAGCGCGACCGCGCCCGCGACATTGATCCCGCTGGAAAGGCCCAGACACAGCCCCTCTTCGGCGAGCAGCCGGGTTACCCAGACGAGCCCTTCCTCGTCGGAGATGCGAAATTGCGTATCGATCGGCGCGCCTTCGAGATTGGCAGTGATGCGCCCCTGCCCGATCCCTTCCGCGACCGACGACCCTTCGGACTTGAGCTCGCCATTGGCGTAGTAATTATAGAGCGCGGCACCGTGCGGGTCGGTCAGCGCGATGGTCACGTTCTCATCGACGCCTTTAAGGCCAAGGCCAACCCCGGCAATGGTCCCGCCCGTGCCGGCCGCGCACGTGAAGCCATCGATGCGCCCTTCCATCTGCGCCCAGATTTCGGGCGCGGTGCCTTCGACATGCGCGCGGCGATTGGCAACGTTATCAAACTGGTTGGCCCAGATCGCGCCCGGTGTTTCCTCGGCAATGCGGCGCGAGGTGTGGACGAAATGGCCCGGATTGGAAAACGGCGCGGCGGGCACGAGCACCAGTTCGGCGCGAAGCGCGCGCAAGGTGTCCATCTTCTCGCGCGACTGGGTTTCGGGCATGACGATCACGGTCTTGTAGCCCAGCGCATTGGCCACGAGCGCAAGGCCGATCCCGGTATTTCCCGCCGTGCCTTCGACAATCGTGCCCCCCGGCTGCAGGATGCCGCGTTCCTCGGCATCGCGCACGATCCACAAGGCGGCGCGGTCCTTAACCGAAGCACCGGGATTGGCAAATTCGCACTTGCCATAGATTTCGCAGCCGGCGGCCTCGCTCGGCCCCTTGAGCAGGACCAGCGGCGTGTTGCCGATGAGCGAGAGGGTATCGAGGGCGGGCGCGGGCGGAATGGCTGTCATACGATCCGAAATAGGCAGCGCGCGTCTCTCCGGCAATGCATTTACGCTTTGGCGCACACAAGCCCTGCTCCCAGTATGCTATTCGCGCCCCGCTCGGATGGCGGCCGCTCCGGCAAAAGGGGCGATGGCCAGCGCCGCCATCGAAGCGGCGGCGAGGAGGTATAATCCGCCCGCGCCCTGCGGCTGGAGCGAGCCTGCGCCGAAAATGAGCAGCGGCACGGCCAGCGGTATGGCGAGCAGCCCGCCCAGCGCGGTGCCGGCGCGCAGCCCTGCGGTGATCGCGGCAATGGTCACGCCGATGGCGGCGAGCCCAGGCGTGCCCAGCAGCAGTCCAATCTCGATCACGCGCAATTGCTCGCCTGTGAGCGAGAGCAGGCCCGCCGAAATCGGCGCGGCGAGCATCAGCGGCAGGCCGAAACTGAGCCAGTGCGCCAGAATGCGCACCAGCAGCAGCACTTCTTCGCTGAGGCCGCGCAAGGCCCATTGATCGAACATGCCCGCCTCGACATCGGGCTCCACCAGCCGGTCGAGCGGCAGGATCGCCGCAAGCAGCGCCGCGACCCAGATCACCCCGGCCCCGGTGCGCGCGAGCAGCTTGGCATCCGGCCCCACCGCGAAGGGATAAAGCATTGCGACCACCACGAAAAACAGCAGCGGGAGAAGCGCCCCGCCCCGGCCCAGCGAGCCGCGCACCAGCAGGCCGAGATCACGGCAGAAGATCGCCCAGATCGCCCCGCTCATGGCTGGTAATCAAGCAGATGGATGGTCCGCAACCGTTTGAGATCGAGCGGCTGGTGCGAGGCGATGACCGCGATCCCGCCGGCCGCGCGGTGCGCCTCGATCGCCGCCTGAGCGCTCGCGCCCCAATGCGTGTCCAGCCCGTTCAGCGGCTCGTCGAGCAACCACACTTGCGCGCCGCTGCCCGCCAGCCGCGCCAGCGCGGCGCGTTTGCGCTGCCCAGTCGAAAGAAACCGCACTGGCACATCGAGCAGATCCTCCAGCCCGAAATCGGCGGTGGGCGGGCCAGCCCCATCGATCCGCCGCCAGAAGTCCAGCGCTTCGCCAAGCGGCCGATGCGCATCGAGCGCGGCCCGTTCATCGGATAGCGCCAGCCCGCCGCTATGTTCGACATGGCCATGAAAGGGCCGCAGCAGCCCGGCGAGCATGCGGAT
The DNA here is from genome assembly GCF_945870625.1 of Novosphingobium sp. Chol11. GTDB lineage: Bacteria > Pseudomonadota > Alphaproteobacteria > Sphingomonadales > Sphingomonadaceae > Novosphingobium. The sequence continues at coordinate 11,010 of NZ_CAMBTS010000005.1, read as the reverse complement.
CAGGCTGGATTTGCCGATCCCGTTCGGCCCGCCCAATTGCAGCGCCTCGCCGGGCGCCAGCTCGAACGACAGGCCGCGCAGCAAAACGCGGTCGCCCCGGCGGCAGGCAAGATCAAAGGCAGCGAGACGGCAGGGTTGCATCGCAGCGAGCGATAGGGGAAAGCGGACAAGCTGCCAAGGAGAGCGAAAAATGGCGATTGCCCGCCTCACCCCTGCCGAAATCGACACTGCCCTTGCGGCGATGCCCCAATGGGCTTTGCGCGAAGATGGCGCGGCCGTCGTGCGCACCTTCCGGTTTGGCGATTTTGCCGAGGCGTTCGGTTTCATGACCCGGGTGGCGATTCTGGCGGAAAAGGCCGATCACCATCCCGAATGGTTCAATGTCTACAACCGAGTCGAAATCACGCTGACGACGCACGATGCGGGCGGGCTGAGCGCGCGCGATGTGGCGCTGGCGGCTGCGATTGATGGGTTTGCGGGGTAAGCGCGGGGCGCACACCGGTCTACGCCGGGGCGCGCTACATCGCCGGATTGTTGTAGCAGTGCCATGTGAAGATCGCCGCTGCGCCCCGGTGCGGGCGCCAGCTTTCCGCCAGTGCGCGCGCCTCTTTCTCGCTCGGCCGCTCTTCCAAGCCCAGCAGCTTGGCCATGCCCGCTTGCACTGCCAGATCGCCCGCCGGCCAGATATCGGCGCGGCCTTCGGCAAACAGCAGGTAGATTCCCGCCGACCAGCGCCCGATCCCCTTGATCCGGGTGAGCTGGAGAATCGCTTCCTCGTCATCGGCGGGAAGCGCGGTGAGATCGAGTTCGCCCGAGACCACCAGATCGCACAGCGAGCGCGCATAGCCTTGCTTCTGGCGCGAAAGGCCGCAGGCGCGCAGCGCGTCGAAATCGGCGGCGAGCAGATCGGGTGCAGGCGTATCCTCGCCAAGAAGGGCCTCAAGCTTGCCCCAGACCGAAGCGGCGGCGGCAACGCTCACCTGCTGGCCGACAATCGTGCGCAGCAAAGTCCGGTAGCCGGTGGGGCGGATGCGCGGTTCGGGATAGCCGACACGCTCCAGCGCCGCGCCCATCGCAGGCGTGAGGGAGGCAATGTGATCCAGCCCTTGTGCGATCTGCTCCGCGCTCAGCCCCATGTGCCCGGCTCTTCCCTTTTCCTTAGGTCGCAGCGGCAGTCTTGCCAAAGCGCAGCCCACGCGATAGCAGCCCGCAGGAGTGGCTGACAGGCCAAACGTGAACCGGGCACCGCGCCCCACCAGGAGATTGGGAAAATGCCGAAACTTGTAGTGGTACACCGGTCGGGCGAAGAATCCACCGTCGAGGCGGGCGAAGGCCTCTCCGTGATGGAAGCGATCCGCGACAATGGCTTTGACGAGCTGCTTGCGCTGTGCGGCGGCTGCTGCTCTTGCGCCACATGCCATATCTTCGTCGATCCCGCGTTCGCCGACAAATTGCCGCCGATGAGCGAAGACGAGAACGATCTGCTGGAAAGCTCGGACCACCGCGGCGCGACCTCGCGCCTCTCGTGCCAGGTCCAGCTCACGTCGGATCTCGACGGGCTGCGCGTGACCATCGCACCGGAAGACTGATCGCCTTAAGTTACTGAGCCCATTGGGCCATAAGCCCGCCTCCCGGCAAAGGGGGGCGGGCTTTTTGCGCGCTAATCCTGAGGGTTAATACTGCTGCGTTGCACAATTATCACGGCTTCACATGACTTTATTTGTAACAAATTCAACCTAAAGTTGCAATAACTCGCTCCTAGCAGGTGCAGTATTACCACCGCATCCTGAGGGAGATTTTCGATGCGTCTTGCTACTGTCCTGTTGGCTTCGGCCGCCATTTTTGCTGCGCACCCAGCGTTTGCCGCCGATGACGCGATTCCTGCCGATGCACCCGCCGCAGCGGATGCCGCCGAAGCTGGCGAAGCCCCGGCCATCATCGTCTATGGCACCGGCAAGACCCGCCAGGTGCAGGAAATTTCCGGCGCCCAGCTCGCCATCGCGGTAACGGGCACCAGCCCGCTCAAAGCGATTGCCAAGCTGCCGGGCGTCAACTTCCAGTCGGCCGATGCATTCGGCACCTATGAATGGTCGACGCGCATCACGATCCGCGGGTTCAACCAGAACCAGCTGGGCTTCAACCTTGACGGCATCCCGCTAGGCGACATGTCGTATGGCAACACCAACGGTCTGCACATTTCGCGCGCGATCTCGGCCGAAAACATCCGCTCGACCGTCGTTTCGCAGGGTTCGGGCTCGATCGACACGCAAGCGACCAATAACCTCGGCGGCACATTGCTGTTCAACTCGATCGATCCGCGCGATGCGCTGGGCGTCGATGCCAGCGGCACGTATGGTTCGAACAACACCTATCGCGGCTTCCTGCGCGCCGGGATCGGCTCGCGCGATGGCGCCCGCGTCTTCGGCTCGGTCGCTTATGCCAGCACCGACAAGTGGAAGGGCGACGGCAAGCAGCGCCAGCTCAACATCAATGGCAAGGCAATCCTGCCGATCGGCGATGTGATCCTTGACGGCTTCATCAGCTATTCCGACCGCGCGGAGCAGGATTATCAGGATCTCTCGCTCGGCCAGATTGCCCGGCTTGGCTTTAACGCAGACAACTTCGGCCCGTCGAACTATGTCCTCGCCGTCCGCGTTGCCGACATCGCCGCCAACCGCGGCGATACTCCTGTGACGCCACTTAACCCGGCTGCGGGCACAATCTATCCGGCCCCCATCGGCACGGCTGACGACTCGTACTACGACGCCTCGGGCCTGCGCCGCGATACACTGGCATCGCTGGGCATCACCGCGCCACTTGGCGAGAACGTGACGGTCAAGCTCAAGGGCTATTACCACCGCAACTCTGGCCAAGGTACGTGGGGCACGCCCTATGTCGCCAGCCCGAGCGGCGTGCCGATGGCGCTGCGCACCACCGAATATGGCATCAACCGCAAGGGCCTGTTCGGCAGCGTCAATGCCGATCTGGGGATGAACAACATCACCGTCGGCGGATGGTATGAGAACAACGACTTCCGTCAGGCGCGCCGGTTCTACGGCTATGAAAGCCGCACCCAGCCGGGCCGCGATCATCTGAAATTCCAGAACGATCCGTTCTTCACGCAGTGGGACTTCCAGTTCAACACCAAGACCTTGCAGTACTATGTCGAAGACCAGATCAAGCTGGGCGACGCCACCATCAGCCTCGGCTGGAAGGGCTTCAAGGTTGACAACAAGTCCACGCCCATCGTCAGCGGCGGGCGCACCTCGGGCACGATTTCGGTGCAGGACTGGTTTCAGCCGCATGCCGGCGTGAACTACAAGTTTGCCGATGGCCTGGAAGCCTTCGCCGGCTTTACCCAAGTGACGCGCGCCTTCACCTCCGCTTCCACATCCGGCCCATTCTCGGGGACCCAGGTCGGGTTCGACGCGATCAAGCCGATCCTGAAGCCGGAAGCCTCGGACACGTATGAAGCAGGCCTTCGCTTTGGCACCGGCCCGCTGCGCGGCGTGCTGGCAGGATATCTGGTCAATTTCCGCAACCGCCTGCTCGGCATTCCGACCACGGTCGGCATTGTCGGCGGTCCGGCAGCGCTGCAGAATGTCGGCGGCGTGCGCTCGGCAGGTGTTGAACTCAGCGCCGAATACCAGATCGGTGAAGGCTGGTCGGTGCAAGGCTCCTACAGCTACAACGACAACACCATCCGCAACGATCTGGTCGTCGCCGGCACTGTCGTTCCGCTCAAGGGCAAGACCGTGCCGGACTCGCCCAAGCATCTGGTGCACCTCGAATGGAACTATGATAAGGGTCCATTCTTCGGCAATCTGGCGGTGAACTATATGTCCAAGCGCTTCTTCTCGTTCACTAACGACCAGTCTGTGCCAGACCGCGCCATCATCGACGGCGCGATCGGTTACCGGATGGATGTCGGCATGCGCAAGCCGGTCGAACTCCAGATCAATGTCACCAATCTGTTCGACAAGTCCTATATCTCGACCATCGGCTCGAACGGCTTTGGCAACAGCGGCGACAACCAGACGCTGCTGACCGGTGCCCCGCGGCAGGTGTTCGTTACATTAAAGGCTGGTTTCTGATGCAAAGCGCGCTTTCCTCTGCCCTCTCCGTTGTTCTCGCCTTCGGCATCGCTGCGGTGCCGGGCATGGGGGAAGCGCGCGCGCCTTCCAAAGCTGCCATTCTTAAACAACCGGGGCGTCCGGTCCTGCTGATCTCGATCGACGGACTGCGCCCTGCTGATGTGATCGAAGCGGCGCAGCGCGGGCTTAAAGTGCCCAACTTGCGTTCTTTCGTGACCAAGGGTGCTTATGCCTCGGGTGTGGTCGGTGTGGTTCCCACGGTGACCTATCCCAGCCACACCACCTTGCTCACCGGGGTTTCCCCCGCGCGGCATGGCATTGTGGGAAACACCACGTTCGATCCGCTGGCGATCAATCACGGTGGCTGGTTCTGGTATGCCGAGGACAACAAGGCGCGCACGCTATGGGATGCGGCGCACGATGCCGGGCTGACCACGAGCAACATCCACTGGCCGGTCACGGTCGGCGCTCGCAATGTAACGTGGAACCTGCCGCAGATCTGGCGCACCGGCCATGCCGACGATGCCAAGGAACTGCGCGCGCTATCGACCCCCGGCCTGACCCGCGAACTCGAAGCCGACGCCGGAACCGCCTACGCCGATGGCAAGGACGAGAGCCTGGACAGCGACCGGAACCGCGCCCGCTTTGGCGTGAAGCTGATCGAGCGCCACCATCCGGGGTTTGTCACCTCTTATCTCACCGCGCTGGACCATGAGCAGCACGGCGCTGGGCCCGGTTCGGCCGAGGCGCATGCCACGCTGGAAGTGATCGACGGTCTGGTTGGCGACCTTGTCGCTGCCGAACTGAAGGCGCATCCCGATGCGGTGATCGCGGTGGTGAGCGATCATGGCTTTGCGGCAGTCGATACCGGGATCAACCTGTTTCGTGCCTTCATTGATGCAGGGCTGGTCAAAACCGATGGCGCCGGCAAAATCACCGGGTGGGACGCTGAGCCATGGGCTTCGGGCGGCTCCTTTGCGATTGTTCTCGCCCGCCCCGATGATGCGGCATTGAAAGCCAAAGTGGCCGATCTGCTGGTGAAGCTGCAAGCCGATCCCGCCGCCAAGATCGACCAGATCCTGACCGGCCCGGCCATTGTGGCGGCAGGAGCCAATCCCCAAGCCAGCTTTTACGTGAACCTGCAGCGAAGCGCGATTGCGGTACCCTATGTCAACGACAAGCTGCCGCTGGTTATCCCCTCCCCGGTCAAAGGGATGCACGGCTACTTCCCGGCCGCTCCCGAAATGCGCTCCACCTTCATGATCATGGGCAAGGGCGTGGCGCAGGCCAGGAATCTGGGCGAGATCGATATGCGCGCGATTGCGCCGACGCTGGCGCAAGTGATGGGCGGCAACCTGCCCGACGCCGAGAAAGCACCGCTCGCCATCAGCGAGTGATCAGACGCGCAGGCCAGCCGTTTCTTCGAGGCCGCTCATCAGATTGAGCGTCTGGACTGCTGCCCCGCTCGCGCCCTTGCCCAGATTATCGAGCACGGCAATGAGCCGCGCCTGCGCGCCGTCGGCCGCGCCGAAAACATAAAGATCGAGCCCGTCCCACGCCGGCATGGCCGCCTGCAAGAGCAGCTCAGCGGGACTTTCCTGATGGACCCGGACCAGCGGCGCGTCGGCAAAAAACCGGGTCAGCGCGCCGCGCAGCGCATCGGGCGCGGCGGCACTGGGCATGGCGGCGCCGGGCATGGCGGCGAGCGGTAGCGGAACTTCGACAACCATACCGCGATAGGCCGGGATCACGGCAGGCGCGAACAGCGGGACATGTTTCAGCCCGGCAAACTGCTGCATTTCGGCCAAATGCTTGTGATCAAGGCCCAGCCCATAGCTGCGAAAGGCGATATCGGGCTCGGCTTCAAAACGCGCGATCAGCGCTTTGCCGCCGCCCGAAAAGCCCGACACCGCGTTCACCGTATAGGGCCAGTCGGCCGGGAGCAGACCGGCGTGGACGAGCGGCGCGACCAGCGCAAGAAAGCCGGTGGGATAACATCCCGGATTGGAAACGCGCTTGGCCGCCGCCACCGCATCGCGCCCGATCAGTTCGGGAAAGCCATACGTCCAACCCGGCGCCACCCGGTGCGCGGTAGAGGCATCGATCACACAGGTGCGCGCGTTGGCGATCATCGCCACTGCGACGCGCGCGGCATCATCGGGCAGGCACAGGATCACCACGTCGGCGTCGTTGATCGCCTGCGCGCGGGCGCGATCCTGCTTGCGCTGCTCATCGTCCAACGTGATCAGCGCAAATTCGCTGCGCTCGGCCAGCCGCTGCGCGATTTCGAGGCCGGTTGTGCCAGCCGCGCCATCGATGAACACGCTGACGCTCATGCCAGCGCGCCTTGCGGCACATAGCCGACCAGCCCGTCTTCGTCATCCGGCCCGCCGACCTGGCCCCAGACCCAGCCGCCCGCAATATCGAGCGCCTGAAACGCGCTGCCCCCGGCCAACGCGGCAAGCACCTGGCTCCCCGCATTGCCGGCAAGATGGAGCGATGCGCCGTCCGGCCCCACCACGAACGGCATGGGCACCGCATAATGCGGCACGAACACGTCCCCGGCGCAGCGGATGTGCGCCAGGTCTCCGCGCACCGGGCGGCGCAAGGGATCGACTCGGGTGCTGGGCACGGACAGCGTAAACTTGCGCAAGGCTGGCAGCGAAGGATCGACGATAAGCTCAGTTTCTCGGGTCAATGCGTTCGGTTCCATAAAGAACAAGCCCGTGCGCTTAGAGGCAGAGGGCGAGGGGTTCAAGACCTCCACCGTTTCGCCCGGTTCATCCGAACCTCTCCTGCAACAATCCCCACGCCGCCCGCAGGCCCAGCGCCTCGCCGCCCTTGGGCCGCCCCGGCTTTGCCACCGGACGCCAGGCGAACGTATCGAAATGCGCCCAATCGATCCCGTCGCCCACGAACCGATCGAGAAACAGCGCCGCCGCGCTCGCCCCGGCAAAGCCGTTGGCCGGGCTGTTTTGCAAGTCGGCAACATCGGATTTGACGTATTCGCGGTAAGCTTCGTGCAGCGGCAGACGCCAGCACGGATCATCGCTCGCTAACCCTGCGCGCAGCAGCGCCTCTGCGGTCGCATCGCAGCGGGTGAACAGCGCGGGCAGATCGGGGCCGAGCGCGACGCGCGCCGCGCCGGTCAATGTCGCAAAATCAAGGATCAGCGCAGGGGGCGTCTCGCAGGCGCGGGTGAGCGCATCGCCCAGCACCAGCCGCCCTTCGGCATCGGTGTTGGTGATCTCGACACTGAGGCCCGAACGCGCGCGCAGAATGTCGCCGGGGCGAAAGGCATTGCCCGCAATCGCATTTTCGACCGCCGGGATCAGCAGGTGCAGCCGCACTTTCAGCCCCCCGGCCATGATCAGCCCGGCCAGCGCCAGCGCATGCGCCGCGCCGCCCATATCCTTTTTCATCAGCGCCATGCCCGAGGATGGCTTGATATCCAGCCCGCCCGAATCGAAACACACCCCTTTGCCCACCACGGCAATGCGCGGGTGATCGGGATCGCCCCATTCAAGCTCGATCAGGCGCGGCGCGTGGCTGCGCGCGGCGGCGCGGCCTACCGCGTGGATCATCGGGTAATCGCGCTCCAGCGCTTCTCCCGAAATCACATGGACGACGCCGTGGTGCTGCCTGGCGAGCATGCGGGCTTCGGCTTCAAGCTGCGCCGGCCCCATGTCTTCGGCCGGGGTATTGACCAGATCGCGCACCATGTTCACCGCTGCCGCTTCGGCCAGCGCAGGCGCAATCGCCGCTTCCGCCTTGCTCAGCAGTACACGCGGCGCGGCCGTGCTGGCGGCGGTGCGATAACGATCGAAACGATACTGCGCGGCGGTCCAGCCCAGCAGCGCGCGATCATCGTTGCCGCCAACCAGCCGGTAAGTGCCGCCGGGGAGCACTTCGGCAAGACGCGCGAGGCACCAGCCGCCCAGCGCCGCGGCGTCGGCAACACCGCCCGCAGCAAACCAGCCAGCGCCATCGGGCACGATCGCAGTCTCGCCCGCGCCGCCTTCAAACTTCTGCGCGGCCAGCACCGCCTGCTGCCCCGCGCTAAGGCCCGCCAGCCAATCGGCAAGCCCGGATTTATCAAGGATGTGGAGCGGAATGGCCGTCTGGCCAAGGTCGGGCTGGATCAGCGCTGCGGGGTCTGTCATCGTGTTGTTGTACATGGCGCAGCAGCGCGGCGAGCGCGAGCGGAAAATGAGGCGCGAGCGATCTCGCCATTCGCGCGCGCGCGCTCTATATGGTCGCCATGACTGACTATGTAATCGCTGACGATACCGGCCTGCTCCCGCGCGACGGGACGATCAAACTCCATGGCCCTGCCGGTTTTGACGGCATGCGCAAGGCTGGGCGGCTGGCTGCCGAAATCCTCGACGCGCTGGTGCCGCTGGTGCGCCCCGGCGTGACCACGGCGGCCATCGACGATGTGGTGCGCAAGATGACGCTGGACGGCGGCGCGGTGCCCGCCACGCTGGGCTACCGGGGCTACACCCATTCGTGCTGCATCTCGATCAATCACGTGGTGTGCCACGGTATCCCATCCGAAGGCCGCGCGCTGAAGGATGGCGACATCGTCAATATCGACGTTACCCCGCTGCTCGATGGCTGGCATGGCGATTCCAGCCGGATGTATCTGGTCGGCGATGTGCCGCTCAAGGCGCGGCGGCTGGTCGAGGTGACGTATGAATGCCTTATGCTGGGCATCGCAAAGGCCCAGCCCGGCGCGCGGCTGGGCGATATCGGCGCAGCCATTCAGGCGCATGCCGAACGCCAGCGCTACGGCGTGGTGCGCGAATTTTGCGGACACGGACTGGGGCGATTGTTCCACGATTCGCCCGAAGTGATCCACGCCGCAACCGCCGGGACCGGGCCGGAGCTGAAGCCCGGCATGTTCTTCACGATCGAGCCTATGATCAATCTGGGCAGGGCGGCGGTGAAGATCCTCGACGATGGCTGGACGGCCGTGACCCGCGATCGCTCGCTTTCCGCGCAGTTCGAACATTCGATCGGCATAACCGAGACGGGCCACGAGATTTTCACGACGAGCCCGGCCGGGCTGCATTGCCCGCCTTACGCTGGCTGAAAGACTGCCTAAAAATCAGGCACAGGATGCGCAAATAAGCAGCATTATTCAGCTCCCACTGCGCAACATGCGCAATGGCGCGCGCGCCAAAGCGGTTTCTTTGTTGCCGAATCCGCGCAATTGCGGCTTTCGCTGCAAGCGATCTTGGCTTATTGCATTGCAATAGGTAATGGCACGCTTCTTGGATGAACAAAGTCCAAGGGAACCACGCCGACTGATGCAGAACATCAGCCGGCCCTCAGGGGTGATCGAGTGAAAAAGGTCGAGGCGATCATCAAGCCCTTCAAGCTGGACGAAGTGAAGGAGGCGCTGCATGAAATCGGCGTTTCCGGGATCACCGTCACCGAAGCAAAAGGCTTCGGCCGGCAAAAGGGCCATACCGAGCTTTATCGCGGCGCCGAATATGTCGTCGATTTCCTGCCCAAGGTGAAACTTGAAGTGGTCTTGAACGACGCACTGGTCGACCGCGTGGTCGAAGCCATCGCGGCGGCGGCGCAAACCGGCCGGATCGGCGATGGCAAGATCTTCGTGATCCCGGTGGAGAGCGCACTGCGCATTCGCACCGGTGAACGCGATAACGATGCGATCTGACCTGCTGACTTGAGAAGCATCAAGATTTACCAGCGCTTTGCACTTGCCTTTGCGAATACCGAACGCTGCTGAATTGAACCGTTGATCGCTCCGGGTAGAGCTGGAGCAAAAAAAAGGACCAACAATGGCTACTGCAAAAGAAATCCTCGCCCGCATCGAAGAAGAGGAAATCGAGTGGGTCGATCTGCGCTTCACCGATCCCAAGGGCAAGTGGCAGCACCTGACGATGGTTTCAAGCGTGCTGGGCGAAGACGAGCTTGAGGACGGCCTGATGTTCGATGGCTCCTCGATCGAAGGCTGGAAGGCCATCAACGAAAGCGACATGATCCTGAAGCCCGATTTGAGCTCGGTGTTCATGGACCCGTTCTCGGCCACGCCGATGCTGATCATCTGCTGCGACATTGTCGAGCCTTCGACCGGCGAGCTCTATTCGCGCGATCCGCGCTCCACTGCCAAGCGCGCCGAAGCCTTCGTGATCGCCAGCGGCGTGGGCGACACGGTCTATGTCGGCCCGGAAGCCGAATTCTTCCTGTTCGACGATGTGAAGTTCTACGACGGCTATGACGGCAACGGCTTCCGCATCGACGATGTCGAGCTGCCGACCAACACCAACAAGGAATATGACGGCGGCAACCTGGGCCATCGCCCCGGCGTGAAGGGCGGCTATTTCCCCGTCGCCCCGATCGACAGCTGCGTCGACATCCGCGGCGAAATGGTCCGCACCATGATCGACATGGGCCTGCCTTGCGACAAGCATCACCACGAAGTGGCCGCAGCCCAGCACGAACTGGGCCTCACCTTCGGCACCCTGGTGCAAACGGCAGACCGCATGCAGGTCTACAAGTACGTCGTTCAGCAGGTCGCGCATGCTTATGGCAAGTCGGCCACCTTCATGCCCAAGCCGATCAAGGGCGACAACGGCTCGGGCATGCACACCCACATGTCGATCTGGGAAGGCGGCAAGCCGCTGTTCGCGGGCAACGGTTATGCCGGTCTGTCCGACATGTGCCTTTACTACATCGGCGGCGTGATCAAGCATGCCAAGGCGCTGAACGCCTTCACCAACCCGACCACCAACAGCTATAAGCGGCTTGTTCCGGGCTATGAAGCGCCAGTGCTGCTCGCCTATTCGGCGCGCAACCGTTCGGCTTCGTGCCGCATCCCCTATGGCGCGGGCACCAAGGCCAAGCGCGTCGAATTCCGCTTCCCCGACGCGATGGCCAACCCGTA
>NZ_CAMBTS010000004.1 GCF_945870625.1 Novosphingobium sp. Chol11 | reverse complement strand
GAACTTCGGCCGCCGATATTGGGCCTCTCTCCGGTCGGGCTACGCCCTCCCTGCGTGACGCCCAATATCGGCAATTCAGGACAGTAACCCGGCGGACAATCCACTTATCCGGCGCCGATCGCTGTTCAGACCAATCAGGCCACCTCTGTACTATTCTTGCCCCACGTCACGGCACGCCTGAAGCTCTTGAGGAAAAGCTTGCGAAGGAGGAGGCTCGCTTGAGGCGCAAAGGCTGGTCAGAGACCAAGGTTGCGCGAGCGATGGAGGATCGGCGTAAGGCAGATGCACGGCCAAGCGGTGGCGGCTCTGACAGCCTCGAACTCTGGAACGCCGTCCTTCGTGATCTCACTAACGAGCTTAAGCTACCGTATGCGGGCTTGTTAGTCAGGCTCTACTCAGGCGCGATTGCCACTGAGGTGTTTAATGCTACGCGCCGAGAGGTGCCAAAAGGCGTCCTCTAGCAGGATGCGCTCGCGTCCTTGGGGCATGATGAGGTTACAATCCTGCGCTAATCAATGTCCGCTCCCCACCACTTCCAGCCATGGCGGCTCACCAAATCGCCACCCAAAGCTCACCGTCGCCCCGTGCTTGACACGGGGCTTGGTTACCTTTCGGCGTCACCATGCAATGCTACCCCCGCCGGATACCATTGTTCCAAAAGGTCCAGCCAGTCGGGATTGTCCGCTTCGATCAGCGCGAATTTCCACTCCCGACGCCACTTCTTGACGAGCTTTTCGCGGGCGATGGCAGGTTCGATTTCCTCGTGCCGCTCGGCGTAGACCAGCCTTGTCTTGCCGAAGTCCTTTACGTGGATCGAGCCTTCACCCTCCCGATGCTGCCAAACGCGAGGATGCGAGGGAAGCCAAGCCCCGTGTCAAGCACGGGGCGACGGAAAGGGTGTTTGCAGAGACGTCCGCTTCCCACCAACTCCGGTCATTCGTCCGTCAATTGGGGCGGGTACCAAGTGTCAGATTTTGAACACTAAAACGGTAAAGCAGGCGACCCGCGCCTTCGCCTTTTTGCTCTTGTCCTAACCCGTTCCGGGCTCCGGCCCGGCTCCCGGACCGGCGCGGTCGACACGCAATCCCGTCGGCCGCGTCGGATCGCGCCATGAAAAGCCGGTGGTTGCGGGGTCTTCCCAGCGCGCGGCATCCATGGCCGCGCCATCGAGCGCGGTCCATTGGCCGGTCTGGGGAAACGCACGCATGTCGCAAAGCGCGCGCTGCGCGGCGAGGGCGGCGACATGGTCCTCCAGCGCAGCGTCGCGGCCTTGCCAATCGATCCAGGTGACCGGGTTATCCTGCGCATAGGCGTTGTTGTTGCCGTGCTGGGTGCGGCCAAATTCGTCACCGGCAGTGAGCATGATTGTCCCGGTCGAGACGAACAGCGTGCCGAGCATGGCGCGGGCGAGCGCGGCGCGGCGGGCGATGATGTCCGCATCGCCCGTTGCCCCTTCCGCGCCGTTGTTCCAGCTGAAGTTCTCGCCGTGCCCGTCGCGATTGTCCTCGCCATTGGCATGGTTGCGGCGATGTTCAAAAGCGAGCGTGTCGGTCAGCGTAAAGCCGTCGTGCGCGGCGAGGAAATTGACCGAGCGGCAGTGCGGCCCGAAAATGTCCGCCGATCCGGCGATGCGCGTGGCGAACGCGCCGACGCCGCCATCGCCGCGCCAGAAACGGCGCACATCGTCGCGGTAAACGTCGTTCCATTCAAGCCAGTTTGCCGGGAATTGCCCGAGTTGGTAGCCGCCGGGGCCGATGTCCCATGGCTCGGCGATCAGTACCCGGTCTGCCAGCCACGGATCGGCGGCGATTTCGGCAAAGATCGGCGCGGCAGGATCGAAGCCGGGGCCGCGCGCCATGACCGGGGCGAGATCGAAGCGGAAGCCATCGACACCGCACGTGCGCACGAAATGGCGCATGCTCTCCAAAACCAGCGCGCGCACGGCGGGGTTTGCGAAATCGAGCGTATTGCCGCAGCCGGTATCGTTGATCAGGCTGCCATCTGCATTGTGGGCGTAAGCGGCGTTGTCGAGCCCGCGCAAGGAGAGCACCGGGCCGTGCACGTCGCTCTCGCCGGTATGGTTGAACACCAGATCGAGGATCACGCCGATGCCGTGCGCGCGCAGGGCGGCGACGGTTTCGCGCAGTTCGGCCACGCCGCCCGGGCAGAGCCCCGGATCGAGCGCCATCAGCGCAACCGGATTGTAGCCCCACGCGTTGCTGAGCCCGAGCGGCGGCAGGTGGCGCTCGTCGATCCACGCAGTAATCGGCATCAGCTCAACCGCTTGGACGCGCAATTTGGTGAGGTGCGCGAGCACCGCCGGATGGGCGAGCGCGGCGATGGTGCCGCGCTGGTCCTCTGGCACAGCGGGATGCAGCATGGTGAAGCCGCGCACGTTGACTTCGTAGATCAGCCCGCCGAGTTCGAACACCGGCGGCTGATGCGGCACATCGGGCAGCGCGTGCGGCATCACTGCCTTGGGAACAATCGCCGTAGTATCAAAGCCATAGGCAGATAAGCTCGCGTCATAGACGAAGCGCCGATCCAGCTCCACCGCGTGCGGATCGACCAGCAGCTTGGCAGGATCGAACCACAGGCCCTGCTCGGGTGCCCACGTGCCATGGGCGCGCAGTCCGTACCGCGCGCCGGGGGCGGGGGGCGGCGCGGCCCACTGATCGCCCTGGCGGCGCATGGGGTGGCGGATTTCGTGGGTGCCTTCGAACAGGCAGAGATCGACCGCATCGGCGCGCGGCGCGTGGACCTTCAGCAGCGCTGCCGTCACGTCACCACGTCGGGCGCGGTGCGCCCGGTGTGGCGCGTGATCCCGGCAATCTCCTGCGCGGCGGCGATCAGTTCGCCAAGCATCGCATCGGTGTCGGCATCAAGGTTGCCGTTTGCCGGTTCGTAGCGCTCCAGATAGACGCGCAATGTCGCGCCTTCGGTGCCCGTGCCCGAGAGGCGAAAGACGATGCGCGAGCCGCCTTCGAACAGCACCCGCAGGCCCTGATTGGCGCTGGCCGAACCATCGACCGGATCGACATAGGAGAAGCTGTCTGCCTTGGCGACCACCAGCGGCCCGAAGGCCTTGCCGGGCAGCGCGGGGAGCGAGGCGGTGATTTCTGCCATCAAGGCATCGGCCTGCGCGGTGGGAAGCGCCTCATAGTCGTGCCGCGCGTAGTAATTGCGGCCATACTTCGCCCAATGTTCGTGGGCGAGCGCCTGAACGCTGATGCCCCGCACGGCGAGGATGTTGAGCCAGAGCAGGACTGCCCAGACGCCATCCTTTTCGCGCACGTGATCGGAGCCGGTGCCTGCGCTTTCCTCGCCGCAGATCGTGGCCTTTCCGGCATCGAGCAAGGTGCCAAAGAACTTCCAGCCGGTCGGCGTTTCGAAGCAAGGGATGCCAAGTTGCTCGGCGACACGGTCTGCCGCCGCGCTGGTGGGCATCGAGCGGGCGATCCCGGCAAGGCCGCCAGCATAGCCCGGCGCGAGGTGCGCGTTGGCGGCGAGCATTGCAAGGCTGTCGGACGGGGTGATGAAAATGCCCTTGCCCACGATCAGATTGCGGTCGCCATCGCCGTCTGAAGCCGCGCCGAATGCCGGGGCATCGGCGGCGAACATCGTTTCGAGCAGCGCGTGCGCATGGACGCGGTTGGGATCGGGATGATGCCCGCCAAAGTCTTCAAGCGGCACCCCATTGCGCACCGTTCCCGCCGCAAAGCCAAGGCGCTTCTCCAGCACTTCGATGGCATATGGCCCGGTGACGGCGTGCATCGCATCGAACGCCATGGTGAGGCCGCCGTGCACCGCCGCGCGGATCGCGGGGAAATCGAACAGCGTTTCCATAAGGTCCGCCCAATCGGCGACGGGGTCGATCACTTCGACCCGCATGCCCGCAACATCATGCGCGCCAAGGGCATCGAGATCGACATCGCTATCTGATTCTGGCGCATCGACGGTGAGCCAGCGGTCGATCGTCTGGGTGCGCGCGTAGATCGCCTCGGTCACGCTTTCGGGGGCGGGGCCGCCGTTGGCGATGTTGTACTTGATGCCGAAATCTTCGTCCGGGCCGCCGGGATTGTGGCTGGCCGAGAGGATCAGCCCACCGCTCGCACCATATTTGCGAATCACGTGGCTGGCGGCGGGGGTGGAGAGAATGCCGCCCTGGCCGACGAGGACGCGGGCGTAGCCATTGGCGGCGGCCATGCGGATGGCCTGCGCGATCACGGTGCGATTGTGATAGCGCCCGTCGCCGCCGATGACGAGGGTGGAGGCAGGATCGCGGGGCACGACATCGAACACCGCCTGAATGAAGTTTTCGGCGTAGTTCGGCGCGGCAAACACACGCACTTTCTTGCGCAGGCCCGATGTGCCCGGCTTTTGTCCGGCGATGGGCGCGGTGGCGATGGTCTGGATCAGGTGGTCTTCGCTCATGTGGTCCCCGTCAGGCTGGTGTATAAGTCGGCATAGGCCTTGCCGCTTCGGCCCCACGAAAAATCCGATTTCATGCCCGCGCGCTGGACGCTGCGCCATGCGTCCTGCTGGCCATAAAGCGCCACGGTCCGTGTGAGCGCTTCGGCTAGCGCAGGATAGCTAACCCCGTCAAATTGCAATCCTGTGGCAACCCCGGCAGCCAGCGCGGCGAAATTGGCGTCGATCACGGTGTCGGCCAGCCCGCCGGTGCGGCTGACCACCGGAACGCAGCCATAGGCCAGCCCATAAAGCTGGGTGAGCCCGCACGGCTCGAACCGGCTGGGCACGAGGATGGCATCGCCGCCGCCGAGCATGCGGTGCGACAGCGCCTCGTCATAGCCAGTGCGCACGCCGATGCGGCCGGGATGGCGCGCGGCGGCGGCATGGAGTCCGCCTTCGAGCATGGCATCGCCCGCGCCCAGCACGGCCAGCCGCCCGCCGATGCCGGCCAGATGGTCGAGCACCTCAAGCAGCACGTCGATGCCTTTTTGCCAAGTGAGGCGGCTGATCACGACAAACAGCGGGCCCTCATCGCGCTCCAGCCCGAATTCAGCCTCGATCGCGCGCTTGTTGGCGCGCCGCTGGCCGGGCGTGCGCACCGAATAGCGCGCGGCGAGCGCGGCATCCGTGGCGGGGTTCCAGTGTGCTGGATCGATGCCGTTGACGATGCCGCTGACCCGGCCGCCGCGGCTGCGGATCAGCCCGTCGAGCCCCATGCCGAACGCGGGCGAGCGAATTTCGCGCGCATATGTCGGGCTGACCGTGGTGATCGCGCTGGCTGCCTCCAGCCCCGCTTTCAGAAAGCCGACCCCGCCGTGATATTCCACCCCGTCGAGCGCAAAGGCTTCTGCCGGCAGGGCGAGCGCGGGGAACACGTCTGCGCCGTAATGCCCCTGAAACGCCATGTTGTGGATCGTCATGACCGAAGGCGACGCGCCGCCGCCGGAGGCAAAGCGCAAGTAGGCGAGCGCCATGGCGGCCTGCCAATCGTGCGCGTGGACGAGGGTGAAAGCCTGACCCGCGACCGCGCCCGCTGCGACATCGGCCCCGGCCCGGCCGAACGCGGCAAAGCGGTGCCAGTTATCGAGCCAATCGTGCCCGGCGGCGTCGCCATAAGGGCCGCCGGGGCGCGCGAAATAGCGCGGCGCATCGAGCACGAGCAGCGGATGGCCGCCGCTCTTGCCCGCAAGTAGCCGGGCCGGCGCGCCGAGCAGATCATCCCACGTGTGCACCGCCTTGGCCTTGCCGATCGCTTTGAGCACGGCGGGATAGCCGGGCAGGAAGGTGGTCAGCTCAACCCCATGCGGTGCGAGCGCGGCGGGCAGCGCGCCGACCACATCGGCAAGGCCGCCGGTCTTGATCAGCGGCGCCATTTCCGAGGCGATCGAGAGCACTTTCATCGTCATGGCGGCGCTATTTCAGCCGCTCGATCATCGGTTTGGTGATCAGGCAGACGCCATTTTCGGTGCGGCGGAAACGCTTGGCATCGAGCACCGGATCTTCGCCGACCACGAGGCCTTCGGGGATGCGCACGCCCGAATCGATCACCACGCGCCGCAGCCGCGCGCCGCGCCCGATGTTGCAATGGGGCAGGATCACCCCTTCCTCGACGCTGGAGAACGAGCCCATCTTAACCCCGGTGAAGAGCAGGCTGCGCCGCGCCACCGCACCCGAAACGATGCAATCCTGCGAGATCAGCGAAGAAATCGCCATGCCCCGGCGGCCATCGGAATCATGCACGAACTTGGCCGGAGCGGCCACGATCTGGTCGGTCCAGACCGGCCAGTCGCGGTCGTACATGTCAAGTTCGGGAACCACGTCGGTGAGATCGAGATTGGCCGCGAAATACGCATCGAGCGTGCCGACATCGCGCCAGTATTCGCCGGTGCCTTCGGCTGCGCGGATGCAGCTGTCTGTGAAGCGGTGCGCGACTACTTTGCCATGCTTGACGATGTAGGGGATGATGTCCTTGCCGAAATCGCGGCTGGAGCCGGGCGTGGCGGCATCGCGGCGCAGCTCGGCAAACAGGAAATCGGTGTTGAACACATAGATCCCCATCGAGGCCAGCGCGTTCGCCGGATCGCCGGGAATGCCCGGCGGATCGGCAGGCTTTTCGATGAAATCGGTGATCACGCTGGCGGTATCGACCGCCATCACGCCAAATTCGCGGGCCTCTGCGCGCGGCACCACGAGGCAGCCGATGGTGACATCGGCGCCCGCGTTGACATGCTGCTGGAGCATGCGTTCGTAGTCCATCTTGTAGATATGATCGCCCGCCAGAATGACCATGTATTTGGGCGCGTGGCTGGCGATGATGTCGATGTTCTGAAATACTGCATCGGCGGTGCCTTCGTACCACATCAGCTCGGAAATGCGCTGCGAGGCGGGCAGGATGTCGAAGCTTTCGTTGCGTTCGGGCCGCATGAAATTCCACGCGCGCTGCATGTGGCGGATCAGCGAATGCGCCTTGTATTGCGTGGCCACGCCGATGCGGCGGATGCCCGAATTGATCGCGTTCGACAGCGCGAAATCGATGATCCGGCTGACCCCGCCGAAATAGACCGCCGGCTTGGCGCGGTTGTCGGTCAGTTCGGCGAGGCGGCTGCCGCGCCCGCCGGCCAGAACATAGGCCATCGCATCGCGCGCCAGTGGCTGTCCGTATGTTTCCCTCATCTGCGCTCTCCCCTTTTTGCTTATGGCCCATTTTGCTTATGGCCCAGTTTGCTTACGGCGTTGTCATTGATCCTCGAAAACCAGCATCAGCGTGGACAGCGGCGGCAGCGCCACCAGCGCCGCGCCGTGCGATGCGATCACCTGTCCCAGATTGCCCTCGCCCGATCCGCCATAGATCGCGGCATCGCTGTTCAGCGCCTCGCGCCACACGCCGTCATGCGGCAGCGGCAGGCGGTAGTGGCTGTGGAAGGTGGGTGTCATGTTGCACACCACCGCCACCGGCGGCGCGCCCGGGGCCATGCGGATCCACGCAAACACCGAGGCGAGCGCATCATCGGCCACCAGCCAGGCAAAACCCTCGCCCTCACAATCGCGGGCATGGAGCGAGGGCAGCGCGGCATAAGCCTGGTTGAGATCGCGCACCCAGCGGCGCACGCCTTCGTGCGCGGGGGCACCCAGCAGTTCCCAATCGAGGCTGCGGGCCTCGCTCCATTCGCGGCGCTGGGCAAATTCCTGGCCCATGAACAGCAGCTTCTTGCCCGGATAGCCCCACATCAGGCCATAATAGGCGCGCAAGTTTGCAAATTTTTGCCAGTCGTCGCCGCTCATTTTGGTGAGCAGCGAGCCTTTGCCGTGGACGACCTCGTCGTGGCTCAAAGGCAGGACGAAATTCTCGCTGAAGGCATACATCAGCCCGAAGGTGATCTCGTCGTGATGGAAACGCCGGTGGACCGGATCGCGCGCCATGTATTGCAGGGTATCGTGCATGAAACCCATGTTCCATTTGAACCCGAAACCCAGGCCGCCGCCGTTGGGCCCGTCCTCGTGCACGGGTTTGGAAACACCGGGCCAACTGGTCGATTCTTCGGCGATAGTCACGAACCCGGCGTGGCTGGCGTAGACCGCCTTGTTCATCGCCTGCAGAAAGGCGACCGCTTCCCAGTTTTCGCGCCCGCCAGCGGCATTGGGAATCCATTCGCCCGATGCGCGCGAATAATCGCGGTAGAGCATCGAGGCGACCGCATCGACGCGCAGACCATCGACATGATAGGCCTCGGCCCAGAACAGCGCATTGTTGACGAGGAAACTGGCAACTTCGCGCCGCCCGAAATTGTAGATCGCGGTCTTCCAGTCGGGATGAAAGCCGAGCTTGGGATCGGCATGCTCATAAAGCGCGGTGCCATCGAAATGCGCAAGTCCATGCGCATCAACCGGGAAGTGCGCAGGCACCCAATCGATGAGGACACACAGCCCGGCGCGGTGCGCGCCGTCGACAAAGCGGGCGAAGCCATCCGGCCCGCCGAAGCGCGCAGAAGGAGCATAGAGCCCGGTGGTCTGATAGCCCCAGCTGGGATCATAGGGATGCTCGGACACCGGCAGGAATTCGATGTGGGTGAAGCCCATGTCGAGCACATAGGGGATGAGCTGCTCGGCCAGTTCATCCCAGGTGAGGAACTCGCCGCCATCCGGCTTGCGCCACGATCCGGCGTGCACTTCGTAGATCGCCATCGGCGCGCGGCGCGGATCGGTGGCGGCCCAGTGCGCGCGGTGCGCCGCGTCGCCCCAAGCGGGTTTGCCGACCTCGGCGATCACGCTGGCCGTGGCAGGGCGCAATTCGGAGGCGAAAGCGAAGGGATCGGCTTTCAGCGGCAGGACCGCGCCGTCTGGCCCGGTAATGCGGAACTTGTAAGCGCCGCCTGCGCCGATATCGGGCACAAACACTTCCCACACGCCGATATCGGCGCGGCGGCGCATCGGGTGGCGGCGGTGATCCCAGCCATTGAAATCGCCGACCACCGCGACAAGCTGCGCATTGGGCGCCCAGACCGCAAAATGCACGCCGCGCGCGCCTTCATGATCAATGACATGCGCGCCGATCTTGTCAAACAGGCGCAGGTGGGTGCCCTCGGCGATCAGAAAATCATCGGTCGGACCCAGCACCGGGCCAAAGGAATAGGCATCGGTTTGCCACCATTCGTGGCCGCCGCCGGTGCAGCGATAGCGCACCGGCTGGCGCGGACCCGAAACCGGGCCTTCGAACAGCCCGCGTGGATCGATCCGCGCGAGCGCGCCGAGCGAGATCCCGGCCAGATCATGCGCCTCGGCGGTCTCTGCGCCCGGCAGCACAGCGCGGGCAAATGCCCCGCGCGGACCTTCATGGATGCCCAGCAGCGCGAACGGATCCGCGTGGGTGCCTTCCAGCAAGGCTTCGAGGGCGCGCCCGGACGGCTTCATGTTGCAGGCTTCATGAGCCGGGTGTGACTCCCCAGATGTCGCGGGCATATTCGCGGATCGTGCGATCAGAGGAAAACCAGCTGACATTGGCGATGTTGCGGATCGCGGCGGCGCGCCAGGCGGCGGGGTTTTCCCAGCGCCGGTCGATGCCGCGCTGCGCGGCGTGATAGGCATCAAAATCGGCGGCGACCATAAACCAGTCGTGATCGTAGATCCCGCCCATCAGATCGGCGTAGCGCTTTGGATCATCGGGCGAGAAAACGCCGGTGGCGATCGCGGCAATCGCCTGCTGCAATTCGCGGCTGCCCTCGATCACTTCGCGCGGATTGTAGCCGTTGCCGCGCTTTTCCGCGACTTCATCGGCGGTCAGCCCGAAGATCACGATATTGTCGTCGCCGACACGGTCCTTGATCTCGATATTGGCGCCATCCAGCGTGCCGATGGTGAGCGCGCCGTTCAATGCGAACTTCATGTTGCCGGTGCCCGAAGCCTCCATCCCCGCCGTGCTGATCTGCTCGGAAAGGTCGGCAGCCGGGATGATCCGCTCGGCCAGCGTCACGTTGTAATTGGGCACGAACACCACTTTGAGCAGGCCGCCGACCGAAGGATCGGAATTGACCCGCCGCGCGATGTCGCTCGCCAGTTTGATGATCAGCTTGGCGTTGTGATAGCTTGATGCCGCCTTGCCGCCGAAAATCTTGACGCGCGGCACCCAGTCGCGCTCGGGATGGCTGCGGATCTGGTCATAGAGCGCCACTGTCTCAATTAGGTTGAGCAGTTGGCGCTTGTACTCGTGGATGCGCTTGATCTGCACATCGAACAGCGCATCGGGATCGAGCCGCAATCCGGTGAGCGTTTTGATGTGCCCGGCCAGCGCCACCTTGTTCGAGCGCTTGACCTCGGCGATCCGCTCGCCCAGCGCGGCGTCGTCCGCCAGCGCATTGAGGTCGGCAAGCTTCTCGGTCTCATCCAGAAAGCCGTCGCCGATAGCGTCCTTGAGCACCGCGACAAGACCCGGATTGCATTGCTGCAGCCAGCGGCGCGGGGTGACGCCGTTGGTCTTGTTGTTGATCCGCTCAGGGTAGAGCGCATGAAGATCGGCAAACACCGTGGACTTCATCAGCTCAGTGTGGAGCGCGGCCACGCCATTGACGCTGTGCGCGCCGGCGAAGGCCAGATTGGCCATGCGCACGCGCCGCTCGCCGCCTTCGTCGATCAGGCTGATCGCCGAAATCGCGTGCGGCTCAAGCCCGGCCTTGCGCGCCTCGCGCAGCACGCGGCTGTTGATCGCATAGACGATCTGCATGTGGCGCGGCAGCAGCCGCTCGAACAGCGGCAGCGGCCAGCTCTCCAGCGCCTCGGGCAGCAGCGTGTGGTTGGTGTAGCCGATGGTGCGCTTGGTCAGCTCCCATGCCTCGCTGAATTCAAGGCCGTGCACATCGACCAGCAGCCGCATCAATTCGGCCACCGCCACCGCCGGGTGGGTGTCATTAAGCTGGATCGCGGCTTTTTCGGGCAAGGTGCGGATATCGCCGAATTCCTGCACATGGCGGCGCACGATGTCTTGCAGCGAGGCGGAGGTGAAGAAAAACTCCTGCCGCAGGCGCAATTCCTGCCCCGCCGCAGTCGAATCCGCAGGATAGAGCACGCGCACCAGGCTGTCCGCGCGGGTCTGACCGGCCAGCGCGCCGATGTGGTCGCCCGCGTTGAAGGCAT
The DNA here is from genome assembly GCF_945870625.1 of Novosphingobium sp. Chol11. GTDB lineage: Bacteria > Pseudomonadota > Alphaproteobacteria > Sphingomonadales > Sphingomonadaceae > Novosphingobium. Next base: position 55,632 of record NZ_CAMBTS010000004.1, on the reverse strand, counting down.
CGAGCCGGATCGGATCGAGCGCGCTGGCGGTCCATAGCCGCAGCGTGTTCACCCGCTTGCCGCGCCAGCCGACGACGGGCGTATCGATCGCATGCGCCTCGATCTGTTCGGCCGGATGCCACTGCACGCCTTCGCCCTGATCGATTACCTCTCCGCCAAAGCCGATGCGGTAGGCGCTCTCGCGGCGATCAAATTCCCATGGATTGCCGTGGCTGAGCCAGGTTTCCGGGAGTTCGACTTGCCAGCCATCGTCGAGCCGCTGGCGGAACATGCCGTTTACATAGCGGATGCCATAGCCGTAGGCCGGGATATCGAGGCTGGCGAGGCTTTCCATGAAGCACGCCGCCAGCCGTCCGAGGCCGCCATTGCCGAGCGCGGCATCGGGCTCAAGCTCCTCGATCTCGGCGAGATCGAAGCCATAATCGCGCAGCGCCTGCTCCATCTCGCGGGTCATGCCCATATTCGACAAGGCATCGCGCAGCAGCCGCCCGATCAGGAATTCGAGGCTGAGATAATAGACCCGCTTGGCGCCTTCATCGTAGGTGCGGCGGGTCGATTCCATCCAGCGATCGATCACCGCATCGCGCAAGGTGAGCACGGTGGCGGTGAACCAATCGTGCGGCTTGGCGGCGCGTTCATCCTTGCCGACGCGGTGGCGCAGCACGTCGATAATGTGGGCGTCGATGGCGGGCCAGCCTGCCGACGGGGCAGGCGCGCGGGGGACTTCGATGTTCAACGTAGAGGCTCCCTGTGATGCGCCCGCACACGCCGGAGTGCCGGGGCATCCCGGCAGATGCGGCCGTCAGACCAGCTTTTCGTCGTCATCCTGTCCCGATCCGCGCACGTCTTTGCCTGCATCCCCGCTCACTCCCGTTCAGCTGCAGTGTGCGCGTTATTCGTCTGTATGCGCAAGTATTACCGGTGAAAACGCGCACCGCAGCGATTTGAATACGAATGCGGCGCTGCTGTGCGTATTTACAGCATGCGCCGCAGCGTCTGATCCTTCAAGGCAAAGTGGTAATAAAGAGCCGCGCCGATGTGCAAGGCTGCCAGCGCGGCAAAGCCATAGCCGAGAATTTCATGGGCTTCCGTCGCCGCGCCGACAATCGGCATGGCCTTGGTCAACGGCAGCTTGGGCCACAGGAACAGGCCGTACATCGAGATCGGATACTTGCTCGCCGATACGAAAATCCAGCCGGTGATCGGCATGACGAGCATCAGCGCATAGAAGGACAAGTGCGTAACGCGCGCCACCTTGCGCAGCAGCGGGCTGACATCCGCAGCGTGGGGAGGCGCGCGCCAAGTCAGCCGCCAGCCCAGCCGGACCAGCGAGAGCAGCAGGATGAGAATGCCGGTCGCCAGATGCGAGGGCGCCGGGATCTGGAGTTCTTCCAGCGTCTCGCCCAGCAGTCCGGTGACGAGATTGAGGAGGACAAGCGCGGCGATGATCCAGTGCAGCGCCCGCGCGGTCTGGTTGTAGCGCACGGGCCCCGGAATGCTGGCCATGCCGATCAACGCTTCTTGGCGGCGATCGCCTCGATCTCGATGAGGAAGTAAGGACCGGCGAGCGCTGCGACCTGAACGGTCGAACGCGCCACGGTATTGGGGTTTTCAGCGGTCTTGAAAAACTGCTTGAAGCCTTCGTTGACGCCGGCAAAATCCATCTTGCCCAGCTTTGGATCGGCCACGACAAACTGCGTCAGCTTGATGATGTCCGACATCGCATAGCCGCGCGCTTCGAGGATTTTCTTGATCTGATTGAACGTGCTGATCGTCTGGGTCTTGGTGTCGCCCAGATCCTCGATCGATTTGACCTGGTCAAAAGTCTTGGTGGGATCGACCGGCGAGGCCAATTGGCCCGAGAGATAGAAGATATCGGTGCCCGCCTGAACGTCTGCGCCATCAAGGATCAACCCCTTGGGATTGCTCTGAATGCGCGTCACTTGCGCCTGCGCGGTGGCCAGAGGGGCAAGCGCGATGAGGGCCGCGGCGGACAGAAGCGTGAAGCGCATCGGTGGTTCCTTTTTTGCAGGAGCGGTTGGTATTAGCGGGACATCACCCACCCTTAGGTCATGGCCATGCATGGGTCATACGCGAAACAGCGCATGGGCAAAAGCGCTCGCTTGAAGCGTGTAGCAGCATGCTGGGGCAGGTTTGAGCAATGCATCAGGTGAACTGGCATCACTGTGCTTGCCCGAAAGGCGCAGTTATCGGGACAACAAACTGCTTTGCGCACATGGTGCGACACCATAACACGAGCCAATCATTCATTTTGTGCATGAAAGCTGGCATATGATCTTGCTCAGGTATCGAGCAGCGGCGTTGCTCTCGGGCACCCTTTCTCTCGCCGTCGCGCTCGCTCAGGCATCGCCCGGCTTCGCGCAGGACCGGCCCAGCAATGGCGAATCCGCGGTCGAGGTTTCGGCCGAAGGCCGCGAGATTTATGAGCAGATCTGCCAATCGTGCCACATGGCCGATGCCAAGGGCTGCGGCGTGCCCGGCGCGATGTTCCCCGCGCTGGCAGACAATCCCCGGCTGGCGGACAAGGACTATGGCAGCATCATCCTGCTCAAAGGACGCGGCGGCATGCCGTGGTTTGCCGGCATGCTGACCCGCCCGCAGATCGCCGCTGTGCTCAATTACGTGCGCGGCCATTTCAACAAGTATCAAGATACGGTGACGGTGGCCGATCTCGATCGGATCACGACTGCCAATCCGCCGGTGCCCGATTGCAATTGCGGCCACTGATCCGCCGCGTTTTGCCAAATTCATTTGGGGTTCGGCGTTCCTGCCGCCCCCGCCGCCACAGGAGGTTTCATGCTCGATCACTTCACTGCGCCAACGCGGCGCGATCTGCTCAGGGTGATCGGCAAAGTCGGCGGCGGTGCGGCGCTTTATCAGACGATGACGGTGCTGGGCCATGCGGCCGAATCGCATTTCACCGGCCCGCCGCAGCTCACCGGCGCGCGGCCCGGCGCATCGGTGCTGGTGATCGGCGCGGGCCTTGCCGGGATGCTCGCGGCCTATGAACTGACCAAGGCGGGCTACAAGGTCCAGATTCTGGAGCTGCAGGGACGCGCGGGCGGGCGCAACATGACGCTGCGCGGCGGCGATACGGTGAACGAACTGGGCTCGGTGCAGAAAGTGGGCTTCGCGCCGGGCAATTATCTTAATCCCGGCCCCTGGCGCATTCCCTATCACCACCGCACCGTGCTGCATTACTGCAAGGAACTGGGCGTTGCGCTCGAACCGTTCATGCAGAGCAACCACAACGCCTTCATCCACCGCAAGACCGCATTTGGCGGCAAGCCGCAGCGCTACCGCGACCTGACGATTGACTTCAAAGGCCACGTCTCCGAGCTGCTGGGCAAGGCGCTCAATGCCGGCGCGCTCGATGCTGCGGTCACGCCGGAGGACAAGGCCAGGTTGCTTGAGGCGATGCGCAGTTGGGGCGTGCTCGACAAGAACATGACCTATGGGAAAAGCGAGAAAGTGGGCGAGCAGCGCGGCTGGGAGCGGCCGCCGGGCGGCGGGGTGAACGGCGCGCCGATCCCCAATGATCCCTTCGGCCTTTCCGAAACGCTCGACAGCAAGATCTGGGATCAGCTTGGCTTCTTTGCCGAGCATGCGATGCAAACCTCGATGTTCCAGGCCAAGGGCGGGATGGACCGGATCGGCAAGGCATTTCAGGCGCGCGTGGGCAAGACGATCCGCTTCAACACGCGCATCACCAAGATCGCGCAGGACGAAAAGGGGGTGACCGCCAGCTGGACCGACGCCATCACCGGCGCGGCCGGCGAGACCAAGGCCGATTGGATGGTCTGCACCATTCCTGCCAGCATTCTGGGCCAGATCGACGTGCAAATCGCCGATACCAAGAAAGCGGCGCTCAAAGCGTTGCCCTATGGAAATTCGGTGAAGATCGGGCTGGAGATGAAGCGCCGCTTCTGGGAAACCGAGGATGCGATCTATGGCGGGAGCTCGTTCACCGATCAGGCGATCGGGCTGGTCAGCTATCCGGGTCACGGTTGCTTCAGCGATGGTCCGGCAGTTCTTCTCGGCGCTTATCCGTTCGGGGTGGGCGCGTATGTGCTGGCGGGGATGACCCCCGAAAGGCGCATCCAGGCCGCGCTGGATCAGGGCGCGGTGTTCCATCCGGCGCACTACAAGGCGGAGTTCAGCAATGGCGCGTCGCTGGCGTGGAGCCGTATGCCGTGGATTCTGGGATGCTGCGCCACCTGGACCGAGGAATCGCGCGCCGCGCATTATCAGAATCTGGTGTCGATGGACGGGCGCATCGTGCTCGCGGGCGAGCATTGCTCGTATTACGGCTGCTGGCAGGAAGGCGCGCTGCTCTCCTCGCTCGACGCCATCACCAGGCTGCACCAGCGCGCATTGGCGGGGTGAGCCGGGGGCAGGGCGCGCTTGCGGCAAAAAGTATCTTCGTCACCCAGAACGCGTTTCAGGGTCCATCCATCTGCATATGCGGTGCTCGCCGGAAAGGCACCCCGCGGCAGCATCATCTTTTCATTGCAAGCTCCGGCGCGCGCTGAGAGATGGACCCTGAAACAAGTTCAGGGTGACGACGGCTGGACTGAGCGGGTGACTGACATGGCTGCAGAATCGACAATGCGCGTCCTCGAAGTTTCAGCGCTCGCGCCCGATCTGGCGGGGGTAGCGCTGGGGACGCGCGCGGTGCCGGAGCCCGGGCCGGGCGCGGCGCTGGTGCGGATCGAGGCAGCGGCGCTGGGTTTTCCTGACTTGCTCATGACCGAGGGGCTCTATCAGGCCAAACCGCCACTGCCGTTCGTGCCGGGCATGGAAGGGGCAGGGGTGGTCGCGCGCGCGGGGCCAGGCAGCCAGTGGCAAGCCGGCGACCGGGTGATCGTCGGCGGGATCGGCTGCGCGGCGCAGTACGGCGTGTTTGCCGATGCGGCGATCATGGCGCTGCCGGATCGCTTGAGCTTTGCCGAAGGGGCGGCCTTGCGCGCCGCCTATCTCACCGCGTGGGTCGCGCTGGTGCGGCTGGGCCGCGCCGAGGCGGGCGAGACGCTGGTGGTGCACGGCGCGGCGGGCGGCGTGGGCCTTGCGGCGGTCGATCTGGGCCGCGCGCTGGGCCTTGCCGTGATTGCGGTGGCATCGAGCGCGGAGAAGCGCGCCGAGATTGCGCGGCTTTATGCGCCCGATCACCTTCTCGCGGGGCCGACTGGAATCCGCGAGGAAGTGCTGGCGCTCACCGGCGGGCGCGGGGCGGAACTGGTCTATGATCCGGTCGGCGGCGATGTGTTCGATGAGGGCTGCCGCTACACCGCGTTTGGCGGCCGCCTGCTGGTGGTCGGCTTTGCCAGCGGCCGCATCCCGCAGGTGCGCGCCAACATCCCGCTGATCAAGGGTTTCGCCGTGGTCGGCGTGCGCGCGGGCGAATATGGGCGGCGCTTCCCGGAGCGCGGGGCAGAGAACGTCGCCGCGATCCTCGCGCTGGCGGTAGAAGGCAAGATCCGCCCGCATGTAAGCGCGCAAGTCGGGCTGGACGACTGGCGCGAAGCCTATCTTGCGATGCGCGAACGCCGCGTGGTGGGGCGCACGGTGATCCTGCCGCATGGGTGAAGGGGGATGATCGGTTCGCGTGCGCCGCGCCGCTGCTGCTAGCTTTCCGCCAGATCCTGGGCAGCCGAAAAGCGGGCAGATAAGCGCTCGAACGCCGCCTCCTCATTAGAATTGGCGGGCTTCCACCTGTAGTCATAGCCGCGAACCATCAGCTGGCGGCAGCGCCTGCAGTGGGTCCACCTGTTGAATTCGTAGCTTTTTGATTGCTGGCGAAGCGGCCAATGGCCACGAAAATGGCACCACACCCGTGTCAAGGATCTCAGCTTATAGAACATTTTTGACGGTCAACTGGTTTTCCATCCTCAGCGGGAGTTTCGGGCACGCACCTGCGGAGCTTAACCTATATTGTTAACGGCATGGTCCGTCTACGCCAACTAGCTAAATGCTGTGCCAGGACGGCTCTCATCACGGCCCGGTCGCCGCAGCCTTGCCGCCGGGGCCTTTGACATGGCGGGGCTCGCGGCCTTCCGCCCGTGTCCCGGCGCGTTTCTCGGCGGCGAATAGCAGAGCGCGTGGTGTCGACCACCAGCGCCGGATCGCATGCTTCTACCCCAAAAAAAAGGGGCCATCCGTTGCCGGATGGCCCTTGAAAGTTTGGGAGAGGGTGCCTGAAAGGCTTAAGATAAATGCGCCCCTGGGGACTATCTCGCAAGTGCGAAATGCACGAACATGGTTGCGCTTTATGCAATCGATTGTTTCGGGTGGGGTGGAACTCTTGCACCTCCAACCCCGCTCACCCTGCAGTCCTGAGCATGTCGAAGGGCGAAAGGTGTTAGCGCAGCGGTTGCGCTGCGATGCTTCGACAAGCTCAGCATGAGCAGGGTTGGGGTGTTTGAGTAAGGCTTGGCGCAAGCCGCTCTAAACCTCTGAAATTCCAGGCGCATGACAAAACCTGTTGCCAGCACGGCGCAGGCGGGGCAGCTTTGCCCGCATCAAGGAGCCAGCCTGACATGATCAAATCTCGCCTCACCCTCTCCGCCGCGATGGCGGCATTTGCACTTGCGGGCCATCCCGCCCAGGCCGCAGCGCCCGGCTACCCGCAGGCGGAAGCGCAAGTGCTTGATCTTTCGATGAAGTCCATTGCCATGCGATCGGTGCGCGGGCCGAACAACCGCACCATCGACGTGGCCAATCTTTACAAGCAGGCGCTGCTTGCCGGCGGCTGGGCCGAAGGCGACATCGAGATAACCCCGGTCGATGATACGGCCTATATCATTGCCACGTGGAAGGGATCGGAACCGGCGCTGAAGCCGCTGGTGATTTCGGGGCATATGGACGTGGTGGAAGCCAAGCCCGCCGACTGGACACGCGATCCGTTCACCCCGGTGGTCGAGGAAGGCATCCTCTATGGCCGCGGCGCGACCGACATGAAGTTCAACGGGGCGACGGCGCTGGCCTCGCTGGTCGAGCTGCGCCGCGCTGGCTTCAAGCCGAAGCGCAGCGTGATCCTCCAATTCTCGGGCGACGAGGAAACGGTGATGAAGACCAGCGGGATCATCGCCGAGAAGCTCAAGAATGCCGAAATGGTGATCAACATCGATGGCGGCGGCGGCAAGCTGGACGAGGCATCGGGCAAGCCGCTGGCATGGTCGTGGGACGGCGCGGAGAAGACCTATGGCGATTTCCAGCTCGAAGTGACCAATCCCGGCGGCCACAGTTCTGCGCCGCGCCCAGATAACGCCATCGTGCAACTGGCGCAGGCGCTGGCGAAAGTGGGTGCTTACAAATTTCCCGCCGAGCAGAACGAGCTGACCAAAGGCTTTTTCGCCAAGGCCGCCGATCTGGAGCCCGATCGGGAGTTGGCCGCGGCGATGCGCGCCTTTGCCGCCCATCCGGGCGATGAGGCCGCGCTCGCGATCCTGCGCGCCAATCCGGCCACGGTTGGCAAAGTGGGCACGACGTGTGTGCCGACGATGGTCAGCGCCGGCCACGCGGTCAACGCGCTGCCGCAGCGCGCCACTGCGAATGTCAACTGCCGCATCTTCCCCGGCCATCTGCGCGCCGAGATCATGGCGCAACTGGGCAAAGTGATCGCGATGCCGGTGGTCAAGATTACCGATGTTTCCGAAGGCTCGCTCGAAACGCATGCCTCGCCGATGCGGGCGGATTTTGTCGCGGCGAGCGAGAAGGCGATCCGCAAGGCCTGGGGCAAGGATGTCGTTGTGGTGCCCGGCCAGTCCTCGGGCGCTTCTGACAGCATGTACTACCGCGCGCTCGATGTGCCGAGCTATGGGGCCAGCCCGCTGTTTACCAAGGATTCGGAGGAATTTTCGCATGGCCTCAACGAGCGGGTGCGGCTGGTGAATATCCGCCCCGGGATCACCTATTTCCTCAGCCTCGTCACCGATCTGGCGAAATGAGCGCATCGAGGAAGCGGCGCGCAATCCCGCCCGCTTCCTCCGCGCTGAAGCACCCAGGCGATAGGCACAGCTCCAGCCAAAGCCCATCGACCAGCGCGGTAACCGCAATCGCGGCCCGGCGCAGATCGGGCTCTGGTACGCCGCATCCGGCCAGCAGGCGTTCGAGGCGGGCGCGATAGCCGGCATATTGCGCATCGTGCTGGCGCGCGAGATCGGCGCGCGCGGTAATCAGGCTCCAGAACGCGATCCATGTCGCCAGCAGCGCGCGATCGGCAATCGGCGCGTCAAAGCTGGCGGTGACGAAGGCTTCGAGCCGCGCGCGGGGGGCGGCGCCAGCCGCCGCGACTGCGGCATCGAGCGCGTCTGACACTTGCGCATCGACATGGGCATACGTCGCCGCCACCAGCGCGTCGATCCCGCCGAAGTAATGCCCGACAAGGCCAGGCGAAACTCCCGCCTCCAGCGCAATCGCGCGCACACTCGCACCGGCGGAACCGGCGGCGGCAAGCACCCGTGCGCAGGCCTCGATCAGGCTGAGGCGGCGGGCGTCAGGCTCGGCGCGGGAGAAGGCGGGCGATTTCATCTTGCATGGGATACGCGTTGTTGTACGATCGTCCAACAGGCAATTTCGTGCGCAGGGATTCGGCAGATATGGGTGATCAATCCGCGTTTCCGGCGCTGGCTGAGAGTGAGCACGATCCCGACGCGGACTGGAGCCTGCCCGGCTGGCTCTACACCGATCCCGAAAACCATGCGCGCGAGATGGAGCGCGTGATCCGCCCGTCGTGGCAGATCGTCTGCCACGAAAGCGATCTGGCGCAGCCCGGCGATTACCGCACGCTCGACTATATCGGCGAAAGCGTGATCGCGGTGCGCGGCGAGGACGGCGTCATCCGCGCCTTCGCCAATGTCTGCCGCCACCGCGCGATGCGGCTGGTCGAAGGCCCGGCAGGCTGCGCGAAGAAGCTGGTGTGCCCCTATCATGCCTGGGCCTATGAAACCGATGGCCGGCTGACCGGGGTGCCGATGAAGGCGGATTATCCAGCGCTGAAGCTGGAGGAAAACGGGCTGGTGCCAGTGGCGCTGGAGATTTGGCACGGCTTCGTGTTCGTGCGGCTGACCGATGCGGGCTTTCCTTCGGTGGCGGAGATGATGGCCCCCTATGAAGCCGAAGTCGCGCCTTACCGGTTTGCCGAGATGCGCCGGATCAGCGATGTGCGGCTGCGCCCGCGCAGCGTGAACTGGAAGAATGTCGGCGACAACTATTCCGACAACCTCCACATTCCAGTGGTCCACGACGGGCTGGTGCGGATTTTCGCCAAGTCCTACGAGATCGAGGCGCAGGAATGGGTCGACCGGATGAAGGGCGATCTGGTCGACAAGCCTTCTGCGCTGTTCTGGGAGCGGTTTTATCAGGCGCACCTGCCGCCTGCGCCGCATCTGCCGCTCGAAGGCCAGCGGCGCTGGCTCTATTACAAACTGTGGCCCAATATCGCTTTTGATATCTATGCCGATCAGATCGATTTCATGCAGTGGCTGCCGACCGGGCCGACGACTTGCGTGCTTCGCGAAATGGCCTTCGCCTTGCCCGATGCGAGCCGCGAAATGAAGCTGGTGCGCTATGCCAACTGGCGGATCAACAGGGTGGTCAACAAGGAGGATACCTGGCTGATCGAGCGGGTGCAGCAAGGCATGGCCTCGCAAACCTATGGCGCGGGGCCGATTGGCCAGAGCGAGGTCTGCCTGCGCAGCTTCGCGCGCAAGATCCGCGCGATCACGCCCGAGGCGCGGCTGCACAAAGCGCCGCCGCCGGGGTGGAGCAAGGGCTAAGGGAATGCCCACCCCCGGCCCCTCCCGCAGGCGGGAGGGGGGAAGGAGGGGCGCAACGCAAATCTCCCTTCCCGCTTGCGGGAGGGGTCGGGGGTGGGTTCTTCCCACTTAGGAAATCGGGAGCATACCAATGACCAATCGCTACGACGCGCTCATCATCGGCGGGGGCCACAATGGCCTTGTCTGCGCGTTTTATCTGGCCAAGGCGGGGATGAAAGTGCGCGTGCTGGAACGGCGCGATATCGTCGGCGGGGCCTGCGTGACCGAGGAATTTCATCCCGGTTTCCGCAATTCGACCGCGAGCTACACGGTCAGCCTGCTGCGGCCCAAGGTGATCGCCGACATGAAGCTGCACGACCGCGGCTTTCGCATCATCGAGCGCACGATCAGCAATTTCTTCCCGTTTGCAGATACCTACCTGAAGCTCGGCGGCGGGGCGGCGCGCACCGAGGCGGAGTTTGCGCGGTTTTCGCAGAAGGACGCCGACGCCTACAAGCATTACGACGCCGCGCTTGAAAAGGTGGCACAAGTGCTGCGCGATATCGCGCTGCAAACCCCGCCCAATGCCGGCGGCGGCGCGCGTTCACTGATGCTGGCGGCGCAGCAGGGCTGGCCGCTGGCCAAGATGGACCTCGCCGCGCAGCGCGATCTGCTCGACATTTTCACCAAGTCGGCGCGCGATTTCCTCGATGGCTGGTTCGAACATGATTATGTGAAAACTGCGTTCGGCTTTGACGCAGTCGTGGGCAATTATGCCGGCGTCTCGACCCCGGGCAGCGCTTACGTGCTGCTCCACCATGTGTTTGGCGAAGTGAACGGCAAGATGGGCGCATGGGGCCATTCGGTTGGCGGGATGGGCGCGATCACCACCGCGATGGCCGCCGCCTGCGCCGAATATGGCGTGGAAATCAGCCTCGAATGCCCGGTCGACAAAGTGCTGGTGAACAATGGAAAAGCGACCGGCGTCAAGCTGGCGAGCGGCGAGGAGCTTTATGCGCCGATCGTTGCGGCCAATGTCGGCCCGGCGATGCTCTTTCGCCAGATGGTGGATGCAAGCGATCTTGATCCCGATTTCAACCGCCGGATCAAGGGCTACAAGACCGGCTCGGGCACTTTCCGCATGAATGTCGCGCTGTCGGAGCTGCCCAGCTTTACCGTGCTGCCGGGCAAGGACAAGGCCGAGCACCACACCGCCGGGATCATCATCGCGCCGGGCATGGACTACATGGATCAGGCGTTTACCGACGCCAAAGCGCAGGGATGGTCGAAAAAGCCGATCATCGAGATCAAGTTGCCGAGCACAGTGGACGACAGCCTCGCGCCGCCGGGCCAGCATATCGCCAGCCTGTTCTGCCAGCAGTTCGCGCCCGAATTGCCGCCCAAGAAGAACGGCAGCCCGCAAAGCTGGGACGATGTGCGCGAGAAGGTGGCCGATCTCATCATCGACACGGTCAACGACCATGCCCCCAATTTCAAGGCAGCGGTGCTGGGCCGCCAGATCCACTCGCCGCTCGATCTGGAGCGCAAGTTCGGCCTGATCGGCGGCGATATCTTCCACGGCCAGATGGGCCTCGACCAGCTTTATGGCGCGCGGCCCGTGCTCGGCAACGGCGACTACCGCTCGCCGATCAAGGGGCTCTACATGTGCGGATCGGGCACGCACCCGGGCGGCGGCGTCACCGGCGCTCCCGGCCACAATGCGGCGGCGGAGATCATCCGCGACCGCTCGGTGGTGTGGAAAGCGCTGCATAGGGCGCGGTAAAGCACCCCTCCGTCAGTCCTCCGGACTGCCACCTCCCCATTTGCCCTGCGGGAAAATGGGGAGGACCTTGATCCTCCCTGTTTTGACGAAGTCCAAACGGGGAGGGGGACCGGCGCCGAAGGCGGTGGTGAAGGGGGACGCGCGCTAGAGCGCTGCGATCAGCGAGATCCCAAACTCGAACACGAACTGCAGCAGCACGGGCAGCAGCTGGATGCCCACCTGCAGCACCCCCCATAGCACCCACACCGTGATCGCCCCGGCGATGATCCAGTGCTGCTTGCAATAATAGAGATAGCGCAGCCAGAGCCGCTTCCACCAGCGGGGCTTCATGCCAGCGCCGCGCCTTGCCCCCGCCGCACCGCCCAATAGACCGGCAGCCCTGCCGCCACGAGCAGCGCGCCGTATCCCACCGCGCTCGCGCCCAGCCCCCAGGTCGCCCAGACGATGAACGCCGCGCCGATCAGCGCGACCACGATCAGCCAGCGTTCTTCCGGCAAGAGCCGGATCGCGGCCATCATGCTGATGAAATAGCTGAGCATTCCCGCCGCCAGACTGATCGAGGCAATGAACTGGAACAGATCGCCCATGCCGCGCCCGAAATTGAGTAGAGTTACCGCCGAAAGCAGGATCGAGGACACCACATGGCTGCGCACCGGCGTGCCGCTCGCGCCATCATGTGCGAACCATGCCGGAAACACCCCGCCGCGCGCCATCGCGCAGGGCATTTCGCCTTGCAGCAGGATGAAACCGTTGAGCGTGCCGAAGGCGCTGATCGCGGCGAAGACCGCGACCACTTGCCCCATGCCGCTGCCGAAATAGCGGCCCAGCAAATCGGCGACCGGGGCGGGGGAGGCGGCGGCGGCAGCCAACGGCATATAGGCCCAGAAGGCCAGGCTGATGCCGAGGTAGATCACGCCTGTGAGCATTACGCCGATCAGCGTGGCGAGCGGCACCACGCGCGCCGCGTTTTCCACTTTGCCCGCCGGAACGGTCGCGGATTCAAGGCCGAGGAAGCCCCAGAAGGTGAGGCCCGCCGCCGTTGCAATCGCGCCCGCCGCAATCGGCACCGGCGGCTGCGCTACATGCGGCGCGCCGATCAGCGTGAGCCACAGCGCAAGCCCGATCAGCAGCACCAGCGGCATCAGCTTGATCGCGCTGGTGATCACCGAAACCTCTCCGGCAGAGCGCACACCGCGAATATTGACCCAGGTCAGCAGCCAGACGCAGCCCACCGAGAGCAGCGCGGGCAGGCCGGTGGTCTGGCCGATGGCGGGAAAGATCAGGCTGAGATTGCTGACGACGGCGACAGCAATCGCGCCGTTGCCCGCCCACAGCATCACCCAATAGCTCCATGCCGCGCAAAACCCGGCAAACGGCCCGAACGCGGCCTGTGCATAGGCATAAGGCCCGCCGCAGATCGGCAGCTTCGCGCTCATCCGCGCAAACACCGCAGCAAGGCAGGTCGCCCCGCCGATGGTCACGATCCAGCCATAAAGCTGGTTGGTGCCCAGCGGCGCGAGCGTGGCGGGGAGCAGATAGATGCCCGAGCCGATCATGTTGCCGACACACAGCGCCAGCACCATCCAGAAGCCGAGACCTTTGCCCTTGGTGCCCACGCGCGCCTCCCCCGCTCCCCGCTTCGGGGACAAGATCATGACAGTAACGCTTGATCGCGCGCCGTCACCGTGTTTGTTGCAAAGGTGATGGCCACTGTCACTGCATACGATCCGCGCCTCGTTGCCGCCGCCATGGCGATGAACGACAACGTGCTCCACGAGGCCGAGCCGCTGCTGCGCGCGCTGCTCAAGGAAAATCCGTTCGATGTGCGCGCGATCCGCCTGTTTGCCGAGCTGGCCGGACGGATCGGGCGCTATACCGACGCGGAAAACCTGCTGCGCCGGGCGATCGAGCTCGCCCCCGGTTTCACCCCGGCGCGCGCCAATCTGGCGCTGGTGCTCTATCGCACCAACCGCGCGGCCGAGGCGATCGACGAACTGGCGCGCGTCACCGCCGAAGATCCCGACAATATCGGCGCAGCCAATCTGCAGGCGGCTGCGTTCGGCCGGCTTGGCGAGTTTGACGAGGCGCTGGCACTTTACCGCCAGGTGCTGAGCGATGCGCCGAATCAACCTAAAGTTTGGATGAGCTTTGGCCACATGCTCAAGACCGTGGGCCAGCTGACCGAAGGGATTGCCGCCTATCGCCGCGCGCTTGAGCTCAGTCCCGGGCTGGGCGAGGTGTGGTGGAGCCTTGCCAATCTCAAGACGGTGCGCTTTTCTGACAAGGATCTGGCGGCGATGCGGGCGGCGCTGGAGCCGGACGATCTTGCGGACGAAGACCGCTGGCATCTCGATTTTGCGCTGGGCAAGGGACTGGAGGATCGCGGCGAGGCCGAGGCCGCTTTCGCGCACTATGCCGCCGCCAACGCCTTGCGCAAAAAGCGCTTGGCATACCGGGCGCAGGACATGACCGCGCAAGTCGATGCCATGATCGCCGCCGCCGCGCCCGCGTTGTTTGCGCGAGGGGCAGGGGCCGGCTGCGCCGCGCCCGATCCGATCTTCGTACTGGGCATGCCGCGCGCGGGCTCCACGCTGATCGAGCAGATCCTCTCCAGCCACAGCGCGGTGGAGGGCACCACCGAGCTGCCCGATATCGCGATGCTCGCGCGCAGTATCGATGGCTATCCTCGCGCGCTGGCGGAACTGTCTGCGGCGCAGCTGCGCGCGCTGGGCGAGGACTATCTGGCGCGCACCCGGGTGCAGCGGCACACCGCGCGGCCGCTGTTCATCGACAAGATGCCGAACAACTGGCTGCACGCGGGCTTCATCCACCTCATCCTGCCGGGTGCCAGGATCGTCGATGCGCGCCGCCATCCGCTGTCGTGCTGCTTTTCCAATTTCAAGCAACACTTTGCGCGGGGGCAGGGCTTTACGTATGATCTGGACGACGTCGGGCGCTATTACCGGGATTATGTGCGGCTGATGGCACATCTCGATGCGGTTTTGCCGGGCCGGATTCACCGTGTGATTTACGAGCGGATGGTTGACGACACCGAGGGCGAAGTACGCGCGCTGCTGGCTTACTGCGGGCTCGATTTCGAGCCCGCGTGCCTGGCCTTTTATGACAACGCGCGCGCGGTGCGCACACCCAGTTCAGAGCAAGTGCGCCAGCCGATCTACCGCGAAGGGACCGAGGCATGGAAAGCCTTCGAGCCTTGGCTAGGGCCGCTGGAGGCAGCACTGGGGCCAGTTTTGGAAGCATACCCCGATGCGCCGCCCGGTTTGTGATCGGCAGTGTGGCTGAGTTGCAACAGATTGGGGCGCAACAGATCAAGCACAGTCGTACCTTCTTGACCTCACCGGTGCGCTGGGTGCACCCGGTTGGGATAATCGACGTAAAACGTGGGATGGGCAAAATCATGAAAATTTACGGGGACTCGATGGCCGGTCGTTTGACCCGGCTGGCTTTGCTGGCTTCCACCGCGCTCGCCGCGCCAGTCGCGATGGCGCAGGATGCGCCGCAGAATGCAGCAGATGCTGCGATTGTCGATTCCGATCCCAACGTGATCATCGTCACAGCCCAGAAGCGTAGCGAAAACCTCCAGAACGTGCCGATCGCCATTCAGGCGCTCACTAGCGCCAAGCTTGATCAGCTTAACGTTTCGAATTTCAACAGTTACACGCAGCAGTTGCCATCGATCGTGGCGCAATCGGCCGGTACGCCGGGAACCAACGTGATCTACATGCGCGGCGTGGCCTCGGGCGGCGATGGCAATCATTCAGGCTCACTCCCCTCGGTCGGTGTCTATCTCGATGAACAGCCGGTTACGACGATCGGCGGAAACCTCGACGTCCATGTCTACGATATTGCCCGCATCGAAAGCCTCGCCGGGCCGCAGGGCACGCTCTATGGCGCAAGCTCCGAGGCAGGTACGATCCGCATCATCACCAACAAGCCTGATGCAACCGGATTTTCCGCGTCGATCGATAGCCAGGTCAACACCGTTGAAAAGGGCGGCCAGGGCGGAAACATCGAAGGCATGATCAACCTTCCGCTATCGTCGGCGGCTGCGCTGCGCATTGTTGCTTTCTACCAAAAAGATGCCGGGTTTATCGACAACGTGGCCGGGACGCGCTGTTTTCTGCTCCAGCCAGGCGGGATTTGCGTTAACAACGCGGGCTTGGTGGAAAAGAACTTCAACGATACCGACATCTATGGCGGCCGCGCCGCGCTGAAGGTCAATCTGGACGACAACTGGACGGTGACCCCGTCGGTCATGATTCAGGAAACCAAAAGCCACGGTATCTACAGCTTCGATCCCAGCGTCGGCGATCTGCAGGTCCAGCGCTTCTTCCCCGATTTCCGCAACGACCGGTTTATCCAGGGCGCGCTGACGATCGAAGGCAAGATTGGCAACTGGGATCTGACCTCGGCCACAGCCTACCTTGATCGCAAGACTTTTTCGTCGAGCGACTACACCGACTATGCCGAGGCTTACGATTCGATCTATGCCTCGTCTGGCGGAGTGGCTTCGTACCAGTATTTTCAGGATGGAGCCGGAGACACGATCGATCCGCGCCAGCGGGTGATCGGCGGTGACCATTTCAAGATGTTCAGCCAGGAATTGCGCATTGCCTCACCGGTGGAAAATCCTGTGCGGCTTGTAGCTGGCGCATTTTACCAGTTCCAGTCGAACCAGATCGAGCAGAATTATCTGGTCACCAATCTTGCTCCGCAGCTTTCGGTCAATAATCTGCCTGGAACCCTGTGGCTCACAAAGCAGTATCGCGTCGACAAAAACTACGCGGCGTTCGGCGAACTGAGCTGGGACATTGCGCCAACCGTCACGCTGACCGCCGGCGGCCGGTATTTCAGATATGACAACACGCTGATCGGCTTCTTCGGCTTTGGCCGTGATCCAAACTTCATTCAGGGCGGCAACAACAGCGGCCCGCCCAACGCAATCTTTTCGACGCAAACCGGCGTTGCCGGGTGCTTCACCCAATCCGGCGTGCGGCTGCGTGCCGCGCAATTGGCGGGACAGGCAGACACCACCTTGCTTCCGGCCGCCGTGGCCGGAGGGCCATGCACCAACCTTGGCGAGTTCAACAACGGCAGGGTCGATCCCGTGCGGGCCAAGGGTGACGGCGCAACCTGGCGCTTCAACGCCACTTGGAAACCTCGGGATGGCTTGTTGTTCTATGCCACAGCATCGAAGGGCTTTCGCCCCGGCGGCAATAACCGCCGCGGCGATTTCGGCAGCTACCGGCCGGATTTCCTGATGAATTATGAACTTGGTGCCAAGGTAAAGCTGGGTGCCATGCGGCTCAATGCCGCCGTTTATCAGCAAAACTGGCAAAATTTCCAGTTCAGCTATCTTGGCCCCAACAGCTTTACCGTCATCACCAACGGTCCTAACGCGCGGATTCGCGGCTTCGACGTTGATGCCACTTTCCAACTGGAGCGGCTCAACCTCAACATTGCCGCAGCTTACACCGATGCCAAGACGCTGAACAACTTGTGCCGTACTGCGGATCAAGGCGTGGTCTGTTCGGGCGCCGACGTATTGGCTCCCGGCGGAACCCGTCTGCCGATCACTCCGCAGCTCAAAATGGCGGCAACCGCGCGCTACACAGCGCCTGTCGGCAGTGCCAATGTCTATGGCCAATTGAACTTCAGCTTCCAGTCGGAGGCTTCATCGGATCTGCGCGTTGCCTTTGCCAATGCCCAAGGCGGCTTGCCGTCTTTTGGCACAATCAACGCAGCCATCGGCAGCAATTGGACAAACTATTCGCTCGAGCTTTTCGTCTCCAACATCTTTGATACGCGCGGCCAGCTCTCGCGCACGGTTTCGTGCGGGGCATGCACCGGTCGGCCTTATGTTTTCGCCACCGCACCTCGCACGATCGGCCTTCGCGCAGGGGCAAAGTTCTGATCGGGTCGTATCTGCAAAACGGATGAGACAAAGGGGGGCGCGTCCGCAAGGATCGCGCCCCTTTTTCGCGCGCCGCGCCCCTTATGGCCGATCGAGCACATAGCCCAGCGCGCGGACGGTGCGCAGCATGTTGCCCGCGCCCGCCTCGCGCAGTGCGCGGCGCAGGCGGCTGACCCAGGCGTCCACCGTGCGCTCGTCGAGCGGTGGCTCCACTTTGCCCAGCGCGGCGATCAGTTGCGCGCGCGAGAATACGCGGCCCGGCTGCTCCATCAGGTAGCGCAGCAGGCGAAATTCGTTGGGCATAAGCGGGATCGGCGTGTCTTTCCAGCGCACCTGCAAGGCGGCCAGATCGAGCGAGAGATCGCCCAGCCGCCGTGTGCGCGCGGCAAGCTCCTGCTGCGGCAGTTGCACCGCCAGCACCCGGTCTAGCAGCACCGCCCGGGTCAGCGGGCCGACAATGTAATCGTCCGCCCCGGCGCGCAGCGCGCGGCGTCTCGCGTCATCGTCATCATCCTCAAGGATCATCGTGACATGCGCGTTCTCGGTCTGCGGGTCGA
Organism: Novosphingobium sp. Chol11; assembly: GCF_945870625.1. Lineage (GTDB taxonomy): Bacteria > Pseudomonadota > Alphaproteobacteria > Sphingomonadales > Sphingomonadaceae > Novosphingobium. The sequence continues at coordinate 37,581 of NZ_CAMBTS010000004.1, read as the reverse complement.
GCCGCAAACGGCGGCATAGCTCAAGCCCGGAAAGCGCAGGCAGCAACCAATCGACAAAGGCCCATGCGCGCCCTTCCAGCAGCGGCAGCCGCGCGGCGCCATCCCACAGGTGAAACACCACGCGCAGCTCGTTGTGGGCGAAAGGCTCATGCCCGACCGCCAGCGAACCGGTCAGCAGAATATCGATCTGCGGCATCGTCTTCCGCCCCTGAAGGTCTGGTGTTCAGCGCTCCTGTGGGGCTGTCATATGACGGGTGCATGACGAACTCGGCCGCGCCAAAGGGCACATGCGGTCAAACCGGATGAACAAAGGGCCGACTCTCGCGAGCCGGCCCGTTCTTGTTACGCAGTGCTGCGGATAATCAGCCGACGACGCGCTCGGCCAGCACAGTCAGACCCTTGTCGCCGACTTCGGCAAAGCCGCCTTCGACCATGATCTCCTCAGGCGCTGCACCCGCGCTGCGATAGACCTTGAGCGCGCCGTCCTTGATGATCGACATGACCGGCGCATGGCCTTCGAGCACGCCAAACTCGCCCTCCGCACCGGGCACGACGACCATGTAAACATCTTCCGAGCGGACAAGGCGGGCGGGGGTAACGAGTTCGAAGTGTAGCGACATTTCAGCTTCTCCCCCCTCCCGTGTGCGGGAGGGGCCGGGGGTGGGCCGGGGCGGAGCGCTGCGTTTGCGGCAGGCCCACCCCAAACCCCTCCCGCGTGCGGGAGGGGCTTCGGTTCAAATCAAGCTTCTTCGGCCATCTTCTTGGCCTTGGCGACTGCATCGTAGATGCCGCCGACCATGTAGAATGCGCTTTCCGGCAGATGGTCATATTCGCCGTCGACCACCGCCTTGAACGAGCGGACGGTGTCTTCGACTTGCACGAACTTGCCCGAGATGCCGGTGAACACTTCGGCCACGTGGAACGGCTGGCTGAGGAAGCGCTGAAGCTTGCGCGCGCGCGCCACAGTCACTTTGTCTTCTTCCGAAAGCTCGTCCATGCCCAGAATGGCGATGATGTCCTGCAGCGACTTGTACTTCTGCAAGGTTTCCTGAACCCGGCGCGCGGTCTCGTAGTGCTCCTGGCCGACAACGGCAGGCGTCAGCACGCGGCTGGTCGAGTCGAGCGGATCCACTGCCGGATAGATGCCCAGCTCCGAAATCGCGCGGTTGAGCGTGGTCGTCGCGTCCAAGTGGGCGAACGACGCGGCCGGCGCAGGATCGGTCAAATCGTCGGCAGGCACGTAAATCGCCTGAACCGAGGTGATCGAACCTTTGGTGGTCGAGGTGATCCGCTCCTGCAGCGCGCCCATGTCGGTCGACAAGGTTGGCTGGTAGCCCACCGCCGAAGGAATACGGCCGAGCAGCGCGGACACTTCCGAACCCGCCTGCGTAAAGCGGAAGATGTTGTCGACGAAGAACAGCACGTCCTGGCCTTCTTCGTCGCGGAAGTATTCGGCCATGGTCAGGCCCGAGAGCGCAACGCGCGCGCGCGCGCCCGGCGGCTCGTTCATCTGGCCGAACACCAGCGCCACTTTCGAGCCCTCGGGGGTCGGGTTGCCCTCAGCGTCCTTGGCGATAACGCCGGCGTCGAGGAATTCGTGGTAGAGATCGTTGCCTTCGCGGGTGCGCTCGCCCACGCCGGCGAACACCGAAACGCCGCCGTGGCCTTTGGCGATGTTGTTGATCAGCTCCTGAATGAGCACCGTCTTGCCCACGCCGGCGCCGCCGAACAGGCCGATCTTGCCGCCGCGCGCATAAGGCGCGAGCAGATCGATCACCTTGATGCCGGTGACCAGAATGGCCGCCTCGGTCGATTGCTCGATGAACTCAGGCGCCTTGGCATGGATCGGATTGCGCTTGGCCGCGCCCACCGGACCGCGCTCGTCGATCGGCTCGCCGATCACGTTCATGATGCGGCCGAGCGTCATCGGACCAACCGGGACCGAGATCTGCGCGCCAGTGGCCGTCACAGGCTGGCCGCGCGTCAGGCCGTCGGTCGAGTCCATGGCGATGGTGCGCACGGTGTTCTCGCCCAGATGCTGCGCCACTTCGAGCACGAGGCGATTGCCGTTGTTGTCGGTCTCAAGCGCCGAGAGAATCGCGGGCAGTTCGCCAGTGAAGCTCACGTCGACAACCGCGCCGATCACCTGGCTGATCTTGCCAGTGGGAGCATTGCCGAGGATTGGCATGGTAAGTTCGGGTGCGGTGGCCATTGGTGTTTTCCTTGCCTTAATTCTTGAAGTTCAGCCGAGGCGGCGCTCGAGATCATCGACCGACGCCTGCCAATCGGCATACTCATCGGTTTCAGCCCAAAGTTCGTTCAATTCACTGCTGGTTGCGATCAGGTCAGCCGCTTGCTTGGCTTTCGAAGCAAATGCGGCAGCGCGCTCGGCGTGCTCCGCTGCCCAAGCGGCCAGCTCTGCATCCAGATGCGGGGAGGGGTTGCCCAGCGCCGCCGCGACCAATTCGCTTGCTGCAAACGCCTGATCGGCGTCGTCGTACCCGCCGCTATCGATAAAATCGGTCAGGCATGCTTCCACGTCGGCCCAATCGCGCGACTCCCCGATTTCGCCAAGGAAATCGAGCGCACCATCGTTCTCGGTGAACTGGACGCCCCAAGCACCCATTACAGAGCCTCTGCGCCTGCGATGATCTCGATCAGCTCCGTCGTGATCGCGGCCTGACGGCTGCGGTTGTACTGGATGGTCAGCTTCTGGATCAGTTCGCCCGCGTTGCGGGTGGCGTTGTCCATCGCGGTCATCGAAGCGCCCTGTTCAGATGCTTCGCGTTCGAGCAGCGCGCCGAAGATTTGGGTGGTGACGTAGCGCGGCAGCAGGCCTTCGAGGATTTCCGCTTCGCTCGGCTCGTAATCGACAACAGCGCCGCTGTCGTTCGCAGCGACCGGGGCGGGGACCGGGATCAGCTGCGCGGTCACCGGGTCTTGCGCCAGCGCTGATTTGAACTTGGGCGCGATCAGGTGCGCGACATCGAACTTGCCGCCTTCGAACAGCGCGATCAGCTCGCGGGCAATCGCGCCAGCTTCCTCGAAGCCGGGCGTGCGCACGGTGCTGGTGTCGAAGCCATCCGCTTTGAGATCGGGATATTCGCGCTTGATCGGCGCGCGGCCCTTCTTGCCCACGAGGTAGAACGACACATCCTTGCCCGCCGCAATCAGCGCGCGCGCCTGAATCTTCGCTTCCTTGATGATGTTCGAATTTAGACCGCCGCACAGGCCCTTGTCGGTGTTGACGACAACCAGCAGATGGCGCTGGCTCGACCCGGTGCCGCGCATCAGCAGCGGCGCGTTGTCCTGGCCTGCCACTTTGGAGGCAAGGCTGCCCATCACGGCGGCCATGCGGATGCCATAGGGACGCGCGGCTTCCGCCGCCGCCTGCGCCTTGCGCAGCTTGGCCGCCGCGACCATCTGCTTGGCCTTGGTGATCTTCTGGGTCGATTTGACCGAGTTGATCCGCCCTTTGAGTTCCTTCAGCGAGGCCATGACGGCTCCCTCAAACCGTCATCCCGGGCAAGTGCCGGGACGACGCAATCCAAAATTTAAGCGAACTGCTTGCCGAATGCATCCAGCACGTCCTTGGCCTTGGCTTTTGCGCCGTCGCCCAAGTCCTTGCTGTTGCGGATTTCCGCCAGCAGATCGGCCTGCTCGCTGCGCAGATGGCGCACCAGTTCGGCCTCGTATTCGGTCACGCGCTTCACCGGCACGGCATCGAGATAGCCTTGCGTGCCTGCGAAGATGATGATCGTCTGCTCTTCGAAGGCGAGCGGGCTGAACTGTGGCTGCTTGAGCAGCTCGGTCAGGCGCGCGCCGCGATTGAGCAGCTTCTGGGTCGAGGCATCGAGGTCCGAACCGAACTGCGCAAAGGCCGCCATTTCGCGGTACTGCGCCAGCTCCAGCTTGATCGAGCCCGAAACCTTCTTCATTGCCTTGGTCTGCGCCGCCGAACCCACGCGCGACACCGAGAGGCCGACGTTGATGGCGGGGCGCACGCCCTGATAGAACAGGCCGGTTTCAAGGAAGATCTGGCCGTCGGTGATCGAGATCACGTTGGTCGGGATGTAGGCCGAAACGTCGCCCGCCTGCGTCTCGATGATCGGCAGCGCGGTGAGCGAGCCGCCGCCCAGCGAATCGTTCATCTTCGCCGCGCGCTCCAGAAGGCGCGAGTGGAGATAGAACACGTCGCCGGGATACGCTTCGCGGCCCGGCGGGCGGCGCAGCAGCAGCGACATCTGGCGGTAGGCCACGGCCTGCTTCGAAAGATCGTCATAAACGATGACCGCATGCATGCCGTTGTCGCGGAAGAACTCGCCCATCGTCACGCCGGTATAAGGCGCGAGGTATTGCAGCGGTGCAGGCTCCGAAGCGGTGGCGGCGACCACGATGGAATATTCCATCGCGCCGTTTTCTTCGAGCTGACGCACGATCTGCGCCACGGTCGAGCGCTTCTGGCCGATGGCGACATAGATGCAGTAAAGCTTCTTGCTCTCGTCGTCGCCGGCGTTGGGGCCCTTCTGGTTGATGAAGGTGTCGATCGCCACGGCGGTCTTGCCGGTCTGGCGGTCGCCGATGATCAGCTCGCGCTGGCCGCGGCCCACGGGAACGAGCGCGTCGATGGCCTTGAGGCCGGTCTGCACGGGCTCCGAGACCGATTGGCGCGGGATGATGCCGGGTGCTTTGACTTCGACGCGCTTGCGCTCGGTATATTCGATCGGGCCCTTGCCATCGATCGGATTGCCAAGACCATCGACCACGCGGCCGAGCAGACCCTTGCCGACGGGAACGTCGACGATGGTGCCGGTGCGCTTGACGACATCGCCTTCCTTGATTTCGGCGTCCGAGCCGAAGATCACGACGCCGACATTGTCGGCCTCGAGGTTGAGCGCCATGCCCTTCACGCCGTTCGAGAATTCGACCATCTCGCCGGCTTGGACCTGATCGAGGCCGAAGATGCGGGCGATGCCGTCGCCGACCGAGAGCACGGTGCCCACTTCGGTGACTTGCGCTTCGGTGCCGAAGCTGGCGATCTGGTCCTTGATGACCTTCGAAATTTCAGCAGCGCGGATTTCCATTTTCGGACCTTTCGTAAAACCTTCTCGCTCAGCCCCAAGTTTCGGGGCTAAGTTTTAGCCTTTCATGGCCTGGGCGAGCGAATTGAGACGGGTGCGGATCGAGCTGTCGATCATGCGGCTGCCGATCTGGACCACCAGACCGCCCAGAATCGCCGGATCGACTACGGCATTGAGTTTCACATCGCTGCCTTCGAGCGCTTTGAGCTTTGCCGCGAGCGCGTCGATCTGAGCGGCGTCGAGCGGATGCGCGCTGGTCACGGTCGCGCTCACTTCGCCGCGCTCTGCTGCGGCAATCGCGGCAAAGGCGCGCGCCATATCGGGCAGCGAGGCAAGGCGGCGGTTGGCGGCGAGCACGCCGAGAAAATTGCCAGTGAGCGGCGAAAGACCGAGCAGCTGGGCGATAGCGGCGATGGCCTTGGCCGAATCTTCGCGGCGCACTTCGGGGTTGCGGATCAGCCCGGCCAGATCATCCGACCCGCGGATGGCGCTGGCCAGCGTTTCAAGATCGCTCTCGACCACGGCCACACTGCCATGCGCCAGCGCAAGATCATAGAGCGCCGAAGCATAGCGTCCTGCCAAGCTGGCCGTAATCCCGCCGGAAATCTCCACGCGTCAAAGTTCCCTTCACCAAGGATAATTCAAGCAGGCCATGGTGCTGTGCACAAAGTCACAGCAGCCCGCAATCGGGGCGCGGTTAGCAACGTAGCCGCCGCATTACAAGACGCCAGTTTTCAGTGCTGTGGTTTCGCGCGTTCGCGGGTGCGGAAAGGTGCCCGGCGAGCCGCGTTCCCGAAGATTTGCTTTGAGCGCATGGCGCGGGATGGCAAGCGCAGCGGCTAAGGGCAAAGCTTGGTGAAAGGAACATGGAGACGCGATATGATGAGCGATGAAGAAGCATGGGCGGCTGTCTGCGCGCGCGACCGCGCCTTTGATGGCCGCTTTGTCACCGGCGTGCTGACCACCGGCATCTATTGCCGCCCGTCGTGTTCTGCGCGGCATCCCCGGCGCGAGAACGTGCGCTTCTTCGCCGATGGCGCGCGTGCCCGCGATGCTGGCCTGCGCGCCTGCCAGCGTTGCTCGCCCGATGATGTGTCGCGCGATGAGCGCGCCGTGCTGGCCGCCATCGCTGCGATCAAGTCTGCAGAACAGCCGCTGGCGCTGGGCGCGCTGGCGCAGGAGACCGGCTATAGCCCCGCGCACTTCCAGCGCGTGTTCACCCGCCATACCGGCCTGTCGCCCGCCGCCTATGCCCGCGCGCTGCGTGCCGAGCGCACTGTTCAAGCCCTTACGGAGACCGCCCGCGTGACCGATGCCATCTATGATGCCGGCTTTTCCGGCCCCTCGCGCTTCTATGCTGCCATGGGCGCAAGTGAAGGGGGGCGGCTTGGCATGAGCCCCTCGGCGTGGGCGCAGGGCGGGCGCGGGGTCACGATCCGCTGGGCGACGGTGCCCACAACGCTCGGCAAAATGCTCGTCGCCGCGACCGACACGGGCGTTTGCCGCCTCTCGTTCGGCGAAGACGGCAGCGCGATTCGCCAGCGCTTTCCGAATGCCGAACTGATCGAAGGCGGCGCGGAGTTCGAGGTATTGCTCGGCCAAGTCGTTGCCGCAGTCGAAACGCCCGGCGATTTCGCGCATATTCCGATCGACGTCAAAGGCACCGCGTTTCAGGAAGCAATCTGGCGCGAGTTGCGCCGCATCCCGCGCGGGGAGACACGCACCTATGCCCAGCTCGCCGCCGCTGTCGGCAATCCGGGCGCGGTGCGTCCGGCGGGCAGCGCCAACGGGGCGAACCACGTCTCGGTCCTCATCCCCTGCCACCGGGTGATCCGCACCGATGGCAGCCTCGGCGGCTACGCCTGGGGTCTCGCCATCAAGCAAGAGCTCTTGGCGCGGGAAAGGCCTTAACCGGCCCTCGGCGAAGGCTGGGGCCTCGTGCGGTCAAGCACGCCGCCAGCCCCCTCATTCCCCCTTAACACCGCGCCGCCGCTGCTATACCCTCCAAGATCAATCGCATTACCCCCCGGGAGAACCAGCCATGACCACCACCCTCGCGCTCGACCCTGCCATGCCGCAGACCATTGGCGAAGCTTTCGCCCATATCGGCAAAGTCACCGCGCCGACCGCGCTGGACATCAAGGTCATGGTGCTGGTCGAGGCAGCGAGCAAGGAGCTTTACCGCGCCTCTGCCGCGCAAAGCGACAACCCGGCGGTGGCCGATCTGCTCGTCGCCAATGGCGATGAGGAATTCCTCCACGCGACCCGCGCCGCCGCCGCGCTGAAGGCGCTGACCGGCGAAGAGTTCGCGCCGCCCGCCGCTCAGAACAACCCCTACCTCGCCGGCGGCGCGTTCCCGCTCGCCGAACTCACCCCGGCGGCATTGCGCAAACTGGCCGATGCCGAATTCGCGGGCGAAGCGCTCTACGAAGGTTGGGCCGCGAGCATCGGCAACGCCGAAGCCGCTGCGCTCTTCCGCGCCAACGGCAAGGAAGAAACCGACCACGGCAACCGCTTGCTAGCGGCAGCGGCGCTGCTGGATTCTGCGCTGGAGGGGTGAAGGGGGAGCTTGCGCAGCCCCCCTATGCAACGTGGCGGTCATGCAGCCCGGCGCATTTGTCCATAACCCGTGGCTTCGTATTCGAAGCGACCAACCAGTTCGTTCATCGCCCCGGCTTGATTAAGCAGCGAGCGTGCTGCGGCGGAGGACTGCTCGACGAGTGCGGCGTTTTGCTGGGTCGAACGATCCATGTCTTCCACCACTGAACTCACCTGCGTGATCGTCGCCGATTGATCGCGCGCGGCAACCGCTATGCTCTCGATCATTTCGGACAATTCCTGCGTGCTGGCGACGATTTCCGTCAGCGCGGTCTGTGTCTGGCCGATCATGGTAACGCCTTGCACCACATCGCGGCCGCTTGACTGGATGATGCTGCCGATATCCTTGGCTGCATCCGTGCTGCGCTGCGCCAGCGCGCGGACTTCGGTTGCGACAACGGCAAAGCCCCGTCCGGCTTCGCCTGCACGCGCGGCCTCGACGCCCGCGTTCAGTGCAAGCAGATTGGTCTGGAACGCGAGCCCTTCGATAATGCCGACAATTTCTTCCATGCGGCGGCTCGATTCGGCGATCTGGTTCATCGCCGCGACTGTCTGGGTCATCGAATCGCCGCCGCCGTTGGCGCTGTTTTGCGCGCTCCGGGCCAGAGCGTTGGCGTCGGTCGCCGTCTTGGCTGTGCCGCTGGCCGACTTGTTCAAATTGCGCACCGCCGCAGATGATTCCGCGAGGCTTGAAGCCTGACGTTCGGTGCGCATGGCCAGATCGCTGGCGGCGGATGAAATTTCATTGGCCCCATTGCTCACGCTGTGCGCCGTATCTGCCAATTGTCGGATGAGATCTGCTGTGGTGGCCAGGGCATCGTTGAAATCGGCGCGGAGCCGCTCATACTCGCCGGGGAAGGGTTCATTGATCGATGCGGTCAAGCGACCGGCTTTCAGCGCGGATAGGCCTTCGCCAAGCGCGCCAACCACTTTGCGTTGAACCGCCATCTGGCTTTCAGCATCGGCGGCGCTGCGGGCCGCCACGCTGAGCTTGATGGACGCCAGCGCCCGTCCGATATCGCCGACTTCATCGGTCAGGTCCTCGCCGGGGATGGCGTGGTCGATGTTGCCGCCAGCTATTTCCTGCATGGCGTCGATGAGCTTGGTGAGCGGCGCCGACAAGCGGTGCCGAAACAGCAGCACGATGCCTGCTGCCAAGGCGAGCGAGAATAGGATCAGCGTGATAGAGAGAAATTTGAAGGTGCCGACGGCCGCTTTTGCTTCGGCGTTTGCGGTCTTCGACAGCTGCACGTTGGAGGCAATATCTTCGTTCAACGCACCGACTGCGGCATTGCCGGTCGGGGCAAGCGCTACTGCCTGCGCAGCCGCTTCAGCGCGCTGTGTCAGGGGGATCCGAGAAATCTTGATTGCCGCGGTCTTTTAGTCGGCCCACCGGGATAGGACCTTGTCATAAATGACTCGCTCGGCGTCATCGGATACCATTGAGCGGTACGTAACCAAAGCGGCATCCACGGTGCCGATTTGCTTGGCTGTGGTTTCCCTGTACTGGCGTAGTTCTGGCTCGCTGGATGAGATGACCTGCTTGTTCAAAGAGAGCCGTGCTTCGATCATTGTGGTGCGCACATTGCCCAGGAGTTGAAGGCTGGGTACGGTATTCTCGGCCGAATAGGCCAGGCGACTGCCCAGCGCTTGTGTGGCTGTCAGCACCATGGCTGCGCTGCCGACCGCCGCTCCGGCCAGGAGGAGGCTACCTACCAACGCCACTGTCTTTATTTTCAGGTTCCCAAAAATTGCCATGAGTCTCGTCCTACAACATGAATCTGTGCGCAATTCCAACCGCCGACCAACCGCCGATAGGGCAGCGCGCGGTTTGCCTTCTATGTTGTCATGCTTCAAAAACCGCTCTGGATAATATGGGGTTATCCCTTATCAGCTCGGGCCTCCCGAACTGATTTTAAACAAACGAATAGGGATCGATATCCACCGCCACGCGCACGCCGGGCGGGAAGGTCAGCTCGCCCAGCCAGTCGCGGATGATCGCTTGCACTTCGGCGGAGCGGCGCGCGTTGATCAGGAGGCGGTAGCGGAAGCGGCCGCGCAGCAGCGAAAGCGGGGCAGGGGCGGGGCCGAGCACCATGACATCGGGCAATTCGGGCCGGGTGCCGCCGATGGCGCGCGCGGCGTCGCGCGCTTCGGCCTCGTCCTCGCTCGAGACGATGATCGCGGCCCAGCGGCCGAACGGCGGCGCTCCCGCCTCGCGCCGCGCTTCGGTCTCGGCGGCATAGAACGCGTCGCGCGTGCCGCTGGCGAGCGCGGCGATCACGGCGGCGGCGGGATGGCGCGTCTGGATCAACACTTCGCCCGGCTTGGCCCCGCGCCCGGCGCGCCCGGCGACTTGCGCGATCTGCTGATAGGTGCGCTCGGCGGCGCGCAGATCGCCGCCCTCCAGTCCCATATCGGCATCGACCACGCCGACAAGCGTCAGTTCGGGAAAGTGGAAGCCCTTGGTGACGAGCTGCGTGCCCACGATCACGTCGATCGCGCCGCTTTCGGCCTGGGCGACAAATTCCGCCGCCTTGGCCGCGCTGGTCAGTGTGTCCGATGTCACCAGCGCCACGCGCGCACCGGGCAGGATTTCGGCGACCTCGTCGGCGATCCGCTCGACGCCGGGGCCGCAGGCGACGAGGCAATCGGGCTCGCCGCATTCGGGGCACGTCGGCGGCGGCGGCACTTCGTGGCCGCAGTGGTGGCAGGCCAGCCGCCGCGAGAGGCGGTGCTCGACCAGCCAGGCCGAGCAATTGGGGCATTTGAAGCGAAACCCGCAGTGGCGGCACAGCGTGAGCGGGGCATAGCCGCGCCGGTTGAGAAACAGCAGGCTCTGCTCGCCTTTGGCCAGCCGGTCCTTCAGCGCCTCGACCAAAGGCGGCGCGAGCCAGCGCCCGCGCGGGGGCTGCTCCTCGCGCAGATCGATCACGCGGATTTCGGGCAACCGCGCGCCGCCGAACCGGTCGGGCAGCACCAGCCGTTCATAGCGGCCCATCTCGGCCATCTGGAGGCTTTCGAGCGCGGGGGTGGCGCTCGCCAGAATGATCGGCGCGCCTTCGAACCGCGCGCGCATCACCGCCACATCGCGCGCATTGTAGCGCACCCCGTCATCCTGCTTGAACGAAACTTCGTGCGCCTCGTCGACCACGATCAAGGCGAGGGCCGGGAAGGGCAGGAACAGCGCCGAACGCGCGCCGACCACCACCCGCGCGCCGCCAAACGCCACCTGCCGCCACGCGCGCCGCCGCTCGGAGGCCTTGAGCCCCGAATGCCAGAGGACCGGCTCTGCCCCAAAGCGCGCCTCGAACCGCGCCAGGAACGCCGCCGTCAGCGCGATTTCGGGCAGCAGCACGAGCACTTGCCCGCCTGCCTCGATGGCGGCGGCGATGGCTTCGCAGTAAACCTCGGTCTTGCCCGATCCGGTCACGCCATCGAGCAGGAAAGTGCGGAATGCGCGGGCCTTGACCGCGCCTACCATCGTCGCTGCTGCCTCGGCCTGCAGCGCGGAAAGCTGCGGCTCGGCAAAGCGCGGATCGGGCGCGGGGTAGGGCCGGTCGCTGTCGACCAGCACCGGCTCCAACAGGCCGGCATTGGCCATCCCGCGCAGCACGCCTTCGGAAACGCCCGCGATTTCGGCCAGTTCGCGGATCGAGCCTTGCTCGCCGCCGATCAGGTCCATCGCCTGCAGGCGCTGCGGGGTGAGGCGCGGCGGCTCCTGCCCGGTCAGCCGGTATTCGGTCACGGTCCCCCCGCCGCGCAGCGCCGCGCTGCTCGACATAGCCATGCGCGCCACCGAGCCGAGTGGGGCGAGGTAATAGTCCGCGCACCATTCGGCCAGCCGCCGCAGCGGCGCGGGCAGCGGCGGCACGGGCAGCACCGCCAGCAGCGGGCGCAGCTTGGCGGCGGCCACTTCCGCGCCGGGCAGGCGGCCATCGTCCCACACCACCGCCACGATCTGGCGCGGCCCGAGCGGGGCCAGGACCACGCTGCCCGGCGTCACCTCCATCCCCTCGGGCACGCGGTAATCGAGCGCGCCCAGCGCGGCATTGAAGACGAGGCAGCGAACGCGGTTCATCGCACCCTCGCTAGTGCGGCGGCCGCGCAAAGGAAAGGCGCTGCGCGGCGGGGGCCTAATGCAGGGGGCCAAATGCAGGGGGCCAAATGCAGGGGGCCAAATGCAGGGGGCTAAATGCAGGGGGCCAAATGCAGGGGCCGAATGCAGGGGCCGAATGCAGGGGCCAAATGCAGGGGACTGACAGCGCGGCCCCGACTGCTTATAGCCCCATGGGAATCGCCCCGAACGGGCTTGGAGAGAGCGCGTCATGAAATTCTTCGTCGATACTGCCGACACCGCTGAAATCGCCGAAATGGCCGCCACCGGGCTGCTCGATGGAGTGACCACCAATCCTTCGCTGATCGCCAAATCGGGCCGCGATTTCATGGAGGTTACGCGCGAAATCTGCGATCTCACCCACGGCCCGGTCTCGGCCGAAGTGATCGCGCTCGATCACGAAGGGATGATGCGCGAGGCCGAAATCCTGAGGCGGATCGCCGACAATGTGTGCATCAAGGTGCCGCTGACGATCGACGGGCTCAAGACCTGCAATAAGCTGACGGGCGATGGCACGATGGTCAATGTCACGCTGTGCTTTTCGGCCAACCAGGCGCTGCTCGCCGCGAAAGCTGGCGCGACGTTCGTCTCGCCGTTCGTTGGCCGCCATGATGACAACGGGTTCGACGGGATGGACCTCATCCGCGACATCCGCCTGATCTACGACAACTATGCCTTCGCCACAGAAATCCTCGTCGCCTCGATCCGCCACGGCGTGCATGTGCTTGAAAGCGCAAAGATCGGTGCGGATGTGATCACCGCGCCGCCCGCCGTGATCAAGGGCCTGTTCAAGCATGTGCTGACCGAAAAGGGCATCGAGGGCTTTCTTGCAGATTGGGCCAAGACGGGGCAAAGCATAGTGTAATCGGGCGACTAACTGATAAATCGGCGGAGCAGACTTGAGCGACACCACCCCCCTCGACCAATTCCGGACCGTTCTGGCGGGCACGGCGCGTGCAGTATCGGATGATCCTGAGGTCGAAGTGGCGTGGACCGCCGAGGCCGCGAGCCAGTCCGGCGGCAACATGCGGCTGCCGATGCCGGGGCGCACGCTTCCGGCTGCACAAGTCGCGCAGGCGCGCGGCGCGGCCGATTCGATGGCGCTGCGGCTGCGGCTGCACAACGATATCCTGCATCAGCGCGGCGCTCCGGCAGAACCTGCGGCCCGCGCTTGCTACGATGCGGTCGAACAAGTGCGCTATGAGGCGCTGGGCACCGATGGCTATGCCGGGATGCGCGGCAATATCGGCGCCGTCACCGATGCGCGCCTCGCCAGCGATCCAATCGCGCGGGCTTCGCGCAGCGAAGACGTGCCGCTCGCCTCCGCGCTGGCCATGTTGCTGCGCGAAAGCCTCACTGGCGAGCCGATCCCGCCCGGCGCACAAGAAGGCACCGACATGGTGCGCGGCTGGATTGCCGAGCGCGCGGAGGGCGATTTTGCCGCGCTGGCTGATGTGCTGAGCGATCAGAAGGCGTTTCAGCAACTCGCGCTCGATATGCTGGGCCATCTCGATCTCACCAAGACCAGCGAGAACGAGGAAAACAAGAGCGACGAGGATCAGGGCGAGGACGGCGACAACGACGACGAGGACCAGCCCGACACCTCCGAGGATTCCGCCGAGCAGCAGCCCACCGAAGTCGCGGGCGAGCCTAGCGAGAGCGAGGAGCAGGGCGAGCAGGAGCAGGACACCGAGCGCCCCGAGGAGACCGCCGACGCCGATCTGGCCGATGACGGCGAGGAGGGCATGCTGCCCACCCGGCCCAACCGGCCGTGGACCGATCTGCCCGATGGCTGGGACTACAAGCCCTACACCACCGCGCACGACGAGGTCGTTCTGGCCAGCGAACTGTGCGACGAAGAGGAACTGACCCGGCTGCGCGCCTATCTCGATGCGCAATTGAAGGGCCTGCAAGGCATCGTCACGCGCCTCGCTAACCGGCTGCAGCGCCGCCTCATGGCGCAGCAAAACCGCTCGTGGGATTTCGATCAGGAAGAAGGCATGCTCGATGCCGCGCGGCTGGCGCGGGTGATCATCTCGCCCGGGCATTCCTTGTCCTACAAGATCGAGCGCGAGGTGAAGTTCAAGGACACCGTCGTCACTTTGCTGATCGACAATTCTGGATCGATGCGCGGGCGGCCGATCTCGATCGCGGCGATCAGCGCGGATATCTTGGCGCGCACGCTCGAGCGCTGCGGGGTCAAGACCGAGATCCTGGGCTTCACCACCCGCGCGTGGAAGGGCGGACAATCGCGCGAGGCATGGCTGGCAGGCGGCAAGCCGCCGCATCCCGGCCGTCTCAACGACTTGCGCCATATTGTTTACAAGAAAGCGGACGAGCCATGGCGGCGCGCGCGCAAAAACCTCGGGCTGATGATGCGCGAGGGGCTGCTCAAGGAAAACATCGACGGCGAGGCGCTGATCTGGGCGCATAGCCGCCTACTCGCGCGACAGGAAGATCGCCGCATCCTGATGGTGATATCGGACGGCGCGCCGGTCGACGATTCGACGCTGTCGGTCAACAACGCGGGCTATCTTGAGCAGCACTTGCGCCAGGTGATCGGGTGGATCGAAAAGCAATCGCCGGTGCAACTGGTGGCCATCGGCATCGGCCACGATGTCACGCGCTATTATCGCCGCGCTGTCACGATCATGGATGTCGAGCAACTGGGCGGCACGATGGTCGAACAACTCGCCGGTCTGTTCGAGGACGATTGACGGCAAGACTTTAATCGGACAGTTAAACAGCCATGATCGCCCCGATGTCCGTTTCCGAAGCCGTCGCCTCGCGCCGCTCGATCCGCCGCTTCTTGCCCGATCCGGTCGAGCGCGCGGTCCTGGAGCGGGTGCTTGCCAAGGCGCAGCGCGCGCCTTCGGGCGGCGATACCCAGCCGTGGAACGCGGTGATCGTGACCGGCGCAGAGCTGTCGCGGATCAGCACCGCGATTGTGGAACTGACCAAAACCGCGCCGCTCGGGGCCGGGGTCGAATACGCGATCTATCCCGCCGAAATGGAAGGTCGTTATGCGGCGCAGCGCATGGCGGTGGGGCAGGCGATGTTCACCGCGGCCGGCATCGCACGCGGCGACCGCGAGGCGCGGTTTTCCCAGATGCGCCAGAACTGGGAAAGCTTCGGCGCGCCGGTCCAGCTGTTTACCTATACGCCAAGCTACATGGGCAAGCCGCAATGGTCGGATATCGGCATGTGGCTGCAAACGGTGATGCTGCTGCTGCGCGAAGAGGGGCTCGACAGCTGCGCGCAGGAAATCTGGGCGATGTATGGCGAGGCGATGAAAGGCCTGCTCGGCATTCCCGAGGGCCACATCTTCTTTTGCGGGATGGCGATCGGGCGGCGCGATCCTGATGCCGCGATCAATACCTTCCCGGTGCCGCGCGTCCCGTTCGAGGATGTCGTGCGGTTCGAGGGCTTCTGACTTTGGTGACTGCAGAACAGTCTGTAGCTGCCCTCAATCTCAATCTGGAGTGATAGACATGAATGTTTCCGAAGCTGTAATGACGCGCCGCTCGATCCGCGCCTTCAAGGATACCCCGGTGCCGCTCGAAACCTTGCGGCGGGTGATGGATACCGCGCGCTGGACGCCGTCGGGCTGCAATTTCCAGCCATGGGAGGCCACGATCCTCGCCGGCGCGCCGCTGCGCGCGCTGCAAGACAAGATGCTCGTCACCCCGCCGCAGGACCCGCGCGAATATAGCTGGGATGATCCCGAAGTGATCCCGCAGTGCCTCGCCCGGCTGCACGGTGTGGGCGCAGCGATGTACACCGCGATGGGAATTGGCCGCGGCGATGCCGAAGCGCGCGATGATTTCATGCGCAGCAATTTCGAATCGTTCGGCGCTCCGGCGGTGCTGTTTTGCTATTTTGATCGCCGCATGGGGCCGCCGCAGTGGTCGGATGTCGGCATGTGGCTGCAAACCATCATGCTGCTGCTGCGCGGTGAGGGCCTTGATAGCTGCCCGCAAGAAGCGCTGTCGCTCCACGCCAAGCTTATCAAGGAGTTCCTCGGCGTTTCGGACGAAAGCCACATCTTCTTCTGCGGCATCGCCATCGGGTATCGCGATCCGGACGTGCCGGTGAACAACTTCGACCGCGAGCGCGAGCCTATCGACGGCAACGTGCGCTTCGACGGGTTCTGAGCACCGCGGCGCGGCGGGTCCACCGCCGCGCCGCGCACTTGACCTTGGCCCGCGCTGGCTGGCAGAGCATGGGCCCATGGAGCCTCAACCCGCGCCGCCGACCCTGTTCAACAGCCTCACCCGCAAGGCCGAGCCGTTCGTGCCGGTGCATGCGGGGGAGGCCCGGGTCTATACCTGCGGGCCCACGGTCTATAATTACCCCCACATCGGCAACATGCGCGCCTATGTCTTTGCCGATGTGCTGGGCCGCACGCTGTCGTTCAAGGGCTACAATCTCAGCCACGTTATCAACATCACCGACGTCGGCCACCTGACCGACGATGCCGATGCGGGCGAAGACAAGCTGGAAAAAGCCGCCAAAGCCTCCGCCCAATCGATCTGGGACATCGCGCAGCATTATACCGAGGCCTACTGGGCAGATATCACCGCGCTCAATATCCGCCAGCCCGCGCACTGGTCGATCGCCACCGATTACGTGCCGCAGATGATCGAATTTGCGCAAAGCATCGCCGCGAAACACTGCTATGAACTGCCCTCGGGCCTCTATTTCGACGTGGCGAGCGTGGCCGATTATGGCCGCCTTGCCCGCGCCGCGACGGACGAAGGGGAGGGCCGCATCGAAGCGGTCGACGGCAAGCGCCAGGCCGCCGATTTCGCGATCTGGCGCAAGACGCCCGAAGGCGAGCGCCGCCAGATGGAGTGGGACAGCCCGTGGGGCCGCGGCGCGCCGGGCTGGCATCTCGAATGCTCGGTAATGTCGGGCGCGCTGCTCGGCTTTCCGTTCGACATTCACACCGGCGGCATCGACCACCGCGAGATCCACCACCCCAACGAGATCGCCCAGAATCAGGCAATCTGCTGCACCGGCGGGCTCGACGTGGCATCACATTCCGGCGCCAACATCTGGATGCACAACAATTTTCTGGTCGAACGCTCGGGCAAGATGTCGAAGTCCTCGGGCGAATTCCTGCGCCTGCAGTTGCTCATCGACAAAGGTTACCACCCGCTCGCCTACCGCCTGCTCTGCCTGCAAGCGCATTACCGCAGCGAACTGGAATTCAGCTGGGAAGGGCTGGGCGCGGCGCTCACGCGATTGAAGCGGATGGTGCTGGGCATCGAAGCTCTTAAGCACCGTCATGCTGAACTTGTTTCAGCATCCATTTCTCCCCCCGCCTCGTTGTCGCCGGACGAGGGATGGACCCTGAAACAAGTTCAGGGTGACGATGAATTGATGAAGGCGCAGGGGGGCAACCTGCAGGCGTTCGACGAGGCCATCTCGAATGATCTTGCGACCCCTGAAGCGCTGACGGACATAGATCTGGTCCTCGCGGCCAAGAAGCAAGCGCCTGCCGTCCGGTTGCGAGCCATCGCCGCGATGGACGCGGTCCTCGGCCTCAATCTGCTCACGCTCACCCGTGCCGACTTGCGCCTCCGCCCCAAATCCGCAACCTTCGCCGAAGCCGAAATCGAAGCCATCCTCGCGCAGCGCAAGGAAGCCCGAGCCGCCAAGGACTTCGCCCGCTCCGACGCGCTGCGCGATGAGCTTGCCGCGAAGGGCGTCGAGGTAATGGACGGCGACCCGCTCGGCTGGGAATGGAGGCTCGCATGATCTTGCGCCGCCTTCTGAAAATGTGTATATAATTGCGCATGGCGCGTGATAGCCGGAAGATTGTCCAACGGCTGCTCGCGGATGGTTTTGTGCTTGTGGCAATCAAGGGATCGCATCACAAGTTTCGTAAAGGGGGCCTGGTGGTGATCGTACCGCACCCCAAGAAGGACTTGCCCACGGGCACCGCGCGCAGCATCGCAAGAATGGCAGGCTGGCAATGAACTACTACTACGCCGTGGTCCACAAGGACGCAGATAGCGCCTTTGGGGTCCATTTTCCCGACCTTCCGGGCTGTTTTTCGGCGGCGGACGAAGCGGAGGCACTTGTGCCCAATGCTTGTGAAGCGCTGGAGCTGTGGTTCGAGGATGCGGCCGAGGTCGCCCCGCCGCGCAGCCTTGAGGCCATTCGCGCGGCAGCAGCGGATGATCTTGCAGCTGGGGCGTTCATCTTGGCGGTGCCGCATATCCGCCGTACCGGGCGACAGGTGCGCGCCAATATCTCGATGGATCGCGGCATGCTCGACGCTATCGACAAAGCCGCCGCCGAACGGCATCTTACCCGCAGCGCTTTCCTTGCTGATGCGGCGCGCAACGAAATAGAGCAGCGGCGCGCCTGATCCGCGACCCGCTCGGCTGGGATTGGAGGCTCACATGTTCTTGGCAACACTGGCTCTGGCCGCCGCGAAGCTCTCTACGCCCGAGGCCGCCGTCGCGGCGATCTATGCGCCGTACCGCAGCGCGCAGATGGAGCTTTCCGCGTGGGAGCGGCCGATCTACACTGCTTCGCTGCGCACGCTGATCGCGCGGTGGCGCGCGGTTACACCGACAGATGAACTCGACGATCTCTCGGATTTTGACTGGCTGTGCCAATGTCAGGATTGGGATGCGTCCTCCTTGCGGCCACGCGTGATCCGCGCCGTGCCGCTTGGCGCGGGGCGGCGCGAAGTGACCGTGACGCTGTCCAGCCGCCGCCCGCCGCTGCGCTTCGTGCTCAGCCAGGTTGGCAGCCAGTGGCTGATCGATGACATGATCGCCCCCAGCTTCGCCAAAGGCCTGCGCGCGGCGCTGGTAAAGACGATTGCGGCCGACATCGCGCTGCGCAAATCCCGTCCATAGCAAGGAAAATCAGGGCAATGACCGTCCCCAAGACTGTGCTCGTCATGAATGCGCTCGCCCGCCCGGTGATCGAGCCGCATCTGCCCGATTGGATCGACGCCCGCTATTTCCGTCACCGGCAGGAATTGCTGGAAATGGCGCCCGAGGCCGAGATTGGCTGGTTCGATCTGGAAGACAAGGACGACATGGTCCGCGCGATCGAGCGGGCGGAAAAGCTCAAGTGGCTCACCTCGATCTATGCCGGGATCGATGGCTTTCCGCTCGATCTGATGGCGCAGCGCGGGGTGGTTTTCACCAATGGCGCGGGGATCAGCGCGATTACCATCGCCGAATATGTCGTCATGGGCATGCTCACCATGGCCAAGGGCTACCGCGAGGTGGTGCATGCCCAAAGCCGCCATGAGTGGTTGACCGATTCGCCGGGCAAAATCGAGCTGGCCGGCAGCAAGGCGCTGATCGTGGGCTATGGCGCGATCGGCGGGCTGGTCGATCGCATGTTGCAAGGCTTCGCCGTCGAAGTCACCAAAGTGCGCCGTTCTGCGGGCGAAGGCGTGCTCCAGCCGCATGAGTGGCGCGCGCAGCTGGGCAAGTTTGACTGGGTGATCCTCGCGGTGCCCGCCACGGCGGAAACCGAAGCGATGATCGGCGCGGCCGAGCTTGCCGCGATGAAGCCCACCGCTGCGCTCATCAATATCGCGCGCGGGAGCGTGATCGATCAGGATGCGCTGGTTGCGGCGCTCGCCGAAAAGCGCATCGGCGGCGCGTTCCTCGATGTCACCACGCCCGAGCCGCTGCCGCCGGAGCATCCGCTCTGGTCGCTTCCGGGGGCGCATGTCACGATGCACCTCTCGGGCCGCGCGCAGGACAAGATGTTTCCCCGTTCGGCCGAGCGTTTCCTCGCCAATATGGCCCGCTATGGACGCGGCGAGCCGCTGGAATGGCAAGTGGACTACGCGCTCGGGTACTGAAGCATCCTGCCCAAAATCTGCAACCCCGCACCTGGATCGATCCGCCGCGCGCCCCACTCAATCATCGAGCAGCAGCAGGTCCACTTCAAGCTCCATCCATGGCTCGGGCAGCAGGATCTGGTGCGCGATGCTCGCCGCCGCGTCTGCGACCAGCACGCCGGGGATGGTAAACTCGTGCTCGGGCAATTGCCGGCGGAAATGCTCGGCATCGTCGCAGGCTTCCCACCCGGCAAAGCGCAGCACCATGGTGTGGCGCGATCCGGCGAATGTCACGCTGGCCCAGGGCGTCTCGGTATGGCTGATCATCTCCGCGCTGGCTCCGGCGAGCGCGCGCACCGCGCGCAGCAGCCGTTCGGCCGGGCTGATGCGCACGCGCGGGGCAGGGGCCGATTTGCGTTCGAACAGAGTGCGATCAAGCCACATGGGTGTTGCTCCGATAGTCGTTCATGAAATGTTCCACTCGTGATACTGTCGCGGGACGCGGTGCGCGGCCATTGCGCAGATCGCCAACAAAGCGGGGATCATGCGCGGCCAGCCGGCCGAATTTGGTCACCGGCATGCCGGTCAGGTCAAGGAACTGGTCGATTTTCAGGATCAGCATCACACTTTCTTCCCAGATGAGTCGCAAAAGCATTTTTCTTTTGTTGACGGAAAAATCCTACACGTCTAGAGAATATTCTTCCGATATGGAGGTAGGTGATGGATTCCCGAATCGAGACAGTTGATCCGGTGCGCGAGCGCCTCGTCGCGCTGGCGGCCTCGCGCCGGATCAGCCTTGCGGCGCTGTCCGGCTTGCTGGATCGCAACGCCAGCTATCTGCAGCAGTTCGTGCGCAAGGGTTCGCCGCGCAAGCTGGAGGAGAACGACCGGCGCACGCTCGCCGAATTCTTCGGCGTGGACGAGGCCGAACTGGGCGGAGCGCCGCGCGAAAGCGTGCTTACTCCCGGCATGCGCGCGGCTGCCGCGCCGCCGGGTGCCAAGCCCGCGCCCGCCGAATGGGCCGATATTCCCCGCCTGCCGCTGGGCGCTTCGGCCGGCCCGGGCGCGCTCGCCGATGCCGAGCGGCCCAGCGGCGCCTTGCGCTTTTCGCACCGCTGGCTGCGGCGGCTGGGGCTCGATCCTGCCACGCTCAGCGTTGTCGAGGTCGAGGGCGATTCGATGGAGCCGACCTTGCGCGATGGCGACGAGATCATCGTCGATCGCAGCCTCACCGCGATGCGCGCCGGCATCCACGTCATCCGGCTCGACGATGTCCTGCTGGTCAAGCGGATCGAGGCGGGCCCGGCCGGCCTCTTGCGCGTGATCAGCGACAACCCCGCCTATCCGCGTAGCGAGCGGCCCGAACGCGACACCACCATCGTCGGCCGCGTGGTGTGGAAGGGCGGGCGGCTTTAGTCCAACAACTCTTGCCTTCCGCGCCCACCATCGCCAAGTTCGCGCCATGACCGAAACCCAGCAACCGCCCTTCAAAGTGGCGATCATCCCCGTCACCCAGCTCCAGCAGAATTGCACGCTGGTGTGGTGCACCAAGACCATGCGCGGCGCGTTCATCGATGCGGGCGGCGATCTAGACAAGCTGAAGCTCGCCATCGCGCGCTCTGGCGTCACCATCGAAAAGCTGCTGGTGACGCACGGCCACATCGATCATTGCGGCAGCACCGGGGTGCTGGCGCGCGAACTGGGCGTGCCGATCGAGGGCCCGCACGAGGCGGATCGCTACTGGATCAACAAGCTGGCCGACGATGGCAAGCGCTGGGGCATTCACGGCGAGATTTTCGAGCCGGACCGCTGGCTGCAAGATGGCGACACTGTCACGCTGGGCGATCTCGTGCTCGATGTGATCCACTGCCCGGGCCACACTCCCGGCCACGTGGTATTCGTCCACCAGCCGTCACGCTTTGCGATTGTCGGCGATGTCATCTTTCAAGGCTCGATCGGCCGCACCGATTTTCCGCTGGGCAATCATCAGGATTTGATCGATTCGATCACGCAAAAGCTCTGGCCGCTGGGCAACGACATCACCTTCGTGCCCGGCCACGGCCCCACCAGCACCTTTGGCCAAGAGCGCAAGACCAACGGTTATGTGAGTGACTACGTGCTCGGCTGATCAGTAGCCCAGCGCGATCTTGACCGCCCAGATCGCCAGCGCCAGCTGAACCAGCAGCGTCGAAAGCGTGCCGATCATCCGCCCCGCCGCCAGCGCGCCGCCATCCATGCCAAGTCCGTGCAGCACGCGGCCCACGGTGAAGATCGCGGCGATGGCCATCAGCACCGTGTCGCCCGGGCGGGCCAGCTCGATCGCGGCGATCAGCAAGAGCACCAAGGGCGCGTTTTCGATGAAATTGGCCTGCGCGCGCATCCGCCGCACCAGCGGTTCGCTGCCGCCATCGCCGATGGATATCTTGAGGGTGGTGCGAAGTTGGCCGATGCGCAGGCCCAGCCAGATATTCAGAATGGCCGCAGCGGCACCGGCGCAGAGTGTGGTGGTCAGGATCATCGTATCGGCCTTGTTTTCCTCGGCGCGGCCCCGATGTGGTCGCCGCTCGCCCCTCGAATTTCGTTGGTAGCCTTCCCAAGCTTGCAAAGCACCCAAAATTACGTATACGCGCGCTTCGCCTGCGACGGGCGATTCCAGTTTGCTATGTAGTCCCACCGCGCGCGCGCACAGGGGTTGTGTGCGGTGCTGGTTTTGCCTATCGCCATCAAAACATAACGACCCTTAGATCAGGAACAGGTGCCGCAATGGCCGTCCCCAAACGAAAGACCTCGCCGTCACGCCGTGGCATGCGCCGCAGCCACGATGCGCTGAAGGTCGATGCTTTCCACGAATGCAGCAATTGCGGCGAACTGAAGCGTCCGCATATGCTCTGCGGTGCCTGTGGCCACTATAATGGCCGTGAGATCATCGCTGTCGGCCTTTGACGTCCGACTAAGGGAGAAGCGCCGACTATGACATTGCCGCGTATCGCCGTTGACGCGATGGGCGGCGATGAAGGCGTGCGTGTCATGGTCGAAGGTGCCGCGCTTGCGCGCACGCGCCATGATCAGTTCAAAATCCTGCTGGTCGGCGATGAAGAGCGGATAAAGCAGGCGCTTTCCCGCCATCCCAATCTGCGCGCAGCATCCGAAATCCTTCATGCGCCCGATGTCGTCAGCGGCGATGAAAAGCCGACACAGGCGCTGCGCCGCGCAAAAACGACCTCCATGGGCCTCGCCATCGACGCGGTGAAGCGCGGCGAGGCGGGCGCGGCGGTTAGCGCGGGCAACACCGGCGCCTTGATGGCGATGGCCAAAGTGGCGCTGCGCATGGTGCCCGGAATCGATCGCCCGGCGCTGGCCGCCTTGATGCCGACCTTGGGCAAGCACGATCTGATCATGCTCGATCTCGGCGCGAATGCCGAATGCGATGCGCGCAATCTGGTGCAGTTTGCGATCATGGGCGCGGCTTATGCGCGGATTGTCAACGGGCTCGAAAATCCGCGCGTGCGCCTGCTCAATATCGGGTCGGAGGAAACCAAGGGCACCGGCGAACTGCGCGAAGCCGCCGCGCTGCTGAAAGAAGCGGCGCTGCGGCTGGAATTCAGCTTTGACGGCTTCATCGAAGCGGACAAGCTGTCACGCGGGGATTTTGACGTGGCCGTGACCGACGGGTTTTCCGGCAATATCGCCTTGAAAGCGATGGAGGGCGCAGCGCGGTTCGTCGCCGATCTGCTCAAGCGCAGCTTTGCCAGCTCGCTGCGCTCCAAATTCGGCTTTCTGATCTCCCGGCCCGCGACCGAGCTGCTCAAGCATCACCTCGATCCCAACAATCATAATGGCGCGGTGTTTCTGGGGCTCAATGGCATTGTCGTGAAAAGCCACGGCGGGGCCACGGCACTGGGCGTGGCGCATGCGGTCGATGTCACTGCCCGCCTGCTGGCCGAAAACCTGACCGAGCGTATCGCTGCCGATCTTCAGCGTTCGGCCAATGTCGCCTTGCGCAGAAGCCCGCAAACTGCGGAACCGGCCGCATGATCGTGCGTTCGCTGGTCCGGGGCAGCGGTTCGGCGCTCCCCGTTCGCGCCGTTTCCAACGACGAGCTTGCGGCGCTGGTCGATACCACCGACGCCTGGATCACCGAGCGGACTGGCATCCGCAATCGCTATCTGGCGGGGGAGGGCGAAACCACCGCCAGCCTTGCGATTCTGGCCGCCCAGCGCGCGCTGGAAGCGGCTGGGATGGAGGGCGCATCGATCGATCTGATCGTGCTGGCCACCACCACCCCGGATCAGACTTTTCCGGCCACGGCCACGATCGTCCAGAATGCCATCGGCTGCCGCGGCGGGATCGCGTTCGATGTCGCGGCGGTCTGTTCGGGCTTTCTCTATGCGCTGGCGACGGCGGACGCGATGCTGCGCACTGGCGGTGCGCGCCGCGCGCTGGTCATCGGCGCCGAGACGATGAGCCGTCTGCTCGATTGGGAGGATCGCGGCACTTGCGTGCTGTTCGGCGATGGCGCGGGCGCGGTAGTGCTCGAAGCGGGCGAAGTCGATGAGACCGATCCCGCCTCGCCGGGAATCATCGCCTCGCGGCTTCATGCCGATGGCGCTTACAACCAGTTGCTCTATGTCGATGGCGGGCCTTCGACGACCGGAACGGTCGGCAAGCTCAGGATGAAAGGGCGCGAGGTCTTTCGCCATGCGGTGGTCAATCTCGCTGCGGTTCTTGAAGAAGTGCTGCATGCTGCGGGAATTTCGCCCGGCGATATCGATTGGGTAGTGCCGCATCAGGCCAATCTGCGCATCCTTGAGGCGACCGCGCGCAAGCTTGGCCTTGCGCCTGAAAAGCTGGTCGTCACGGTGGACCGCCATGCCAATACCAGCGCCGCCTCGGTGCCGCTGGCCTTCGATGTCGCGGTGCGCGACGGCCGGATCAAGCCGGGCGATCTGGTAGTGTTTGAGGCGATGGGCGGCGGCTTCACCTGGGGTGCCAGCTTGGTGCGCTTGTAAATCCTGCAATCGATTTCGGTGATTTGTATTTTTTCCTTACATATCAATCGTTATAGGTCCGGTCACTATCTTGCCAACGGTTAAAAACGGTTTAACAAGCTCCCTCTCGCATTCGTCGTCGTGGGGAGAAGTTTGGAAATGCGTACGGTTGGGGCTCTTACGCGAGCCGATCTGGCAGACAGCATCAATCGCAGAGTCGGCCTGAGCCGGGCAGACTCGCTTGATCTGGTCGAAGGTATTCTTGAACATATGAGCAATGCCATGGCGCAGGGGCAAAACGTCAAGATTTCCGGCTTTGGCACCTTCATTCTGCGCGACAAGTCCGAGCGACTGGGCCGCAATCCGAAAACCGGCGTCGAAGTGCCCATCACCCCGCGCCGGGTCATGACCTTCCGGGCGAGCCAGATGCTCAAGGAACGGATCGCCGAAGTCGAATGATCACGCGCTAGAATATGGAAAATCCGGTTCCTTCCAGCAGCAATCGATCGGTTTTCGATGATGGCAAGGAGACTGGCGCGCTGCGCACGATTGGCGAGGTCGCCAAAGCGCTCGGCATCAAGCACCATGTCCTGCGCTATTGGGAGGAGCAGTTTCCGATGCTCCGCCCGCTCACCCGTGCCGGCGGGCGGCGATACTACCGAACCGAAGATATCGCCCTGATCTGCGAGATTGATCGCCTGCTGCACTGCGAGGGTTACACTATCCGCGGCGCGCGGCTCGCGATTGAGGCGGGGGGCGAGGGAGCGGGCCAGGGAGCGGGCACGGCTAAGACGAAGGCCGCGGTCTACGAAGACGCGCAGGCCCCGTTCAACGCTCCAGTGCTGGCTGCGCCTGCGGCCTCCGATCCGCCTGAACGAGCTGCCGCCGAGCCCGAAGTGCAGGAGATCATCACCGCGCTGCGCGTGCTGCGTGGCCATCTCGAAGGCATTCACGACCGGCTCAACGCCGCGCTTGACGAATAAGCGCGGCGCTGGCCCAAGCTGCGTCCATTCTGGAACACGCATCCTGAGCGAATTCGCATGCGACACCGACCTAAAGGAAGATCGGTCTCTAATCGCCTTCCCAACCAAAAACGTCTTCAAGTCCGACATTGAATACCCGTGCAATGCGGAAGCTGGTTTCGAGGCTAGGTGAATAACGAGCTTGCTCGATTGCGATGATCGTATGGCGGGTAACGCCGACCGCTTCTCCCAAGGCTGCCTGGCTCATCGGGCCATGCGCCTCGCGAAGTTCGCGGACCCGGTTCGTGATTGGGGGTGGCTTTCCCATGGATCAAACTTTGGAGCGAAGCAGGAAAATCTGCATGCCATATTCAATGATCTGACCGACAACCAGCGATGTCAGGGCGATGTGAAACAGCGCCATCCCGTCTTGCGAGGCCATAAACCAGCCAAGGCCCGCGACGACGCCGGTTGGCAAGACATAAGATGAGAAATGGGCTGCCTTGTCGATCACCAGCCGCTCGCGTTCGTCTGCGGGGGTGGACGTTTCGCGAGGAGACATGAGCGCCAGAACAATTTGCGCTGCGATCGACAGAACGACGGTGAAAAGCACCAAGGGAATAGCCGCAGCGGATGGGGGGACGCCATCCCCGATCACCAGCTTGAGGTAAAATCCGCCGACCAGAATGAGCATGCAGCTCATCACCCATGCTGAGCGTTCACGAAATGTCATCAATCCCCCCTATGTAAAATATCTTCTACATAGATGGCATCGATCCAGCCAATGTCAAATATTTTCAACATGTGCAGTGTGAACGTCTTTGCTGGGGAGGCCGTCAAAATGGGCCGCAAGCGGCTAGCGCACTGCCAACTTGCGCTTAATCGTTCAGGTCCGGCCCCAGTTCGGGATCGAGGTCGCGCGGGCGGGTCAGGTGGGTCAGCCGGGCGCAGCGCTCGGCGAGCTGGTCCCAACGCTCGATGGCCAGCTCCATCACCGCAAATGTCGCGGTGGGAAACTTGATCTCGACTTCGGCGCGCAGCGGATTGGCGCTATCCTGCGGCACCAGATCGAATATCAGGTCTTCCAGCCCGGGATTGTGTCCGACCATCAGCACGCTGGCCGGATCGCCGCCCACTTCGCGCAGCAGATCGATCAGCGTTGCCGAGCTCGCCAGATAGATCCGCCGGTCCCACTCGACTGGAAAGCTGCGGCCCCACGCCTTGCTCGCCTGTTCGATCGTTTCGGCCACGCGCACGGCGGGCGAGGCGATCACCCGGTCGAAGTGCCAGCCGCCGGCCATGATGTGTTGCCCCATCGCCAGCGCGCCGCGAAGCCCGCGCGCATTGAGCGGCCGGTCGAAATCGCGCGCGCGCGCATCGGACCAGTCCGATTTGGCATGGCGAAACAGGGCGAGGGTCTTCACGGTCAAGGCCCTTCTTTCTCGGCGCGCGATTCATGGGGCAGCGCAGTCTCGCGCGCAGAAACACCGCCCGACACGCGTTGTAAAGCCGCATCGAGCGTTAAGCGATGAACCGGTGTTCCCGCCGGAAACGCGCTGAGCAGGCGCGAGGGGAAAGCCGACGACAGCACCACGAAATGCCCGCGGTCGGTACGCGTGCGGATCAGGCGGCCAAAGGCCTGCGCCAGCCGCGCCCGGATGATATGGTCATCGTGGGCTTGGCCGCCCCCTCTTGCCGAGGCGGCCAGCCGCCGCGCGCGGTGCAGGATCGAAGGCTTGGGCCAGGGCACTTGCTCCATCACCACCAGCCGCAGCGAATGGCCCGGCACATCGACCCCGTCGCGCAGCGCGTCGGTGCCCAGCAACGAAGCGCGCGGATCGTCGCGGAAAATGTCGACCAGCGTGCCCGTGTCGATGGGGTCGACATGTTGGGCAAACAGCGCCAGCCCGCCGCGCGCCAGCCGGTCGGCGATCCGCCCATTCACCGCGCGCAGCCGCCGGATCGCGGTAAACAGACCCAGCGCGCCGCCGCCCGCCGCCTCGATCAGTTGCGCATAAGCCGCCGCCAGCGCCGGGATATCGCCCTTGGGCACGTCGGTCACGATCAGCACTTCGGCCTGGCTCGCATAATCGAACGGGCTGTCGGCGGCAAACAGCTGCGGCGTGACGTCGAGATAGCCCGCGCCGCTGCGCGCAATCGCGCTGTCCCAGTCATGCCCGTCGCGCAAGGTGGCGCTGGTCATCATCACCCCGTGCGCAGGCGCGAGCACGGCGGCGGCAAACGGCTTCATCGGATCGAGATAGCGCCGGTGCAGCCCGACATCCCATTCGCGCCCATCCGAGCGGTCGAGCGCCAGCCAGTCGACAAAGTCGGGGTCGCCCGGCCCGCCGAGCCGCGCCAGCAGCGCGATCCATCCGGCCAGCAGATCGGCGCGCCAGCCAATCGCGCCGCGCGCGCCTTCGATCCGCGCGCGCGCCGGTCCGTCGAGCCAGTCCGGCCCGTCGGCCATCAACGCTTCGAGCCGTAGCCCCAGCCGCACCAGCGGCTGACGCAGCGCCTCCAGCGCTTCCTGCGCATGCCCCGCAATTTCGATGTAAGCGCCGCCCAGTTCGGCGGCTTCGGTCTCCAGCCCATAGCCTGCG
Source organism: Novosphingobium sp. Chol11 (assembly GCF_945870625.1). Lineage (GTDB taxonomy): Bacteria > Pseudomonadota > Alphaproteobacteria > Sphingomonadales > Sphingomonadaceae > Novosphingobium. The sequence continues at coordinate 9,407 of NZ_CAMBTS010000004.1, read as the reverse complement.
TCCTGCCCGCCGCTCTCGTCGCGCGCCAGCACCAGCGTGCGCGTGGCGGCAAGCAGCGTCTCGATCGGGCCATAAGGGGCGCCTTCGCTCATCCGCGCCAGCCAGCCATCGCCGGGCAGAGCCTCTGCCGCATTGCGCGCCTGCCCGATCGCGCGCGCGCCTTCCTCGTCGTAGCTTGCTACATCGGCCAGCCTTGCGGCCAGCCCGCGCCGCCGCCCGCGCGATTTGCTCTCCGGCCCGATCACCCAGCGGCGCAGCTCGATCGTTTCCGCCCCGGTGAGCGCGGCGGCAAACATCGCATCTGCCGCTTCGAACACATGGTGCCCTTCGTCGAACACGATGCGCGTCGGCCGCTGCGCCGCATCGCTGCCCCGGATCCCACTGGCGCGCGCGGCATTGACCATCACCAGCGCATGGTTGGCGATGACCAGCTCGGCCTGCGCCGATGCCCGCGCCGCGCGCTCGATGAAGCATTTGCGGTAATGCGGGCACCCGGCATAAACGCATTCGCCGCGCTGGTCGGTCAGCGCTGCGATCCCCCGGCGGCGAAACAGCGTGCCGAGCCAGCCGGGCAGATCGCCGCCGATCATGTCGCCATCCTGGCTATAGGCGGCCCAGCGCGCCACCAGTTGCGCCATGATCGCCGCCCGCCCGGTAAATCCGCCCTGCAGCGCATCTTCCAGATTGAGCAGGCAGAGGTAATTCTCGCGGCCCTTGCGCACCACCACCGGCGGCTTGCCGTCACGAACTTCCGGAAACGCACGGCGGCTCTCGCGGCGCAGCTGGCGCTGCAAGGCCTTGGTGAAGGTCGAAACCCACACCGTCCCGCCGCTGCGCTGCGCCCACAGGGATGCGGCGGCGAGATAGCCCAGCGTCTTGCCGGTGCCCGTTCCCGCCTGCGCCAGCAGGATATGCGGCTGGTGCACCGCGCGGCGCGGGGCAAACATTGCGCCCGCCGCGCGGGCATAGTCTTGCTGCCCGGCGCGCGTTTCCGCGCCGCTGCCGGTCAGCTCGGCCAGCCGCCCGGCAATCTCGCCATCCTCGAGCACAATCTGCGCGGGCTGCGGCCGCTCGGGCGCATCCTCCCATTCCGGCAGCCGGGCAAACAGCCAGCGCTCGGCGCGCTCGGGCCTGCGGATGCGCTGTGCCAGCAAATCGGTCCAGCCCCAGTGCAGCCGCGCCAGCGATTGCAGCGCGCTCCACGCTCCCTCCCGCGCGCCCCACAGCGGGTCGTCGCACGTCGCGAGCAGCGCCGCGGCGGCGGTTTGCAACAGGGCCGGCACCGCATCGTCGCTGGCCGGTTCGGGCAGATCGAGCGCATGCGCCAGCCCTTTGGGTGTGGGCACCATGAAGCGGGCGGGGTGGATGAAGGCAAACAGCTCCAGCAGATCGAGCCCCGCCAGATCAGGATAGCCCAGCCGGCTCGCCACCAGCGGCGCGTTGAGCATCAGCAGCGGCGCATCTGCCGCTGCGGTGATCGCCTCGCCCTTGCCGATGGGGCGCGTGCTCCCGGCCATTCTGCCCTGCGCATCGCGCATCCAGCATCCGCCGTGGCTGGCGTGCAATGCGGGAAGGGCGGCGGCCGACATGGCTTGACCCTGAAGGCAAAAGCCGCACGGAGCAAGCGCCCGCCGGGCCGCGCCGCTGCTTTTCCCATAGGCATTCATCCGCATGCCGATGAAACCTGTCTTAACCATCTGCACGGTTAAACCACTTGCGGGCCAGCCGTCCTACTCCTCGGGATTTCAACCGGGTTTGCGCTTCGGCGGCCCGCTAGTGGAGAATGGGATCATGGCAGTAATCAACACCAATATCAGCGCGATCAAGGCGACAAACGCCTCCAACACTGCCGCCAAGATGTCCGGCATCGCGATGGAGCGCCTCTCTACCGGCAAGCGCATCAACGGTGCGAAGGACGATGCCGCAGGGCTCGCCATCACCACCACGATGACCGCGCAGATCAAGGGCATGGGCCAGGGTATCCGCAATGCCAACGACGGTATCAGCTTCGCGCAGACCGCCGACGGTGCGCTCAACGAAGTGACCGCGATGCTCCAGCGTGTGCGCGAACTGGCCGTCCAAGCGAAGTCGGAAACCTATCAGCAGTCCGACCGCGACGCGATGCAATCGGAAGTGTCAAACATCACCGGCCAGATCAGCGACGTGCTGTCAAAGGCCAAGTTCAACGGCAGCATGCTGTTCACCGTGACGCCCGCAGCGCCTGCCGCCGCAGGCGCAGACGATACGCTGTTCTCGATCCAGACCGGCTCGGAAACGACCGACACTGTCGATCTCGTCAGCAAGGCGATGGACGGCTCGAAGATGTTCGGTACCGGCAACGTGGTCTATGATCCCGCCGCCGCCACACAGGCGCTCGATGTCTCGACCTCAGCGCTGGCCAGCACCACGATCGACAACGTCGATGACTCGCTTGTTGCCGTCAACGCCGCGCGCGCCTCGTTCGGTGCCGGCCAGAACCGCCTTGAATCGGCGGTCAACAACCTCAACGACAACGTCACCAACTTGTCCGATGCGCGCAGCCGCATCCTCGATACCGATTATTCGGCCGAAACGACAATGATGGCCAAAGCGCAGATCCTGAGCCAGGCCTCCACCGCGATGATCGCGCAGGCCAATCAGGCGCAGCAGAATGTCCTGTCCCTTCTGAAGTAATTCTCCCCGCGCCGGGCATGGTGTCCCAAACACCCGGCGAAGCCGCCTCCTGAATTGAAGCGCTCCTCCACGAGGATGCGGTGTCGCCGAAAGGCGTCACCGCATTTTCGCGTCCCGCTCAGGCAACCAGCGCCATGTCCAGATTGCGTGCGGCGAAGTTCCAGTTGATCAGCTTGTCGAGAAACGCCTTAACATAGGCGGGCCGCCGGTTTTCGTAATCGACGTAATAGGCGTGTTCCCACACATCGAGCGTCGCGAGCGGCACGCGGTGCGAACCCACCGGGGTTTCGGCGTTGCTCGTCTTGATGATGGCCAGCTTGCCCGCCTCGCTTACCAGCCAGATCCAGCCCGAACCGAAAGCGCCGACTGCCACTTTGGTGAAAGCTTCCTTGAAGGCGGCCAGGCTGCCAAAATCCTTGTCGATGGCGGCGGCAAGCGAGCCTCCCGGCCTATCGGCCCCGTCCGCACTCAGCGAGTTCCAAAAGAAGGCATGGTTCCAAGCTTGCGCTGCGTTGTTGTAGATGTCCTTTCTGGCAAGGTCATCTTCGCTGGCATGGATGATCTCCTCCAGCGGCAACGCGGCCAGCGGCCCGTTCTCAACCAGAGCATTGAGCTTGGCGACATAGTTGGCGTGATGCTTGTCGTGATGCAGCATCAGCGCGTGCGCCGACAGATGCGGCTCAAGCGCATCATCGGCAAAGGGCAGGGGGGGGAGTTCGATTGACATGACATTGTCCTTGTCTTCTTGCGCGCAGACCGCTCAAATTAGGGACTATGCGCGTATTGACCGGTGCACGGCCAAAGCAAAGCATATACCTGCGCAAGTAGCGCTGACAGTCAGCAGTTTTGCTTAACGCGGCGCTCGGTCTCGGGTGGACTCAGCGGGTGGACTCAGCGGGCGACGGCCGGGATAATCCAGACCGCAGACATGGCGAGGACCGCCAGCAGCAGGCTGAATGCCAGCACATAACGGACGATATGCGGCGTGCTTCCAGCGCGCACGTCTTCGGTGCTGATGTGCGGGGCTTTGCGCGGACCTTTGGGCGGTTTGCCGGGTAAAAATCTGGCCATAGGAAATGCTCTCCAATGGTCCTTTAACCCATGGGAGCTTGCCTTGTTCCGCCCTTCCATCAGGGGGCCCGCAAGCGATCAGGCCGCCGCGCCGCGCCCGCCCGCCAGCCGCGCACGTTGTTCGAGGAGCAATCCCTCCAGCCGCGAGACATCGGGAACCCCGGCGATCAGGAACGTCTCGGTGATCCGGTCGCCGTCGCTGTCGACCGAGCTGCCGGTCTGGATGGCAAGGCTGCCATAGCCGTCGCTGCCCGCCTTTACCTTGAACGGCCCCATCTGATCGAGCATGACACTGGCGCTCTCGCGGCTCTTGCCTGCTGTCACGCTCAGCACGCGCCGGTCGGTCAACGCGAAGATCGTGCGCTTGGCCTTGGCGATCGCCTTGAACGGGGTCGCCAGCATGTAAAATCCGATCACGATGAACGGCAGGCCGAACAGCGGAAACACGATGCCGAAGGACCATGTGATCGCGGCCGGCGTCTTGGTGCCGCCGCCCCACAGCATCATCAGCGCCATGCTCTCCCAGAACAGCGCAAACACCGTCCATGGAATCGCAAACAACCATAGCCCGAACGCGGCATAGAGCTTGTGCGGATTGGGCTGGCCGCGCCACAGGATGCGCTCGCCGGTCATCATCTCGCGGCGCAGAATGGCATCCAGTTCAGGATCGATCATCACCGGCGGTCTGTCCATCGCGGCCTCCTGCGCTTCGCGGCTCTCTGCTCAGGCAAAGCGGCACGGCGCTCGCAGTTCTTAGCACCGAGCCGTTACCGAATTCCTGCGCGGTTTTCCTACAGCGCCAGAACATGCTAAGTCCCGCCCATGTTCAGCCCGGAAACCCAGTATTTGCAGTGTTCTGGCTTCGCCTGGGGGGCTCTGTGCGTGGTTTCTCAGGCCCCCGGAGTTTGTGCTCTGGACTGTGTCAACTATGTCAACTTAGAAAGCTTTTCCTTGCGCAAGATGAACGCAGCCGTGAAAGAGCAGGGGCTATGACCACCGCAGATTCGCTCGTCCACGAAGCGCCCGGGCAAGACCTCATCGCCGCCGCGCAGAGCTCCAAGGCCTGGCCTTTCGAAGAAGCGCGCAAGATCGCCAAGCGCTTTCCCGGCGGCAAGCGCGACGGCGCTGGCAACCTCGTGCCCGTCGTGTTCGAAACCGGCTATGGCCCCTCGGGTCTGCCGCATATCGGCACCTTTCAAGAGGTTTTGCGCACCACGTTCGTGCGCCGCGCCTATGAAGCGCTGACAGGGGGCCATCCCACCCGGTTGGTCGCCTTTTCGGATGACATGGACGGGCTGCGCAAAGTGCCCGACAACGTGCCCAACCAGGGGCTGCTCGCGGCGCATATCGGCCATCCGCTCAGTCGCATTCCCGATCCCTTCGATCGCTTCGAAAGTTTCGCGCATCACAACAACGCAATGCTGCGCGATTTTCTGGATCGGTTCGGCTTCGATTATGAATTCATCTCGGCGAGCGATCACTACAACGCGGGCGGCTTCGATGCGGCGCTGATCAATGTGCTGATGCATTTCGAGGCGATCATGGGCATCATGCTGCCCACCCTGCGCGAGGAACGCCGCAAGACTTATTCGCCCGTCCTGCCGATCTCGCCGACCAATCATCAGGTGCTGCAAGTGCCGGTCGAGGTGGTCGATGCTGCCGCCGGGATCATCCGCTTCACCGACATGACCGGCGAAGTGATCGAGCAATCGGTGCTTGGCGGGCGGTCGAAGCTGCAATGGAAAGTCGATTGGGCGATGCGCTGGACCGCGCTCGGCGTCGACTACGAGATGTGCGGCAAGGATTTGACCGACAGCGTCACGCAATCGGGCAAGATCGCCGCTGTGCTTGGCGGACGGCGGCCGGAAGGGCTGATCTACGAGCTGTTCAACGACGAGAACGGCGAGAAGATCTCCAAGTCCAAGGGCAATGGCCTCACCATCGAACAATGGCTCGCCTATGGCAGCGAGGAAAGCCTCGGCTTCTACCTTTTCCGCGAGCCCAAGAGTGCCAAGTCGCTGCATGTCGGGATCATCCCGCGCGCGGTCGATGAATATTGGCAGTTCCGCGAAAAGCTGGCCGAGCAGCCGCTCGATCAGCAATTGGGCAACCCTGTCTGGCATCTGCTGCGCACCAATGGCTATGCGGGCGGCGCGGGCGATGCCTTGCCGGTCACGTTCGGCTTGCTGCTCAACCTTGTCGGCGTGCTCGGCGCCAAGGCCACCCGCGCGCAAGTCTGGTCGTATCTGGGCAATTATATCGCCGATGCCGATCCGGCGGCGCACCCTGCGCTCGATACGCTGGTCACTTGCGCGCTGGACTATAACCGCGATTTCGTCGCCCCCACGCTGCAGCGCCGCGCGCCGCTTCCCAACGAGGCCGCCGCGCTGGCCGCGCTCGATGCCGCGCTGACCAGTGCCGATGAGGCCGCATCTGCAGAAGACATCCAGACCATGGTCTACGCCATCGGCAAAGACCCGCAGTACGAATTTGAGTCGCTGCGCGATTGGTTCAAGGCGCTTTACGAAACGCTGCTCGGCTCTTCGCAAGGCCCGCGCATGGGCAGCTTCATCGCGCTTTATGGGGTGGCAAGCACCCGCGCCCTGATTGCCGAGGCGCTGGCGGGGGCCTGAGCGGGGGCCAGCGCGGACGCCTGAGCGGCAAGCCAGCGGTCGATCTTGCCCTCCAGCACGGGCATCGGCAAAGCCCCGCTGCTCAGCACCGCGTCGTGGAAGGCGCGGATATCGAACCGCTTGCCCAGCTGCTGCTCGGCCTTGGCGCGCAGCCGCTGGATGGTCATTGCGCCGATCTTGTAGGCCAGCGCCTGGCCGGGATTGGCGATGTAGCGTTCCACTTCGGCGATGGCGTCGCTCCGGCCCATCCCCGAATTGGCCAGCATATAGGCAATCGCCCGTTCGCGGCTCCACCCCTGCGCGTGGATCCCGGTGTCGACCACCAGCCGCATCGCGCGCAGCATCTCATCGTCCAAAGTACCCCAGTGCTGCAACGGGTCCTTGTAGAGCCCCATTTCATAGCCCAGCGTCTCGGCATAGAGCGCCCAGCCTTCGTCGAACGCGGTGTTGCCGCTAAACCGCTGGAAGTCGGGCAGCTTTGCGTTTTCCTGCGCCAGACTGATCTGGAAATGGTGGCCCGGCACCCCTTCGTGCAGATAAAGCGTGGTGATGCCGCTCAGAAAGCGGCTCTTGAAATCGTAAGTATTGAAGTAAAAAATCCCCGGCTGGCGGCCATCTGCCGAGCCTTGGCCATAGCTTCCGCCGGCATCGAAGCGCGCGCGGAACGAGGCGTAGGGCACGATCTTGAGCGGGGTGCGCGGGAGATGCAGAAAATAGTCGGGCGCCAGCAGCGAGACTTGTTTGCCAACGCTGCGAAAGCCGCGCTCAAGCTCGGCCGCGCTGGCGGGATGAAAACGCGGATCGGTGCGGATGGCATCAAAGAAGGCGGGCAGGGGCCCTGCAAATCCAAGCTCGCGCTTGACCGCTTCCATCGCGCGCTGGATCCGCGCCACTTCGGACAGGCCAAGCTGGTGCACGGCATCGGGATCGAGGTTGATCGTGGTATGGCGGGCGATCAGCGCGCGATAAAGGCGCGGGCCGCCGGGTAAATCCACCAACCCGGCGGTTTCGCGCGCAGCGGGCAAGTATTCCTCCGCCAGAAAGCGGCGCAAGGCGCGGTAGGCGGGATAGACTTTCGTGCGGGTCGCCGCGCTGAAATCGAGCGCGAGCCGCTGCTGTTCGGCGCGGCCAAACCGGCGCGGAACTTGCCCTGCAGGGCTGGTAAAGGGCGAGCGGCCCACCGGCTCGGCCAGCACCGCGTCGATTTGGGCGATCATGTTGCGCACTGTCACACGCGGCTCGAGCACGCCTGCGGCCATCCCTTCGCGAAACCGCGCAATCGCATCGGCAAACACGCCGGGCAGCGCCCGAAGTAGCGCCAACCGCAATTGAAAGTCTGCCCGCGTTTCGAGCGGCATGGCCGAATCGGCGGCGACTTGCCCCGGAAACTCGACCGGAAATCCGCCGAAGTGGTTGAACGGCATGACCGCCTCCATCGCCTCGATGGCCGGCGACAAGTCGGCCGCAGTGCTTTCCTGCCCGGCGCGAAACACATCGTAGGAAATGCGCTGCGCCTCGCTCAGCGCGCCGCGGTCGATCGCCGCAAGCCGCTGCAACGCGGCGGCGTTGAGCGCGCGCCGCCGTTGCGCCAACTCGCGCTTGAACATGAGCCGGAAATGCGCCGGATCAACCCGGTCGCCGCGTTCGAGCGCGCCGATCGGATCGAGCGCGCGCTCGGCGCGGATGGTCTCGAAAAACAGTTGCGCCAATTGCCGCCCGGCATCGCTCGGCGCTGCCGGCATACTGGCCGGACTATCGAGCGCGGCGCGCGGCGGTCCCGGCTGTTGCCCTGCGCCGGCGCTGCCCGCCCCGCCGATCATCAAGGCGGCCAGCAGAACCCGCACGGGTTTCAGAGCGGACGAGCAATTCAAGCCCATGGCCGCACCCGATACCACTTGGTCACGACATACTTCGTGCCCTTGATCACAGGCATCCCGGCGTGGAGGCTGAGCGGATTGGGGGTGCCGTTCGGGCTCATGTTGTCCCAGACCAGCAGCGCGCCGACCTGCGGCGCGACCGACAGGCCAAGCTTGGGAAAGTCGGTGCTGCCGCCTTCTTCGACGTCGTTCAGATACGCCATCGCGGTCCAGCTGCGCTGGCCGCCGCGGGCCTGCTCGCCCGGCCAATAGGCGGCGCTCTGGTCGAAATGATCGAAGTGCGCGCGAAATTGCTGGCCGGGCGTATAGCGCTGCCCTTGCAAGGTTTCGCCGCAGGCTGGATCGATGCCCAGAAGATCGTCGATCCGTCGCTGTAGCATGCGGATGAAGGGCGCCGATGGATCGACATCGCCGCTGAAGCTGGTGCGCCCGCCGTCGCTGTTGCCATGATACGTGGGCGAGGGCACCGCCACCGCATCGACCATCTCGATCAGGCGCGCGCATTCGCTGGCGGAGAGAAAACCGCCCACGCCATAGATCGACAATCCTTCGACCGGGAGGCGATAAGCCGCCGGATCGAGATCAAGCCGCGCGCAGACCGCCTTGCCCATGCTCTTCAGCGCCAGGCTGTCTGGATCGGCATGCATTGTGCGGCGTTTGAGAACCATGATCAGGCGGTGTCATGGCGCACTGCGGCAAATGCTGCAAGGTCTCGGTCCCGCCCAACGCGAACAGCTCCCCGCGCCCCTGCCGGCGCAGGGGCGCGGGGACCATTCGCTCAGGCAGGGTCACCAGTCGAAGTTGGTAATCACATCGACCACTTCGCCGGTAAAGGTGTCGACCAAGATCGCATCGTTGAAGTAGCGCACCCAGCGATAGGGGCCATAGGCATCAGGCAGGTGATAGTCCCACGGATTGTTGATCCAGTACCGCTGATCATAAAACGCCGATCCGAGGAAAATCCCGATGCTCAGCCGGCTGTAGGAATAGCCGCGAAACGGCGCGTTGTAGAAGCCGCCGCGAAAGAAATTGCGGTGGCTGTTGCGCCAGCCATACCAGTCATAGCGGCGATCCCGCCGCCAGCCGTTGTCCCAGGCGCGGAAGCCGCCGTTGCCCGCAAAGCCATAGCGATTGCCGTTCCATCCGCGATTGC